>DHHR01000019.1:11924-48981 GCA_002403385.1 Syntrophaceae bacterium UBA4767 | reverse complement strand
TGGGGGTTTTTTACGATTTTGTCAAGATTATTGATAGTAACTTCAACACAATAACCCAAGTGAACAGGCAAAATAAATGATTCCCAAAATATGGGGGATATTGCAAAGCTTAAGAATTCAAGACATTCTCGATATGGCAATCACTGCCACAATGATCTCCGTCGTTCTTATATGGTTCAAGGACAGAGCATCACGTTTTGTTCTTGTGGGAATCAGCCTTTTGGGTCTGATTTATCTTATCGCTAGATTTTTTCAACTTTATTTAACCACCATTGTACTCCAAAGTTTCTTTGCCATTTTTCTTTTTGTTCTTGTCGTCATCTTTCAAGAGGATCTTCGAAGATTCTTCGAACGCTTGGCCATGTGGGGAGGAATCAGAAAAAAAATTTCTTATATCACGTCTCATCATTCCAACACGGAAATCATTTCCCAAACAGCAGCCAACCTTGCGCGTAAACATATCGGAGCCCTTATCGTAATACAGGGACATGATCCGCTAGACAGACATCTTCAAGGCGGAACAAGACTGGATGGCATTGTAAGTCAATCTCTCTTAGAAAGTATTTTTGACCCGCATTCTATCGGCCATGATGGCGCTGTTGTTATTAATGGAAATCGCGTTGTTCAATTCGGCTGTCATTTGCCCTTATCTGTCGCTACGAATAAATATAACAATCTTGGTTTACGTCATACAGCCGCCCTAGGCCTTTCTGAAAGGTCTGATGCAATATGCATTGTCGTTTCCGAAGAAAAAGGATCCATCAGCATCGCTCAGGGCGAAGTCCTTCGGGAAGTTCCTAATGCCTCCGCCCTTCGGACGGCGCTGGAATCGTTTTATGCCTCATCGGCGCCGGTGTCAAAAAAGAGCCCCCTTTCACGATTCCTGAAGGAAAATCCGAAAGAAAAGTTGTTGGCAATTGTTCTAGCATGCATCCTCTGGTTTGCCTTTGGATATCAAGGAGAATCCGTTCGTAGAGATTTTATTGTTCCCATTGAGTATTTAAACATGTCTTCGGAGTGGACTATTGAAGAACCTAAGATCATAGAAGCCAAGCTGACCTTGATGGGACCGTCGCAAGCTTTTCAACTCCTCAATCCGGCCACATTGAAGATATCCTTGAATCTTTCACAGATACATGAAGGCAGACAAGAAATTTTACTGACCAGAGAAATGATTAATAACCCTTCCAATATTTCAGTCGTCGGCATCAAGCCTGGACAAATTACTTTAGTGGCTTCGCGGATGGTCTCCATTGAGGTTCCAATCAAGATCATTACTGAAAACGCGCCCCCTAAAGGTTATTACATCCAAGGTCTTACCGTCCTTCCCCCAAGTATTGAAATTTTTGTTCCCAGCAGATTGCGTTACGCGAGAATGGAAATAAAAACGGAACCTATTGATCTTAGCAAAATTAACACGACAAGAAAAATCGATGCAAAACTCATTTACCCGCCGGAGGTACAATTCAACCGTGATAATCGCGATATTTCTTCCGCTACGGTAATCGCAAAGATTGGGAAAATAAATAAATGAAACTTCGTTTTTCAATGCCGTTTAATTTGTGCATTCCAAAACCTTAATCAGGAGATCCTAAATATGAGAAAACGTTTTCACACGAGAGCAAAGAAAATCGGGTTGCCGGCGGGTTCTCTTATACACATCGGAGAAAAATTAACGGATAAAGCACGAATAACCATAATAGAATACGACGAATACTACTCTAAAGAAGAGGTAGTGGAAATACATGATTATTCATTTTTTCGAGAAAAACCGACCGTTACATGGATCAACGTGGATGGACTTCATGATACTAAAATTATGGAACAAATAGGAAACATTTTTAATTTACACCCACTGATCCTCGAAGACATTTTGAATACAGATCAAAGGTCTAAAGTGGAAGATATGGGGGATTACATCTACATTGTCCTTAGAATGTTCTATAAATCAGAAGATAAAAATGGCATAGTTAAGTCCGAACAGGTAAGTTTAGTTCTCGGCAACAATTTCGTTATTTCTTTTCAAGAAAAACCGGGAGACGTTTTTAACCCTATTAGAGACCGCATCAAAAACGCCAAAGGACGCATAAGAAAAGCCGGCGCTGACTTTCTTGCTTATTGTCTTATAGATTCAATTGTAGATTACTATTTTATTGTACTGGAAAGTCTTGATGAAAAAATTGAGCTTTTTGAAGATGCCCTTGCCTGTAATCCTGATCGCAATTTGCTGTTGGACATTCAAAACTTGAAACGCGAGATGATATTTTTCCGAAAATTTGTCTGGCCACTCAGAGAAACAATAAGTCTTCTCGAAAGAAGCGATTCAACCCTCATCCAAGAATCAACAAACATCTACTTCAAGGATATTTATGACCATATTATTCAAGTTATTGAAACCACTGAAACATTCAGGGAAATTCTTTCCGGTATGTTGGATATCTATCTTTCAAGTGTCAGCAATAAAATGAATGAGATCATGAAAGCATTGACCATCATTGCCACCATATTTATGCCCCTTAGCTTCATCGTGGGCATATATGGCATGAATTTTAAATATATGCCGGAACTGGAATGGCGTTTTGGTTATTTTATGGTTTGGAGTATCATCTTGGCTGTGGCATCAATCATGTTAATATATTTTAGAAAAAAAAAATGGCTATGAAAACGAATATTTATTTGAGGCGCTATTCCATAATATGTTGACCGTCGTTTTTTATGGCTAGTGAGCTTGTCGGTAGTGAGCTTGTCGAACTATGGCATGGGGCATTTGATTTTTACAGTCTTCTAAGGTCGTTAGATTAGGCTTATTAACGGTAGTACTGATATCGGAGTGACATAGCAGGATAGAACCCCGTTTCGTTACGGGCTAATTCTTTAGCAGCTAGAGAGAGGGTCTCACCCAGAATGTATTTCCAAAAAACGAACTCTCTTTTTTGTGGATAAATGACCTTAGGTTTCCCTTTGATTCCAGCAACTTTTGCTGCAAGACGAATGGCAAAATTCATATCGCCCAAATAATCAACTAACCGAAGTTCTTTTGCCTGCCGCCCCGAAAACACCCTCCCATCTGCGATTTCCCTTAATTCTTCCTTGGATATCTTTCTGGCCCGCGAAACAACATCAAGAAACTGATCATAAATATCATCAATTAAATTTTGGATTAAGGCTCTTTCTTCCTTGGTCATTTCGCGCATGGGAGAGCCAATATCTTTAAATTTACCACTTTTTACAACAGAAGATTTCAGACCTATCTTTTTAAAGAGTTCTTCCGCATTGGCAAAAAACATTATAGCTGAAATACTGCCGGTAATTGTGCCGGCATTTGCCACGATCTTATCTGCTCCACAAGCGATAAGATACCCTCCGGAGGCTGCCTCTGACCCCATCGAAACGATTACTTTTTTCACCTTCCTTAACTCAATAACGCTGTCATATATTTCCTGCGATGCGGCTACACCACCACCTGGGGAATCTATTCTTAAAACAACCGCTTTAATGTTATCTTGTTCCGATACTTCGTTTAGCTGTTGGACGATCTCACGAGAATCGTTAATAACACCATTGACCGTAACAACAGCAACTTTACCTTCACTTGAAAAAGAACGCCATTGTGTGTAGAAGCTTAAACCGTACATAAGAGAAAAAAATAAAAAGCCCCCCGCAAAAATTATAATTATGCCCATTAAAAAACGGTGTTTTTTCATCTTATCTCTACTGACGGACTCGTAATAAGTCGAATTTAATATAGGCTGTCATGCTGAGCTCGTCGAAGCATGATGTAATATCTCCTTCGACCCTTCGGTAAACTCAGGACAACCAGCTCAGGATGACAATTGGGACTTTTTACGAGTTCAACTCTATTAAATTACTCGTTTCCGACGTCCCCGACCTTTATTTCCGCCAGGGCCATTGCAAGACTAGAACCTATGTTTTCTTTGTTATTCAAATATTGATTTGCAGATCGATCCTTTTCTATCTGACTTGTTTCGTAATCCTTTATGCTCAGCCTAATTTTACGACTCTTCATATCAATGCTCTTTATAACAGCCGTAACAATATCACCTATAGCGAATAATTCCGAACATGATTTTACTCTCTTTTGGCTCAATTCTGATATATGAACCAATCCTTCAATGCCCTCTTCGATTTCTAGAAAAACACCAAATTCTGCAATATTGGTGACCCTGCCTTTAATAACAGTTCCCTGTGTATATTTCAGATTAAACTCTTCCCAAGGATTCTTTTCTATCTGCTTTATACCCAGGGAAAACTTCTCATTTTCCACATCAACATTCAGAACCATCGCTTCAATCTCCTGCCCCTTCTTGTAAAACTCAGATGGATGCTTCACATGATGTTTCCATGAAATGTCTGAAACATGAATTAAACCGTCTATTCCCTCTTCAATATCCATAAAGATGCCAAAATTTGTAATGTTTTTTATTACACCCTTTACAGTTGTTCCTTCAGGATGTTTCTGCTTTAACATTTCCCATGGATTTGGGAAAGTCTGTTTCAAACTTAAAGATATTCGCTTTTGCTCTGAATTGACATCCAGAACCATAACTTTTACTATTTCACCATGCTCTAAAATTTTAGAAGGATGCTTAACCCCTCTAGTCCAAAACATTTCTGAAACATGAATCAGTCCTTCTACGCCACCTTCAAGCTCCACAAAAGCGCCATAATCCATTAGATTGACAACCTTGCCTTCGACAATGGAACCCACAGGATACTTTTCCAGAATCTTGTCCCATGGATTATCCACAAGTTGCTTTAAACCAAGAGAAATCCTTTCTTTCTCTCGATCAAAAGAAAGCACCTTAACTTTTATTTTATCCCCTTTTGAAAAGTTATCCGAAGGGCGAGTTACTCTACCCCATGATATATCAGTGACATGCAGCAAACCGTCAATGCCGCCCAAATCAATAAACAAACCATAATCCGTAACATTTTTAATAATGCCTTCTACAATCTTACCTTCTTCTATATTTTCAAGAAGTTTTTTCCTTTCCATCTCTCTTTCACGTTCCAAAATAGGTCTTCTTGATAAAACCACATTATTTCTTTTTCGATCATACTTCAGAATATTGAAGGTTAAACACTGACCGATATATTTATCAATATCTCTGACCGGCCGAATGTCAACCTGCGAGCCCGGCAAAAAAGCTAAAATGCCAATATCAACGGAAAGGCCACCCTTTACCTTCTCAACTACAGTGCCCTTTATGGAAACATTTTGCTCACAAGCAGCCTTGATATCATCCCAAACCTTAAGTTTTGCTGCTTTATCTCTTGACAGTATGAGATTCCCATCTCCATTTCTCTTGTCAATAAGCACCTCAACTGTATCGCCAACAACGACAGAAATATTGCCTTCCTTATCTCTAAGCTCCTCGGCGGGAATATATCCTTCTGTCTTCCAGCCAACGTCAACCATCACAACATCGCTATTAATCTGAACAACTTTTCCCTTAACAACCTCGCCAAATTGCACTTCTTGAAGACTCTGATTATAAAGCTCTTCAAATCCCACATCATCTTCATTTCCTTGCGCATGGTTACTCGCTGGATGTTCTGACAAGGCGGATCGGTCTATTGGATTCTCATTGCTTTGCGAAATTAAGTTATCATCGTTAACCATTAACCATTACCCCCGCTAATTTTATGACGTCTTTTTCAAAAAATATCCTGGTGAATAACATGCTGATTATAAAATATCAAGAAAATTCAGGTAGAAGTGCGCTATCTTTAAATCTCACGATTCTTTCTTCTTGAAAACTAACTTTATCCGGTATTTGTATCTCACTGAAACACCTTTCCCATTATGAAGCGCAAATATTAAGGAATCTGCGGCTCGCTTTAATTTTATCCTGCCGCCTCTTTTACTCTAATTATTTTCAGTATAGTGTTTGCCACATCAAATATAGTCATGTTGGTTGTGTCAATAGCAATAGCATCAATCGCCGGCTTGAGAGGAGCCACTTCCCTTTCTCGATCCTGCTTATCCCTCAGAAGAATATCTCTTTTAACCTCACTAAAATCGACGCATTCGCCTCGGGCAATCAATTCTTTGTATCGGCGGTTTACTCTTTCTTTTATATCGGCGTCTAAAAAAAATTTGTAATCAGCTTTCGGAAATATAACGGTCCCCGTATCTCTCCCCTCTGCAATAACACCCCCATTTTTCCCCATATCACGCTGAACTGACAACAACGCTTCTCTCACGACAGGCTGGGCGGAAATCTTTGATGCAAGCAAACTGATTTGTTCTATTCTGATTTCTCTTGTAACGTCCTTGCCACCACAAAGAATCTTTAAATTCCCATTTTCATTTTCAAGCGCGATTTTGATTCTTTTGGCTAGCTCTGCAAGCCTATCTTTGTCGTCTGGCGCAATATTTTCCTTCCAAACCTTGTAAGCAAAGGTCCTATAAAGAGCCCCGGTATCTAAATATAAGTATGAAAATTGTCCCGCCAACACTTTACTGACCGTACTTTTCCCCGCGCCGGCTGGGCCGTCTATCGTAATAACAAGTTTTTCCCTCATATTTATACCCTATGTTTTTCACCTCCAAGGCCTTTATCCACAACAAAATTCATTAAGATCGACAATTATTGATGCACTCGTAAAAAGTCCCAATTGTCATCCTGAGCTTGTCGAAGGATGATATTACGTCATGGCTCGACAGAGCCTGTCCTGAGCCGGCCGAAGGGCTCACCATGACAAAACCCGCGAATTTTGACTTTTTACGATTTTGTCATTATTGGCTTCCCCATTTGTCCTACACTTTAATTAACATTCACATACGATAATGGTTAATGGCATTCTGAGCAAAGTGACCAATTCGCTCAAAATGTCGAGAATATCTCCTGCCTTTTATTCGTCGAGCTGATGCGATAAATAGTTCCGTTACATTCAGGAACCACTTTCAGAAATCTTCTTAATATAGTTATCCTTATATGATGCTCAGTCCGGATACCGGATATTATTTATGGATTTTTTTACAATAAAAAAGCGAGAAGAAAAAACGCTTTTTGAGAAGGTTTTAGAACATCTCTCTCATCGAGGCTGCCGAAGCACAGCAATGAAGACGCCGATTCCTTTTATTATAGCAGAGAAAGTTTTCAGCGCACCTATGATGGGAACGGCTATGCCTTTTTTTAAACTATTATCTGAATCCTTAGTAAAACCCATTGCGCTCCGTATTTGCTTCACTGCAAATGATAAACCTTCGACGTGATCGCCAATAGTGCGACTTACTTGATTTACATTTGTAGAAATTTCCTCAAGATTTTTTAGAATAGTGGGTAAATGTTCATTTAGCGCCTGCAACGTCATAGCCATCTTTTTTGCATTTCGCCATACTTGAAAGAAAAGAGGGACTAAAATAATGATAAATAAAAAAAATGTGACGCTCAAAAAAATCAAAACAACTTCCATGGCCATGACTCCTATCCTGCTTGTGATATAATTTCTATATACACATCATATCGTTCCGTTCTTCTCACTTTTGTATGCCTCAACACCTGCTTCTATAGCTTTCCTAAATTGTTTTTTTGTATTTTGGAATGTTTCCTTGCCACATTCAGCTACCTTACCCACCTTTTCTTCCAATTCTTCCAACCCGTGCTTTGCCGCGCCTTCCATCTCTTTAAGCTGTTCCACTGCATGTCCGTATCCCTCTTTTGTTTTTGCCAACAATTCTTCAGCTTTTTTCTTTAATTCTTCTCTTGCCTCTTCTCCTCTCTTTGGGGCATAGAGAATGCCTAAGATAGCACCAATCAACCCGCCTACAAACAAACCCTTTAAAAAACTTTTTGTTTCAAAGGACATAACCACCTCCCATTATATGTTTTAAAAGCATTTTCAATCTTTAAAATACCAGTCATGGTTGCGCGCATTCTGTTTTGTTTTGTAAATATCATGATCAGTTTATAACTACAATGAGAAAAAAATTTTTTTATTATATAATACCCAGAATTTATCCTAAAAAAAACCGAGCATCTCATAAAATCAATGCTCGGTTTCTCAATCATTCTACGTCGTTTATAGCGCCTTATTTAGCCGCTGGAACAGTTGTTCCTGGTGCCGGCACCGGCGCTGGTTCTGGCGCTGGGGCTGGGGCTGGTTCTGGCGCTGGGGCTGGGGCTGTTGTCCCAGTGACCGCCTCTCCTTCCGGCTTCTGCTCTTCAGCCTTTTTGCAGCCAATCACTGCAAACGATACTGTCGCAAAGAAAAGCAGAGAAAGAATAAAAGCAAATAATCTCTTCATTAACGCGTCACCTCCTTTCAAAAATTTTAAGCATTGGGACAGATAATCCGTCATCCTTCGTGAGTTGGAACGATACGCTTTTTTTCCCCCTTGTCAAGATAAATTTACAGCTCCGCAAAAAATGATGGTTTCGTAATAAGTCGGGAAATGGCCCTCTTTGAAAATTCGCGCCTAATACTTACAATAAGTTACAGAACTGCATTTGGCAAATTTTGACTTTTTACGAGTGCATCAAAAATATTTTTCCACGCGGCATATGCGGCTTGCTGGAAATATTTTTACACGTAGCCAAAATATCTTGGCAATCACATCCTATGTAAAAGACTACACCTATACCTATTCACTGAACGAAATTTCCTGATTCGGCAATATCTATGACACGAACAAATCCCTCATTCAAGGACAACCAATGTTTGGTTAATGTCTACTTTATCTTTTTCTTTCACCTTTATCTCCTTAATCTTGCCATCGGATGGCGCGCATATAGGATTCTCCATCTTCATGGCTTCAAGAATAACCAATTCATCATCAGCTTTAACATCATCACCTGTATTCACCAAAATTTCCACAATTGTTCCCGGCATAGGCGCGACTACGTTTACACTCATTTAAAGTACCTCCTTATTATATGCATAGTATCTTCCGATTCGTTTTAAAAGCCAACCTCTCTAGGAATCGAGACCTTTGAATTTGTGATTAAATCGCCTTGCCATCATTCCGTGCTTGACTTGAGCCTGCCCCGTACTCGATACGGGGGAATCCGGTGTTTTCAAGCCGTTATAGATTCCGCCCCGATTTTCATCGGGGTGACGCGTCGGAATGACGTGAGGGGCCGTTTTTCAAAGGTCTCGAATCCTTATTAGGTGATCTCAGCGCATCGTTAACTAGCTTCGCTTGACTATCTGGCGGTTTCATAAAACACATTAAAACGCTACTGTCAAGATTTATGTGCTGGACTATAACTTTGCTGATTTATTTTTCTCAGTTTTTAAAATTGAAATTCGCAAAGGCGTAAGCAACAAATCGACCGTCATGACTTAGGCTTATATCAATTTCCGCGACCTTGCCGTCAAAATATACAAGGGGAGGCCCCAAATCGTTTACCTTCTGTTCTCGTCGAATTTCAATGCGTTTTGAATCGCAGTTTAAATGAGCAGCCAGCTTTTCTCCTGCCACCTTACGCGCAATGTTTAATGCGCAATCATCGGTTAATCGCGGATTTTGATAAATATTATCTATCCCCCAATCAACCGAGCTGCTCTTGGCAGTTTTCACAACACCAAGGCAATGAATAAAATCAGATGTCGCCAAAATTTCTATATCGATATATCGCTTCGGTGTTTTTACCTTGCCTGCGAAACATTCACCCATAATTGGGAGCTTGCTTTTTCCCCAAGGATGTTCCGACAAACCTACCGCATACGCTCGGGGGACAAAATGAACTTCAGGTGAAAGTTTCTTTTCTACTTTGTATGCCGCTTCTTTCCCCGCCCACAATGCCCAAAGCATGGTATTGGGGCATGAATAGTTGAAGATATTTGTTTTTTCGTTCAAGGTGAAAATCCGATCAATAAATCGCCTATCTTTATGTTTGGCAATATTTTCTTTTTCGATAAGATCCACTACATCATTTCCGATAAGAGTCAAAATAATTTTCCTCCATCCGGGCAATGCGATTAATAACTTGCTGAGCATATTCGCGGTGTATTCTTAGCCCTTTAGCGCCTGTCTTCTGAGGCGTAAACACCTCCAGCTTCATGATGAATTGCTCGCCATATCTAGGTATCACACTACAGTTTTCTTGATGTTCTCCCCGAAGATAAATACACATAACCTTAAGATTCTCAAACATCTTAATGAAGCGGCCTACGCTATAAAAAAATAGCTCTGTATTTACACGACCTGTTCGCGATCGTGTCCCTTCGGGGAAAATAACCAGACTCTGTTTTTGGCTCAAAAGATAAACGCATTTATCCAGCGTTTTCTTTGTCTCGTCACGACCACCTTTACGATCAATAGGAATACATTTCGCCAAGTAACAAAGAATAATCAAAGCGATACTGCGATTGTAATTCTCCCATTTCGGTAAATTCCATGGAACGAGCCGAAATCGAAATATATGACGCCCCAGAGACATCATCCCATAGCTCAATATGGCGGAATCAATCATTGTCAAGTGATTCGCACAAAATATCCATGGACCTTGGTGATATTTAAAGTGACGAGAACACTCCTTCCTTATTTCTCTAAGATTACGCACCCGGTAATGCATAACCTTCATCGTTAGAAAAAGAAGAGGGCCTAGAATAATTACAGCAATGCGGCCCAAAAAATACTGAAGTTGCAATAAAGTTTTGGCAACAAGGGTCATTTTTCAACCGACTTTGCTCTTTATCAACGAAAGCGCATCACCGATGGTTTGGATTTTATCCGCTTCATCATCCTCAATGGTGATGCCAAAAACATCTTCACATTTTATAATGATATCTACAAGCCTGGCAGAATTAACCTTGAGATCATTTAAAATATGCGTTTCTTTAGTAGCTTTATCCAGCAAGCTGGGATCCTTCGTGTACACTTTGAGAATATTTGTTAATTCTCCAAAAATCTTTTGCTCATCCATCTTCACCCTCCTTAAACTTTATATGTTATTATTCCCCTTCCCATTTTTTGAATATCAGACAACTGTTCACATCTCCAAAACCAAAACCGGCTTTTGCAATGATTCGTAATCCTGGAAGCATTAAGGCTTTTTTCGGAACGTGCTGTTCAAAGGCAGCAATCTCCGGATGAATATCCTCACAATTAACAGAGGGATGGAGGAATCCTCTGTAAAGCTGTAAAACCACCGCCACAGACTCAACGCCACCTGCGGCGCCAAGACAATGTCCAACCAGCGATTTCGTGGCATTTATATATGGAAATTTTCCTGGTCGTCGGCCTAAAGCTAGCGCCCAATTTTTAACTTCAGTCGGATCTGCAAATGTTGCCGTTAAATGACCGTTTATCGCATCTATATCTGTCGGACTAATTTGAGCATCGGCAATGGCATTTTGAATGCAACGCCTAACCCCTTCCGGGTTTGGGGCCGTCATGGAACCACCCATCCTTTGGCCGCCGCTGTTGACGGCGCCGCCGATGATCTCTGCATAAATCCGCGCACCGCGTTTTTTAGCGCTTTCCAAACTTTCCAGAAGCAAAATTCCAGCTCCAGAACCGGGAATAAAACCACTAGCCGATGCGCTCATTGGTCGAGAAGCTGCTTCTGGCCAGTCATTGAATTTACGACAAAGTACGCGCATAGCATCAAATCCAGCCCAGATATATGGAGAGGAACCTTCAGAACCACCTGCCAGCATTCTTTGCGCAAGACCCATTCGGATACGATATGCTGCATCGATAATAGCTTCGTTTCCTGTGCTACATGCTGAAGAATTTGAAGTAACCTGATTCCCCAGTGATAACAAATCACCAATACGGGCGCTACTGCCACTATTCATGATTTTTTCAACCATGGCGCTGCCCATACGACGCGCCTGTCCTGCCCTAACCATCGGAACCAATTGCTTTTCGATGGTGTCCATGCCTCCTATCCCGCAACCGACAATCGCCCCTGTATCCCAATCTACCAAATCTGAACCTTCCGTCGGAAGTTCAAAGCCTCCATCCCTCCATGCATCAATAGCAGCCACGCAAGCATATCCAATGTTTTCGTTGATGGACAATAGCTTTTCATCGTCAAAATATCTTTCGAAAATCTTTTCTACACCCTGAGGCACCCCCCCAACATGACACGAGAAATTTAATTCTTTCATTTCCGGGACAAAACGAATGCCCGAACGCCCCTCAAGAAGCGCCCGCTCATAGTCCGCCAAACCATGTGCGTTGGGCGCTAAAATTCCCATTCCTGTTACAACAACTCTTTTTCTCACTTCTTAATCCCTCCAGGTATGATAATTAACTCTCTTTTAAGCGAACGCCCATACCCGCCAACGTGCCCAAACAAACCGTCTGCCCGGCTTCCCTCTCCATGCAAACCTTCGCTTTCATGCTCCCCCGGCGAAAGTAAACCTTATCACCGCGTATGATCACCTTTTCACCAGGATAAACCGTTTCCATGAATTCCACCCTTTCCGCTAATGTAAACAGAGCTGTCAATTCCTTTACCTGTTCCAGGTTTAAATGGTTATGGGCCATAGTCAGATAGATGCCGAATGCAACAACTCCCGTTTGAGCCATGGTTTCAATAAGAATAACCCCTGGCGTTATGGGACGCTCCGGGAAATGACCCCGATAAAAAAACTCATCCTTCCTGAATCGATAACTTCCGACAATGTGCTCCTCATCAAGCTCGGTAATTTCATCAATAAATCGGAAAGGAACCTGCTGAGGAACTGCCATAAGTATTTGCCGCCTTAAATGCTCATCAACCCCCATAAAGACCCCCATTCACATGAATGACCGTCCCTGTTATGTATGATGCACGCTTCGCCAGGAAAACCACAGTGTCGGCAATTTCCTCCGGCCGGCCAAATCTCGCCAGCGGGATATTTGCCAACACCCTTTCCTTCATTTCCGCGGGTAGATCTTGCGTCATTGAAGTGTCAATGAAGCCGGGAGCAACCGAGTTGATCAAGATGTTTCGTCCCCATAATTCTTTGGAAAGAGATTTCGTAAAGGCATCCAAAGCAGCCTTTTCCATGGTATAAGGAATTTGTCCCTTGTTCCCCGTATGACCAACCACACTGGAAATATTAATGATTCTCCCATAATTTTGACGAATCATAAAAAGACGCAAAATCCTCTTGGTCAAAAACCATGTGCCGCGCATGATGGCCCGCTGAAGGTCGAACTCTTCCATCTTCATGGCGTTTATATCGTTGTTCACCGATATTCCGGCATTATTTACCAGTATATCTACCCTGTCTCCATAATTCTTAATATCCTGCGCCATTTTTTCGATTTGATCTATATTCGTCAGATCAGCCTTTACAATAAAACCGGCTTCAATCTTTGTTAAGAGCTCTTTTGCTTGATCTTCCACTGCATCAATGTAATTAATCCCTACCCGAAAGCCCTCTGTCGAAAGAGCGATGCAGCATGCCGCCCCGATTCCCGTTGCGCCGCCAGTCACTATGGCAATTGGTTTGTTATTCATCTGTCCGTTATCATTCCTCCCACAGAATTACGCGATCTGCGCGGATAATCAGGATATACAATCCCTTTGAAAATACCCGTTCTTGCCTGTTTTACTTCTGTTATCAATTCGTTGTCCACAAAAACCTTGGCATCTCCGATTATGACACTTGCTCCTGAATCCTTTAATTGAGCAAATCTCTTCACTTTAATTTCATAACGGACACACCTATTATAGGGCCGAATTTGACCGCTAAAAAAAACCTCTTCGCAACCCAATGCGCGCCCCGCGCCTCTAGCTCCTCTCCAGACACCATATAACCCCAACAATTGCCAAACAGCATCAACACAAAGACATCCTGGCTGCACGGGATCCCCCGGCATGTGACACTGAAAATACCACGCATCCAGCCGAATGTCCTGCTCTGCTACTATCGCTCCCTGTCTCCCATCCTTTGTAAATGATAAAACACGGTCAAACATCAAAAAGGGAGGAGCCGGCAGATGCGCTTCGAAGCTTTCCGGCGGATCGTCAACGAGCGTTCCATAAGAATAAGCAATAAGGTCCTCTAACCCGAATTGCTGACGTTCCATAAATTCCGCATATTTCATTATATTTCCTCCATTTTTAACATCATATGCGCCCATGTTAGACCTGCGCCAACCAAGGCAATGGCCACATGATCTCCCGGACACAGATCATCCCAATGCTGGCTTAACACAGCCGGAGCTCCAGAGCATGCCGTGTTTCCAAAATATTCCACATTATGCCAATGATTCTTCTCGGGAATCTCAGAGCGTTCACAGACGGTTAACAACATTCCTCGATTAGCCTGGTGACCGATAAACTTAAAATGTTTCGGAGCCACCGGAAAAGCAGCTTTTAACATACGCAAAGAATCTGTCGTTTTACGGATGGCAAATGCTTGGACGGCTTGTCCGTCCTGCTGAAAGTATCCCATCCGAGAAACCATAGCTTTTCCCCACGAAGACGGTTTGGAATCGCAATAGCATGACATTAAAACTGCCCGCGATGGAACCGTGGCCGACACAACCGCCGCTGCACTTCCATCACCAAAAAGAACGGCTGATGCCCGATCGGAATAATCAACACATCGCGTTGCGTGCTCCGGATTAACCAGCAATATAAATTCCGGCAATGCCTCAGGTCTCATCCGATCAAGGAAATTGATCTGCATGGCAAATGTCGAGCACGCAGAATTCAAATCAAAACAGGGAACGTCTATGTTGAGTTCCGCCGCAATGGTTGCGGCTTCAGCGGGCGTGCAAATATCCGGCAAGGAAGTCCCCGATAAGAGAAGCCCCACATGCTCCGTTTTGAGACCAGCCCTTTTCATTGCAATTCTGGCTGCTGCCGCACCTGCCGTTGCATTGGTATATAAAGCAGCTTCTAGCGCCGCCCTAGTATCGCGGTTTTGGGTTGTTTTAATATATTCCAGTGGAAGCGCGGTATGGCGTTCCTTAATGCCTACTCTCTCCAAAATCCACTCTTGTGTTGTGCCAATATCCAGTTCCTCTAAAAACTTATTGGTAATAATGTTTTCCGGATGAAAATGGCCAATTCCATGAAGATAGATCATTGAACAATCTCCCTGCCAATAATCATGTTCTGCACTTCCCGAACACCCTCATAGATGTCTATGATGTATGCGTCCCTGGCTAATTTGGAAATTTCGTATTCCGACATAAAACCATATCCTCCGTGCAGGTGGAGTCCCTCGTTTGCGCAAAACAGCGCCGTTTCCGCAGCGACATTTTTTGCCAGTGATGCATAAATTCCTCTGTTTGGGGAATTATCACGAATTTCTACCACGGCTTTCAGCAAGGCAAGTTCAGCAAGTTCTATCCTTTTCCACATTTGGACCAGCATATCGCGAGCGACAGGAAGATCGCATATCCTTTTTCCAAACTGTTTTCGTTCTTTAGTATAGGAGATTGTAACATCCAGCGCCCTTCTTGCAAGACCGACACCGATTGCTGCAACCATAGGTCTGGCATAGTCAAGAACATCTATTAAATATTTGAATCCCAGCCTTCTGTTTCCAATAATCTGATTGCTTTCTATAACGACATCTTCAAAGGTCACACTGGCTGTATTCGATAGACGCTGGCCAAGTTTATCCTCAGGTTTGCCTATGATGATCCTGCCGCCGTTACGAACAGAGATTTCGTTGCTTTCAGTAACGGATAAGCCAAATTTCACTCCATCAAAATGAGAAGATGGAATAATCACGCAGGCCATAAAATTACCCGTAGGACTGCCTACCTTACAAAAGACGGTAAACTGGGCAGCGTAAGAGGCATTTGTAATAAAACATTTTGTCCCATTGAGCAAATATGTCCCATCCGCTTGTTTTTTTATGAACGTCGTCATACCCATATTGTCGGAACCAGCGCCGGGTTCCGTCAGGCAAAAAGATGCAAGAACAGGTTCTTGCACGAAACGTCTGAGAAAATCCTCCTTTTGCTCGTCATTTGCGTGTTGGACAATAACAGCATTCGCCAGATCATTACACATAGCCGATGTGGAAATACCCGTATCTCCATAAGACAATTCTCTTATGATTAAAGCGCTTGACACAATATCTACTTCATAACCCTTTATAGATTCCGGGATACAGAGATTCAAAATACCAACTTCCCATGCCTTTTTTATGATCTCCCATGGAAAATGATGACCTTTTTCTAAGGACATGACATGAGGCGTTATTTCATTTTCTACAAATTTTGACACTGTCTCCAAATACATTTGCTGAGTATCGCTAAGATTAAAATCCATTTTTCTATCCTTTCATCTGTTTGTTAGAAAAGCTACATGTCATTTTTAAACATCCGCTCGGCTGTTGCGAATGTTGTTACAGATAAACATTCTTTCTGAATGGACCTAAAAAAATCTCTCAAGGGACGACTAGGACCAATCTCATATATCCGCCCAGCCCGAGCGGCAAGATTCTTCATGTTTTCTTTCCATTTTACCGTATGACTCAGCTGGAAAACAAGATTGTCTATAATATCATTCACGCAATGGGAATGAAACCCTCCGGTAAAATTTGATGTTACCAGCGAGGCCTTTTCAATATCCCAATCCTTCACAATTTCAGCTATCGCTTTTCTAAAAGCATCCTCTATAGGCTGCATAAATCGGCTGTGAAACGGAGCGCTTACATTCAACTGCACACAGCGCAGCGCTTTGGGGCCTATCGCTTTTTCTAATAGACGTCTTTCGGCTTCCTCCACCGCCGTTGATTCGCCGCTGATCACAAGCTGATGGGCGGAGTTTTCATTTGCCACATCAACAGGAAGGTCCGCGATAGCCTCACGCACATAACCGGCATCCAAATTTTCCAATATAATCGCCGACATTGCCCCCATTCCGACGGGAACCGCCTCCTGCATCAATCTCCCCCTAATTTGCACCACTTGCAAAGCATCGGTCAGAGAAATTATGCCCGCCGCAACCAGCGCTGTAAATTCACCTAAGCTGTGACCGCCAAAATATGAAGGCGTAAACCTATAACAGTCCTTTAGCGCACTTAACATGGCAATTTCCGTTGTTAATATGCAAGGTTGTGTATATTCCGTTAAGTTGAGGCGTTCATCCTGCCCAAAGCACATATCAGCCACATCCCAACGTAGGATATCGGAAGCTCGCTCGAAAATTTTCCGACTTACTTCAACATTGTCATAAAAATCTTTTCCCATCCCCGGCCTCTGCGAACCTTGCCCCGGGAAAACCGCCGCTAAATGTTCCTCCGGCCTCATAACGATTTTTCCATAACACATATCCATTCATTAAAGAGAAACTGCCGATTGACTGAATTTCATATCGCCCTTGTATATAAAATACAATCCCCTCCCCGTTGCAGGCATTATGACGCTACAACGCATATTTTTGCCCAAATGCCTTTTGAGACCTTTGAATTTGTGATTAAATCGCCTTGCCGTCATTCCGTGCTTGACACAGAATCCAGTGTTTTCAAGCCGTTATAGATTCCGCCCCGATTTTCATCGGGTGACGCGTCGGAATGACGTGAGGGGCCGTTTTTCAAAGGTCTCCTTTTATTTAATAGACAATGATGATTTATGTAGAAACTTTCCAGGGCTTTTGATGTGCAACTGGTCTTGTGGTACGAGTCAAATAAATCACTTTTTTACCAAAGTCAGATCATTAACACTTATAACCGTTAGTAAAAAGCGCTTTTACTTTTTTAAAAGATTCCTGCCCTCATAATATTTCCTGGCAACGCCGCTAAAAACACTCATTAAAAACTAATTGTTTTTATCGCGTGTAATGTTCATCAAAAATGGCGGCAACTTATCTTTCATTTATTTTTTTGTCAAGCAATCTTTTCGCCAACCTCTACGAATAATTTCCCAAACCTCATAGGCCAACCACTTTCGGTTGAAATCAAAACACCTTCACACGCCCAAATAACATAACTCGCTATCCAGTCTCCCGTATTCCCTATTTAATACTACTCCGACAGATAAATCGCTCTGCTTGCTCTGCTTTTGCACAACTAATAGAAGCTCGTATCCAATGCCAAAATTTAGTATTTCATACGATTCGGATTGATAATCAAAAATTATTCTGATATTTTTTAGCTTATTCGCTGATACCTAAAGAGCGCTGGGAGGTAAAACACACACTATGCACGCGGTAATCATGGCTGGGGGAAGAGGCACAAGGTTCTGGCCTAAAAGTCGTGAAAAAAAACCAAAACACTTGCTGGATATTATAAGCACGCGAACTATTGTGCAGGAAACACTTGATCGGATCAAATTGCTGGTTCCCACGGAAAACATTCTCATCGTTACAGGAAAAAGTCATGCCGATGAACTCACAAGTCAATTGCCAGAAATTCCCCGGAATAATATTATCATCGAACCCATCGGCAGGAATACCGCTCCCTGTATCGGTTTGGCTGCGCTACACATAAAGAGAAAAAAAATAGATGACGTAATGATTGTTCTTCCCGCAGATCATCTCATCTCAGATGTCGGTAACTTTTTGAAAATCCTCAGCGCCGCCACACAAAAAGCAAATGAAGGACCTCATCTCATCACCGTCGGGATAAAACCGTCAAGTCCTGAAACAGGCTATGGCTATCTGGAACAAGGAAACATCATCGATAACATCAATGGGGAAATTATCTATAAAGTAAAATCCATCAGAGAAAAACCCTCTCTTGAACAGGCAAAAAAATTTTTGCGGCAGGGTAACTTTCTTTGGAACAGCGGCATGTTTATTTGGAAGACATCATCCATTCTTAATGAAATTCAGCAATGGCTCCCAGATCTCTATAACGGGCTTATATCCATAGAAAAAGCCATGGAAACGAATGAAGAAGAGGGTTTTGTTTCAGATAAGATTTATCAGAATATTAAACCCATATCTATCGACTATGGCGTTATGGAAAAAACGCGTCATGCTCTTCTTATGAGGGGAGATTTCGGTTGGTCCGATGTCGGAAGTTGGGATGCTTTATGGGAGATATCCGAAAAGGATGAAAACGGCAATGCTATAAAAGGGCACTTTACCGGTTTAAATGCAAAAAACTCCCTCATTCACGGTTCACAAAAATTAATTGCGCTAATCGATGTAGAGGATTTGATCATCGTCGAAACGCAGGATGCCATTCTTGTCTGTAAGAGAGGCGCTTCTCAGAAAGTCAGAAAGATAGTAGAAATATTGGAAAACAAAGGGTTAACTAAATATATTTAGTTGTGATTTACCGTCATGTTTTGTGACTGCGCTAATTCTTCGTTTTATCTTGATAACTTGAGGATTACTTTACGGTTACAAGCGGATTAGGTTTTTCCGTGATATATACGAGCGCTTGGCACATGGCAATCAGGTCATTTTCGTTTTTGACAGTAATTTTATAGGAAGCGGTTTTTCTCGTTCTATAAATTTCTTTTGCTTCTGCTTCCAATAGGGTCTCTTTCTTTGGCGCTTTAACGTATATCACATTTATGTTCAATGCCACCGCAATATTTTCGTAATTGTTAGATGAAATTTCGAATGCTTCATCGATAAGCGCAAATATGGCGCCACCATGAGCAGCGCCATGAAGATTATCCATATCCCCGCTATATCGCATGCTGCAACGCGCATAACCCTCCCTTACCTCTTTCAACTCAATGCCCAGAAGGCGTGCAAAAGGTTCTTGCATCACCTTATTAAAAAAGATCTCTTGTTTTTCTTTTTCCATAAATACCAGACTTTATTTCAAATACACAGGTTTACCCTGTACGGGAAATCCACCTTTTGCCAAAGCTTCCATAATGTTTCCCAAGTTTGTTTTTTCGTCATCAAATGTGATGTTTGTCACATTTGGTTTTGGACTGTGAAATTTTACGACACCACCAATCTTTTTGAGAATAGCCCCTATTCTCGTTTGTGCCCCTCAGGCTGAACAACCGGATATTATCATTTGCACAGTTTTTTCGCTTGCGAATACTGCATGACAACTCAAGAGGCAAACATAAGCAACAATCCCCAAAATTAATACAAAATGTCTCTTCACTTTCGGCGCTTACTCCCTTCGCCAACAAAATTGGTTGCTACAAATTAACCTTCGCTATTATTCTTACACGAATTCAATGCATTATGCAAATTATATTAAATTTCGCAGTACTTGACAGAAAAAGAGCAATCTTCTATAAAAGCGCTGGTAAGAATGAAATAAATGCGACCACAGGAATTATCATGCCATCAAAACTGGTGCTAGCCTCAACCTCACCCCGACGAATTGAACTTCTTAAAGCAATAGGACTTGATTTTGAAATCGTTCCCAGTGGCATTACCGAAGAATCCTTAGAAGGTGAAACACCCAAAGACCACGTATTGAGACTTTCAGAAAAGAAGGTGAAAGCTATCACGAAGCTTCACCCTGATGCATGGGTTATCGGCGCAGATACCATAGTAGTTGTCCATAGTAAAATTCTCGGTAAGCCCAAAACACAAGATGAAGCCAAAGAGATGCTCGTCAAATTAAGTGGAAAGTGTCACCAGGTTTTTACAGGTTTTACAATCGCAAAGAGGAACGGCAACTTTCTTGTCAAAGATGTTGTTGAATCTTTTGTCTCTTTTAAGATTATCTCGGATAAAGAAATGGATTGGTATGTAAACTCTGAAGAACCCTACGATAAAGCAGGGGGATATGCTGTTCAGGGAATGGGCGCATTTTTCATCAAAGAGATTTATGGATCATACACAAATGTAATAGGGCTCCCTTTGTGTGAAGTGATAACAGCCTTAGAAAACTTAGGGGCCATAAATTTTTTGGAAGAGGCAACATGCATTCAACAGTAAGAACTAATATCGACCGTATCAGAGAAAACATTGTGGAAACAGCCATAAAATGTGGCCGAAATCCTTCAGACATAAGGCTCATGGCCGTTTCTAAAACTGTTGATGATGATCGTCTTGCAGAGGCTATAAAAGCTGGTGTTGATATGATTGGTGAAAATTACGTCCAGGAAGCCAAAAGAAAAATTGAAAAGATGGGAAGAAATGCCGAGTGGCATATGATCGGCCATCTTCAAACCAATAAAGCAAAGTATGCCGTACGCCTATTCGACATGATTCAGTCGGTTGATAGACGAGAACTCGCCATTGAATTAGACAGACGATCTTTTGCTCTTGGAAAGATCATGAAAATCCTCATAGAAATCAACATGAGTGGAGAGAAAACCAAAAGTGGAGTTTCTCGAAATGATGTAATAACTTTAGTCCAAGAAGTAGCACTCCTAAAAAATTTGTCCATTCAAGGATTAATGACCGTGCCGCCCTGGTTCGATGATCCCCAAGAAGCAAGACCGTATTTTGCGTCTCTAAGAGAATTGAAAGATAAAATTGCTCACAAAAGAATACCGAATGTCGGCATGAAGGAACTTTCTATGGGAATGTCAGCAGATTATCAGGTTGCAATAGAAGAAGGGGCTACCATCGTCAGGATCGGTAGAAGCATCTTTGGCGAAAGACCTTTAAAAGCATAATTCAGGAGGCACATAATCAATGAGGAGACAGCAATGGATCATTTGGCATTCCAAAAAATAAGTTATGGCATGTACGTTATATGCTCTCGAAAAGAAAATATTTTTAACGGCCAGATTGCAAATACTGTTTTTCAAGTATCATCAGAACCGCCTACTATTGCCGTCAGCATCAACAAACAAAATCTCACCTATGAGTTCATCATGACAAGCCGCAAATTCGCTGCATCCATTATTTCACAATCGGCTCCGATGACCTTTATCGGCTTGTTTGGCTTTAAAAGCGGCAGGAACATAAATAAATTTGAAAACATAACATTTAAAATAGGGTTAACCGGCGTTCCTATTGTTTTAGATTATGCCATTGCCTATATCGAAGCGGAAGTTATTAACGAAATCGATTGCGACACTCATGCCATCTTTATAGGTAAGGCTATTGACAGCAGAATTGTACACTTTGAGGAACCCATGACTTATGCGTATTATCGCGACGTAAAACGAGGAAAGTCTCCTAAAACAGCGCCAACTCACATCATGGAAGAAAACTCACCAGGTAGGAGTTGAAAAAATGACAATAGCGAAACCTCTTTTTGATGAGGGGAAAACATTATGATTATTCGCTGCTGGGGTGCGAGAGGTTCTATTCCTGTATCGGGAAAAGAATATATGAAATATGGCGGAGATACCACGTGCATTGAAATAAGAACAAAAAATGATGAAATTATCATCATTGATGCGGGATCAGGCATTCGCCGTCTTGGCAACAGGCTGCTCGCCGAAAAAAAATATCATTTCACATTGCTGTTCACACATGCCCATTGGGACCATCTTATGGGTTTCCCTTTTTTTAAACCTATTTATCTGAAAGAAACAAACATTGATATTATCGGTTGTCCCTTCGCACAAGATACCATCAAACAAATGATATCAAAGATTATGCAACCACCAAATTTCCCCCTAAATTTTGATGATATTCATGCAAAAACCTCTTACTACAAATCCTGTGAAAACGTCCACAGTTTAAAATCAATGACAATTGAACCTATTGCCCTCAGTCATCCAAACCAGGGAATGGGATACAAATTTACAGAGGATGGAAAGTCATTTGTTTTCTTGACGGATAATGAGCTGATGTTTAAACATCCAGGCGGTCTTGATTATCGCGGTTACGTGGATTTCTGCATGAATTCAGATGTTCTCATTCACGATGCAGAATTCAAAAAAGAAGAGTATAAAAAAAGAAAAACGTGGGGACATTCTGTTTATACAGATGCCTTGCAGCTTGCACTTGACGCCAAAGTAAAAACATTGGGCCTGTTTCACCATAATCAGGACAGAAGCGATCAAGCGATTGATAGCATGCTTGATGACTGCCGAACAATCATAAATAAATCTCGTTCTCCTCTTAGATGTTTCGCCCTCTACCAAGACATGGAAATCAAATTATAATCTCACCCATAAGCTAAACCCGGCCATAATCATCCTCGATTCGCTCAATATCATCTTCGCCGAAGTAGCTTCCTGTCTGTACCTCAATATAGACAACATCTTTCTCCCCCCTGTTCATCAACCGATGAAGGGTTCCTTGGGGGATATCCACTGACTGCCCTCCCTGTAGATTAAATTCGCTATTATTAACTGTCACAACAGCCTTGCCTCCCATGAAATACCAATGTTCGTTCCGCCAGCGATGCCGCTGCAAACTTAAACGCTTACCTGGATAAACAGTAATTCTTTTAACTTTGTGATCCTGTTCATCAGCAAGAATTTCATAAAATCCCCAAGGGCGGTACTCCTTTTTTACACACATATACTTCGTTACCTCGTTCCATTTTATTAGCTATTTACTACCTATTGTATATAACATCTGTAGATGTTTTCCCTAATACCATTTCCCCTAATATTTAGGACTCCTTGAAATTGTCGCATTAATATTGTAGAAAAATGAAAGAACGATATCGCATAAAAAACGTACTCCATGAAGGTCATCAATCCTTTTGATTATAAACACATTGTTTTCTTTACCGGAGCGGGCATGTCTGCCGAAAGCGGTGTTCCTACTTATCGCGGGCGCGGGGGCATATGGAATGAGTATCACTGGGAAGAGTATGCATGTCAAGAGGCATTCGAGAAAGACGCAATAAAAGTTCTTCAATTTCATGAATTGAGAAGAAAGACTGTACTGAAATGCCATCCCCACGCCGGGCATTTCAGCATGGCAGATTTAGAAAAACGACATCCTCATGTAACTACGGTAACCCAAAATATTGACGGCATGCATCAACGAGGAGGGAGCAAAGCCGTCATTGAAATACACGGAAGTCTATGGCGTGTACGTTGCGTCATGCACGGGGTGCGCGATGACTTCGGCGAAAGTTACAAAAGTTACATATGCAGTAAATGCGGCTCCTTTTTGAGGCCGGATATAATTTGGTTTGGAGATACGCTCGATCAAGAGGTTGTTCAAAAGGCAATATTGGCTATCCGCAAGGCTGACGTTTTTATAAGCATTGGCACATCCGGCGTCGTTTGGCCTGCCGCCGGATTTCCCCAGATTGCCAAAGACGCAGGAGCCTTATGCATCGAAATCAACCCTGAACCATCAGAACTATCCGGCATCTATGACATCACCATACGCTCCACCGCAAGCGTTGCTCTCGAAAAACTCTTTCATGAAAGCAGGTAAAGAAGCGCCATTAGCAAATTCCCCTGCTTATATTCTATTTGACTTGGGAACTCAAAACTGTTAGGGACAGAATGCCTGATTTTACTACCCCATGGCAGGATAGGCGTCCTGCCTGGCGTATTTTTATATCATTAGGAGGAAGTTGATGGAAAACAATAAGCTAGTTCTCTGGTTTGATGAAATAGCGTTAGGCGATATTCCGCAGGTCGGGGGGAAAAATGCTTCCCTTGGTGAGATGAGAAGAGAACTTACTTCAAAAGGTGTTAATATTCCAGATGGTTATGCCATTACTGCCCATGCTTATCGTTACCTTATCAAATCAGCAGGGGTCGCAAAAAAAATAGATCAAATCCTTTCCGATCTGGATACGCATGACATTAAAAATTTATCTGAAAAAGGGGGAAAAATCAGGTCTCTTATTTACAACGCTGCTTTCCCTGAAAACTTAAAGGATGAAATTCTCAAGGCATACAAGAAACTATGCAAGGAATATGGAGAGGATACAGACGTGGCAGTTAGAAGCTCGGCGACGGCAGAAGATCTTCCTGATGCAAGTTTTGCCGGTCAGCAAGAAACTTATTTAAATGTAAGAGGCGAAGAGGCCCTTATCGAAGCATGCAAAAAATGCTTCGCTTCCCTATTCACCAACCGTGCTATTTCATACAGAGTTGATAAAGGATTTGACCATTCATCCATTGCGCTCTCTATTGGTGTTCAAAAAATGGTGCGTTCTGACCTTGCCGCTTCAGGTGTTATTTTCTCAATCGATACAGAGTCAGGCTTTAAAGATGCAATTTTGATTACTGGCGGTTATGGTCTAGGAGAAACAATTGTTCAGGGAATTATTAATCCTGATGAGTTTTACGTTTTTAAACCCACTTTAAAAACCGGTTACAGCCCTATCATTCAAAAGAAATTGGGAACAAAAGAATTAAAATTGGTCTATACTTCTAACACAAAAAGTGAAGCCACGCAAACCGTCCCTGTTCCTTCGGCAGATAGAAATCGGTTTTGCTTAACGAACAATGAAATTCTCCAGCTTGCAAAGTGGGCTGTCATCATCGAAGATCATTACTCCCAGAAGGCAGGATATTTCAAACCCATGGATATCGAGTGGGGAAAGGACGGAAGAACCAATGAACTTTTTATCCTCCAAGCGAGACCGGAGACGGTTCAATCTCAGAGAGATGCCAATATCCTGGAAAATTATATCCTTCTGGAGCATAAAGAACCCATCCTCACGGGAACCAGCGTCGGTTCAAAGATTGGCGCCGGCCCGGTGCATATAATCGAATCTGTAAGTGAAATTAAAAACTTCAAAAAAGGTCAGGTACTGGTTACCGACATGACGGATCCTGATTGGGAACCTGTGATGAAAATTGCCTCCGCCATTGTCACCAATAAGGGCGGAAGAACATGCCACGCTGCCATTGTCAGCCGCGAGCTTGGCGTGCCATGTATAGTGGGAACCGAAACAGGCACAAGCGCTTTAGGGGTTATACCGAAAGTTACCGTATCCTGCGCTGAGGGAGAAGTCGGGAATATCTACGAAGGGATATTGAAATTTGAGGTCCGGAGAATCAATGCACAGTGTTCAAAAAGACCGAAAACAAAAATTATGATGAATGTCGGCAATCCGGATAACGCTTTCAATCTAGCTGCCATCCCGAACGATGGAGTGGGATTAGCGCGCCTCGAGTTCATTATTAATCAATTTATAACTATACATCCAATGTCCTTGATTCAATTCGAAAAAGTCACGGACAAGAACATCAGGGATAAGATTGAGGCTCTAACGTATGGTTACACAAACAAAAGCGATTTCTTCGTGGATAAACTGTCGCAAGGCGTAGCAAAAATCGGCGCCTCCTTTTATCCCCATGATGTCATCGTCAGGATGAGTGATTTCAAAAGCAATGAATACGCAAATTTGATCGGCGGTTCTTTTTTTGAACCAGAAGAAGAGAATCCCATGATCGGCTTCAGAGGCGCCTCCCGCTATTATGATGCCCGCTACAAAGAAGCTTTTGCGCTCGAGTGCGAAGCCATGAAAAAAGTCAGAAACGAAATGGGCTTAACCAATATTAAGCTGATGATTCCTTTCTGCCGAACAGTCGAGGAAGGCAAAAAGGTTATCGATGTGATGGCGAGTAGAGGTTTAATTCAGGGGGAAAATGAGTTGGAAATTTACATGATGGTGGAAATACCCAGCAACGTGCTTCTCATTGAAGAGTTTGGTAAAATATTCGATGGATTTTCTATAGGTTCTAATGACCTAACCCAGTTAACTCTCGGATTAGATCGCGATTCCGCTCAGATTGCCCACATCTTCGATGAGAGAAATCCCGCAGTAATGGAACTTGTTAAACAGGCTATTATCAAAGTCAATAAGATGGGAAAGAAAATAGGCATCTGTGGACAGGCCCCCAGCGATTATCCGGAATTTGCCAGATTTTTGGTTGAATGTGGGATCCACAGCATATCCCTTAATTCCGATACCATCATTAAAACGACGTTGGATATTATAGAACTTGAAAAGAGTCTTGGCATTTCTTAATGCAGGCGCCGAAGCAGATCATAAGCCGAGTTCTGTTCCACTTTTCAGTTGCCCCAAAAGTGGCGATGATCATTCATCTAGGACAACAGTTGCCTGTTGTCTCAAGCGACGCTACCCGAGAACGTTGAGCGGGCCACTCTCGATGTTCTCCTATTTGGTCTTGCTCCGGGTGGGGTTTGCCAAGCTTTCCCGGTCACCCGGAAAACTGGTGAGCTCTTGCCTCGCCTTTTCACCCTTACCCCTCGACAAGCGCGGGGCGGTATATTTTCTGTGGCACTTTCCTTAGGGTTACCCCCAGTCGCCGCTAGCGACCACCCTGCCCTGTGGAGCTCGGACTTTCCTCCCGCCTTAAGACAGGTCGGCGATCATCTGCTCTACTCCAGCGCCCTGTTTTTTCTTTCACTACACGCTAAAGAAGCCAGGAAACTTTTATCTTACATTCCCAATTCCCTGTATCATATTTAAACGGTTGTTTCAAAGAAATTATTTCCCTTTTCTCAGCAAACATCATCAATTGCTTTATTGGCAAGTCGATCTGCCGTAGTGTTTTTGTTCCTTGGTATATGTTCAACACTATAATTTTCAAAAAAATATAACAATCCTCTGATTTCTTTCATAAGCATCTTTAAGTTTTCATTTTTCACGCGATAAGCGCCATTTATTTGTTTTACCAAAAGCTCAGAGTCAAGATAAATATTAATTCGCTTGCAACGCCTCTTTAATGCTTCCTCTAAACCAATGATCAGCGCCTTGTATTCGGCAATATTATTTGTACACAAACCAAGATACCGACAGGATGCTATAATAACTTCACCATTTCTATTAGTCAAGACAATTCCTGCTCCAGCACGGCCGGGATTTCCACGACAGGCTCCATCTGTAAATAGATTCAAATGTTCATTAAGCATTGTTGTTTTGATTCTGCCAATAGATAATTCTGTTACAGTTCGGACATGAGAGCAAACCTTCTAATTTTTGCACATCATTGTACAGTTGAGGGGGAATATTCATATGGCAACCCTGGCAAACTTCTTTCCAGACAGAAACTACAGCCAACCCATTTCGTATACGTTTAATGGTTTCATATCTCTTTAATAGTTCACCATCAATTTGTTTTTTTAGCTCAAAAACCCGTTGTTGATATGACAGTAAAGCTGCTTCTTTAGAAGCAGCTTCCTCTTCCAGATTGTTTTTGTCACGTTCATACTGCCGGCAACGTATATCAAATTCTTTTTCCTCTTTGTCCAACGTAATCTTGAGTTGATCAATATCTTCTAATGCCTTGATAACCTCGTCTTCTATCTCGCTGTTTTTAGCTTCTATAATTTCTATTTCCTTCAAAACAGCTTGATATTCTTTATTTGTTTTCACTTCCAAGAGCCGATCTTTTGCTTTTGTGATAGCTTCTTGACCTCTTTTAAGTCTGTCTTCCTTCTCTTTGCGTGATCTCTGCAATGCTTCATATCGTTTTCTAACTTCTTCAATATCAGCCTTTAGCTTTTCAAAATCTTCATCAAGTTTAGCTCTTTTAACCGGCAATTCCTTCTTTTTCAAACTCACCTTGCTAATCTCTAGGTCGAGTTTTTGAAGCGCAATTAAAAAAGACAGTTGTTCTTTCAATTACCCTTCCCTCTGCCTCCTACAAAAAAAATGCACCAACCTGTGGTGCATTTTTCTATTCAAGGAAGAAGCTGCCCCTCTATTTGCCGACAGGAGCAGTGTCTTTTCCTTTTCAAAATCCCCCCATTGCCCATCGGTTCCGCTGTTGCCTTTTCGCAACAAATTTCTAATATTCTCTTTCATGTTTTTTAAATCTCACAAATACATCTTTATAAAATCCAAAGTGGGCCCACCTGGGTTCGAACCAGGGACCTACCGGTTATGAGCCGGTGGCTCTTCCAGTTGAGCTATGGGCCCCCAACCGCTTATCTTCCTTCCAATAAAAGCGCCATTCAGGAACTTCCGAATTGTGATCGGGTTTGCTATACCTATTATCACTTCTTGTCAATGATTTATTTCACAAAATGCTTTAAGTTAGCTCTTCGCGCTGAGTTCCTCGGCCGCTTTTGTTGTTCCACCTCTACAGGCTTTATTTGTTCTTTCTCCACATCCACCGCGAATTCCATCCTTTCTTTAGTTAGGGAACATGCCCCTGCGCTAATCCCAAACCTCATCCGCAAAACCTTTTCTTCCCTTGGGGTTAACGTCGAGAGAATTTTTCTTGTCTGATCAGCAAGATCTATGCTGATCGTTGCCTCCGATGGTGAAATAATCCTCTTATCCTCTATGAAATCGCCTAGATGACTATCTTCTTCCTCTCCTATGGGCGTTTCTAAAGATATAGGTTCTTTCGCAATCCTCAATACCTTTCTCACCTTTTCCAGAGGATACTCCATCTTATTTGCAATCTCCTCCGGCGTCGGCTCTCTTCCCAATTTTTGCACTAGATATCTGGAGGTCCTTATTAATTTATTAATTGTTTCAATCATATGTACCGGTATTCTTATGGTTCTTGCCTGATCGGCGATTGCTCTTGTAATCGCCTGCCGTATCCACCATGTCGCATATGTTGAAAATTTATAACCTCGTTGATATTCAAACTTGTCAACAGCTTTCATTAAACCGATATTTCCTTCCTGAATCAGATCCAAAAATTGTAAGCCCCTATTGGTATATTTCTTCGCAATA
Organism: Syntrophaceae bacterium UBA4767; assembly: GCA_002403385.1. Lineage (GTDB taxonomy): Bacteria > Desulfobacterota > Syntrophia > Syntrophales > UBA4767 > UBA4767. The sequence continues at coordinate 19,617 of DHHR01000019.1, read as the reverse complement.
CTTACAACCAATCTCAGATTGGCCTCGACTAATTTTCTTTTAGCCATTTCGGCTTTAATTTCGCTTTTTTCTATTGAGATGACAACTTTTTTAAGGGTGGATGCTGGGAGTTGCGCTTCATGAATGATCGTCTTTATCTTCCTGTTAGCCGCCCTGATAACATTTTCCGACTCCTTCAATTTGTCAACAGAAACACCCCATTCGTGAGCCGCTTGCTTTGCCTCCGCCGGTGATTTTCTCATTCGATCCCATGTTTTCTCTAACTGGGCAAGTGACATCCCAGTGCTTCTCTTATAAAAAGAGATTTCTGCTTCCGCCTTTTCGATTTCAGCAACGTAATTTTTAAGCCTCGCAATCATTCTATCAATCTGTCTTTTGCTGAATTTAACTTTTCTGCACAATGCCACAATACTTTTTGAATTTTTTGTCAACTCGTTCATTAGTATGCTTTTTTGTTTTTCATCGATCCCCTTTTTCTTCAATCTTTTCTTAATAAGATTATTTTTATTATCAAAAACTGTAATCTTATCAATAAGTTTCAAAACCCTGTCTTTATGTAAATCTTCTTCAACGAAACCACTTTCATCTTCCAAATTATCCACAACATTCTTAATGCGTATCTCATTTGCGCGAAGATTCTGTCCGATACTAACAACATCTTTAACCGATGCGGCAACACTAAATACCGCTGTCATAGCTTCTCTGCATCCTTCTTCAATCTTTTTTGCAATCTCCACTTCCCCTTCTCTACTCAATAGAGACACAATGCCCATTTCTCTGAGATACATCTTAACAGGATCAGCTGTTTTCCCACCGGCGGAAATTAGACCAAGAGTATCTTCTCCCTTGGCGCTGATCATTTCTTCTGTTGATTTCTTTACAATAAGTTTCTCGCCCTTGTCGGTATCAATGACACCGATATTTTTCTCGCCGAAAAGCATAATAATATCATCAATCTGATCTGAAGAAACTACATCTGACGGCAACATATCATTGACATCATCATATGTTAAAAAACCTTTCTCTTCTCCCATTGAAAGCAGTTTCTTGAAGTCATCAGATTCCAGCTTTTTCCCCATATATTTATCTCCACATTTTTTCATAGGATTACCATTTTTATAAACAGATGTTTTTTTCTTCTTTTATCAATTTTTCCTTTTCTGCGACAAGACTATTGCACAACATGATGTTCCCCGCTTCCTGGGCTTCAGTAAGCTTTTTCATTATATCTCGGTGTCTTTTTCTATACCATCGCTTTTTTAGTTGTTTCGCCGTATCTGCCATTATACGTTGAATAATTCTTTCCTCATAGGAACCTTCTTCCAACATTTTCTTTAAAAGTTTCTGTTTAATTGGCCCTTCCGGCAATAAATTCACCCGTAAAGAAACATCCGTTGTCGGATAGTTTTCATAAGATTCTTTTATCGCTTTTCCTAAATCTTTCAACGTTTCATCCAGAAAATAATCAAGCACATTCATCTTGCCGAAGCTGAAAATCTTCTGAGGATACACCAGCATCAGGTAAACAAGATTCAATTCTATAGAGCTTACCTCCTTCTCAACTTCCTTTAAAGCCGGCAAGGTTGAATATCTTTTGCTCCCCGCCGGCAATAATCGAAAAACTTCTTCCTTAAACAGTTCTTGTTCAATACCCAGTTTTTCTGAAACTCTTTTAATAAAAAGGTTTCTCTCTATAGGATTGGCAATCTGTCTTATAAAAGACATGGCTTCTTTTGCCGCACCCCGAATGCCCTCGAGGGATTTCTTATCGCCTACAATGTTTTCAATGTAATAATCAATCGCGGACTTGGCATTCTCAATAAGCCTTTCCAGCGCTTCTCGTCCGAAGGCTTTCACATATTCATCCGGATCGTAACCATCAGGAAGGATAACAACCCTTGCATTTACTTCAGCGGCAAAAAGCAGTCCCAAACTACGGCTGATGGCTTTTGCCCCCGCCTCATCAGAATCAAATAAAGCGATAACCTCTTTTGAATAGCGTTTGATGAGGCCCACATGCTCCTTAGTCAGAGCAGTTCCAAGAACCGCAACAACATTTTTGATGCCCGCACTCCACAGGGAGATTAGGTCCAGATATCCTTCCACTAAAATAGCATAGCCCTTTTCTCTGATATCCTCTTTTGTTTTGTTTAATTCATATAAAATTTCCCCCTTCGTATACACGGGTGATTCAGGAGAATTCAAATATTTCGGTTCACCACCCTCTATTGCCCTTCCGCCAAAAGCAACGACATGGTTCCCGACATCTTCGATGGGGAACATCAATCTCCCGCGAAAACGATCATACCAACCACCATTTACTTTGGGGATGATCAAACCTGCCTGTTCGGCAAGTTGTAGAGGATACTTCCCCTCCTCAATGAAATTCTTGAGGCGCTGCCAGTCATCTATTGCGTAACCTAAGCGAAATATCTCCGCCGTTTCTTTGTTAATTCCCCTCTTCGCAAGATATTCCCTTGCCTTCTGACCTTCCGGGGACAAGAGCATCTGTCTATAATAATTGGCGACCTTCTGATTGAGCTCTTTTATTCGGCTCCGGATATCCGCCTGTTCTCTTTCTGGACGGCTTAGCCTTCTCTCCGGAATAACGACACCTGCTTTATGAGCCAGTTGCCTTACAGCATCGGGAAAGGACAAATGATTTATTTTCATCAAAAATGTGAAGGCATTTCCACCTTCGCCGCAGCCAAAGCAATAAAATATCTGCTTTTCCCGACTTACAGTAAATGACGGCGTTTTTTCTTGATGAAAAGGACATAGACCAAGAAAATTTCTCCCCGCCTTTTTCAGGGTCAGATACTCTGAAACCAACTCAACAATATCTGTCCTGTTTCTTATTTCTTCAATAATACCTTCAGAAATTGCCCCCTTCAACCGCTTCCCCCTGTATTTTGCCGATGCTTTTTTATCCTGATAGTCTGGCCTTGACCTGCTCCCCTACAGCCTTTCCATCCGCGCGGCCCGTTATCCTCGGCATCAATACCTTCATGACCCTTCCCATATCTTTTGTAGTGGCCGCGCCAACTTCCTGAATAGCCCTTTCAATTTCCGACAAAATATCCTCCTGAGACATCTGAGCGGGCATAAATTCCCGAATAACGCAAAGTTCGGCTTCCTCTTTCTCTACCAAATCCATGCGTCCACCATTTTTAAACTGCTCAATGGAGTCATTCCTCTGTTTTACCATTGTGGACAGCAGTTGCAGAAACTCCGCTTCGTCAAGGCTCCTTTTTAAGTCTATCTCTTTGTTATGTATAGCAGCCTTGATCAAACGAAGCGCCGATAATCTCGACTTGTTTTTTCCCTTGACAGCCAAAAACATTTCTTGTTCAACTTTTTCTTGAAGATTCATTGTATATCACCTGTGTCCAATATTTTTATAGTTACATCAATCGAGGGCATCCTTGAGTTTTTTCCCACCCAGGACGTGCATATGCAAGTGAAAGATAACCTGGCCGCCCTGCTCGTTGCAGTTTATAACAAGCCGAAACCCAGTCTTATCCACGCTCTTCCTCCTTGCTACCTCCTGTACGGCATGCACCATGGCCTCCAGAGACCTTAGATGTTCGGTTTTCACATCCATTAGTGTGGCAATATGTTGCTTTGGAATAATAACAACATGAACAGGCGCCATCGGATGGATATCATCGAAAGCCAGAACCCATTCATCTTCATAGACTTTCGTACTCGGAATTTTGCCGTCCACAATCTTACAAAACACGCAATCCTGTTCCATAAATATTCCTCGTCAATTCTTTCATTATCATTAAATTTATCCCCTTCCCTTTTGGGTTAAGGCAATAGCTCTTTCTAGTGACAGCGCCCCCGTATAAAGCGCTTTTCCCACAATAACCCCCATAACACCAAAAGGTTCCGCCTCCATTAAATTTTCAATATCCTGCATCCCCGACACGCCACCTGAGGCAATGACAGGCACATTTACCGATTGAGATAAGCGCTTCGTTGCCTCCACATTAACGCCTACCTCCATACCATCTCGTTTGATATCGGTATAGATAATGGCCTCCAATCCAAACCCTTCGTAAAGTTTAGCTAATCCTACAGGAGATTGATCTGTCTGTAATGTCCATCCCTGAATCGCCGCCCGACCATTCTTCGCATCTATACCGACAATAATGTGTCCTTGGAAATTCTTGCATGCAGTCTCTACGAGCAAAGGATTCCTTATGGCCATTGTTCCCAGAATAACCCACTTAACGCCCATGGCCAGATATGTTTCTATTGTTTCAATATCCCGAATCCCACCCCCAATCTGTATCGGAATATCGATTGCTTCGACAATCCTTTTTACGACTTCCTTATTTTTAGGCAGCCCGGCAAGAGAACCATCCAAATCCACAACATGAATGCGCGGGGCGCCTTCGCTCTGCCACTGTTTTGCAATAGCCACGGGGTCTTCGGCATACAGATTAACCCTGTTAAAATCTCCCTGAGCAAGCCTGACACACTTCCCATCTTTTAAATCAATTGCAGGTATAACAATCAATGGATACCCCAACCATAGCAACAAATATTCAAATATTGATGGTTTTGTAAAAAGTCGGGAAATGGCCCTCTTTGAAAATTCGCGGGTTTTGTCATGGTGAGCCCTTCGGCTGGCTCAGGACAGGCTCTGTCGAACCATGACGTAATATCAATTATTTATGTTCACCCTTCGACAAGCTCAGGGTGACAATTGGGACTTTTTACGAGTCCATCAATATTAATGAAGAAAACTTTTTATGGTTCCACAGGAAAGGTTTTAAATATCTCATCCATTCCCTTTTGTGTCAGTTCATCCGCGGTTAACCACTTGGCCCCCCTTTTGAGAAAGGAAGCCATCTGCAAGAGATTCTCTAAAAGAGAACGCTGAGTTTCATCAAATGTACCCTTCCAGATGATTGATCCGTCCTCTACCCGAATCAGATGAACATCAAAAGCGACGGATGCCGGTTGTTCAGCGGAATAAGCGAATCCTTTCCTCTCGGCATAACGATAAACATAACCTACGATGGCTCCCTCGGCATTTAACTTATGGCCTGTCTTCTGTATATTTTCTATAAGACTTGCCCTGGGAAATTCAGCAGATACCATGTTGTAGGCGGCTTTCGCTTTATCGGAAGGGATAACTTCGATGCGGCTATACCTCTGCAAATGTTTCACAAAGAGATTTTCTACATTTTTTACAGAAATCTGATCTGCCCGGTTTGTTTTGAACATTGAACCACAAATAGGACACTGAACAACTTTTCTTTCCTCTTTATCTGGCAAAATTCCTTGAAAGGGGAGTATGGCTATTTTTGCACAGAATGCTTGTTTTTCTTGACCTTGCGCGACTGTTTCTACATGAGGGGCGCACCCTAAAAAGAAAGCGGCATGCAAACCAACTATCAGGGAGCAACCCAGCCGTTTTAAAACACATAGCCAAAACCTGTTAATGATTGCCACTCCCTTCATTCTTGAAAGTTTTTCCCATTTATGAAGATGAAAGAAAGATTTCCTTAATAACAAGTCGATTTTAGTGGAAGTCAGAGTTTCATAAACTTCCCTTTGTGGAAAGAATGCCCTCTATTTTCTTGGATTGCGCCACTGCTTCCTTCAATGCCCGGGAAAATGCTTTAAACACAGCCTCCGCAATATGATGATTATTTCTACCATACATAAGATTGATATGCAAGGTAATGCCTCCACGATCAGAAAACGCCTTTAAAAACTCCTTTATTAGAGAAAGATCAAAATCCCGATTTTTCTTTCCTGAAAAAGTGACATGATAAATCAAATAAGGTCTGCCGGAAAGATCCACGGCAACGCTGCATAAACTCTCATCCATAGGAACCAAAGCTGCTCCATAGCGCGCAATGCCCCGTTTATCCGCCAAAGCCTTTTTTACCGCTTCACCCAAACATATTCCAATATCTTCCACCGTGTGATGATCGTCTATATCGGTATCGCCCTTGCTTTTAATTTTGAGGTCGAACAGGCCATGTTTAGTAAACAAATCCAGCATGTGATTCAAAAAAGGAATCGGTGTGGAAATCTGGCTGTCTCCCGTCCCATCCAGATTCATTTCTATAGAAACATCCGTTTCTGAAGTCTTACGGTGTATTTTTGCCCTTCGCGCCATATTATCAGCTCCCTAGATAACCTTGTTTAAAGGATATTCAATAATGCCTTCCGCACCTGCCTCCTGGAGAAGTGGTATCAAATTACGCACAATATTGCTGTCCACGACGGCCTCCACGGCAAACCATTCTTGTAATGATTTTTCTCCAGGGTATAATCCGGAAATGGAAGGAGATTTGAGTGAAGGAAGCAATAGCACCACGCGCCCTAAATTTTTCTGGGCAACGTTCATTTTTAGCCCCACTTTACCTACCGCCAAAAGTGATCCCATAAGGAGGGTTCTAATCTGTTCTATTTTCCGTTTCTTCCAGGGATCCGCCCATGCTGCTTTATTGGCAATCAATTGGGGATTGGACGTCATCATTTCATGAATAATCTTAAGCTTATTGGCTTTAATAGTTGATCCTGTTTCGGTTACTTCCACAATGGCGTCAACAAGTCCTTCAACCACTTTGGCCTCCGTTGCCCCCCAAGAAAACTCGACATGAACATTAACACCCCTCTCGCTAAAATACCTTTTCGTAAAATTGACCAACTCTGTAGATACTTTCTTCCCCTCCATGTCCTCAATTGACCGTATTTTAGACCTCTCCCCTACAACAAGCACCCATCTGGCCTGCCGCGTAGATGTCTTGGAGTAAACGAGGTCTTGAACGACAACCACGTCGGACGCATTTTCAAGAATCCAGTCCCTACCGGTAAGCCCAAGATCAAGCGTTCCATCTTCGATGTATCTGGACATCTCCTGAGCCCTTACCAGAGTGCAAGAAATTTCATCGTCATCGATATCGGGGAAATAACTCCTGCTGTCATAAGTTATTTTCCATCCTGCTTTCCTGAACAAATCAACCGTATTGGCTTCCAGGCTCCCTTTGGGAATCCCCAATTTTATTTTTTTCACTTGTACACATCCCCCGGATCGAAGATACGCTCCCCTATGATTTCAACATTACCATCTGATATTTTCCTGTAGAAACAAGATCTGTAGCCTGTATGACAGGCAGCCCCCCCTATTTGATCAACCTTCAAAAGAACCGTATCTGAATCACAATCAATCAAAATCTCCTTTACGAGTTGGATATGACCTGATGTTTCCCCCTTAATCCATAACTCGTTCCTCGATCTGCTCCAGTACGTTGCTTTGCCGGTTTCCAATGTTTTTAACCACGCCTCGCAATTCATATAGGCAAGCATCAATACTTCTTTGGTCTCATCATCCTGAACGATAACAGGTATCAGACCATTTCCTTTTTTAAAATCTGGCGTTACCATAAATAATACTCTCTCTTGTGTTTTAGAAATGCTGTTTCAGCTTTTAGCGATCTATTTATAGATTTATAATTTAATGGGGAATTTTGGATTGTAATTTAAGTGATACTTTAAATCAAGACTTATTTTACCTGTCAGGTACATTTTTATCTTGTTTATCAAGATTTTTTGTGGTAGCAACATATGAGACTAGTCAGTAAATAATATCACTCCGTTACATGAGCAGAGACTTTTGAATTTGTGATGAAATCGCCTTGCCGTCATTCCGTGCTTGACTTGA
>DHHR01000019.1:0-11900 GCA_002403385.1 Syntrophaceae bacterium UBA4767 | reverse complement strand
GGCCGTTTTTCAAAGGTCTCGAGTATTGGGCGGGGCATCTTCCCTGATATTCATTCTCCTAAAGCATATGGAGGACTCAAACCATGTCACTAGTTTTTGGTGGTCTTATCTCAGCTATTTTTGGTTTCCTCGGATTGGTCCTTTGGTGGTCTGATTTTATTGCCCTTATAAGGTCCGTAATTTCTGTGGCCATGCTTACAGGGGGCATTGCTGCCATTTATATGGGTCTTAGTGATATCCAAAACAAAATTCGCGAAGTGCGCCAAGAACAGGAAGAATGTCTCTTAAAAGCACGAGAAGAGATTAAATTAGCTAAAGCACAAGCGGAACAATACAAAGAAGAACTCGAAAGATTAAAAGAAACCCCAAAGCAAGACGATTGAATCTGGAATAAACTGCTTAACCTCCGCCCTGTTTATGCTTATGGACCAAATAAAGGGGGAAAAAAGATAGTGTGATAAATCAATTTCATCTTTAAGGAGTTTAGATGGATTTTTTCTTTAATCCTTCAGGAATTGCCGTTATTGGCGCAACCTCCAACAAGTCCAAGGGTGGGTATGCCATCATCAAGAATCTTTTGACCGGTTTTAAAGGGAATATTTACCCGATAAACCCCATCTATCGTGATATAGAAGGACTTACATGTTATCCTTCCGTCAAAGACATCCATGGAAAAGTTGATTTGGGGATCATTTTCATCCCGGCAAAGTTTGTACCGAGCACACTTGAAGATTGCGTTGAGAAGGGAATCCCCGGTGTGATGATAGAATCGGGGGGCTTTGGTGAAACGGGTTCAGACGGTCAGTCACTGCAAAAAAAAATCATAGACATCGCCAAAAAGACAGGTATCAGGTTGTGGGGACCAAACTGTATGGGACTGGTTGACGCCGTTCATCGCTATGCCTTTTCTTTCATGGACCCCAGAACCCTCGAAGAGGGCCTAATTACCGGCACGGTATCTATGATCGTACAAAGTGGCATGCTTTCAGCGGGATTTCTGGTTGACATAATGTCCCACGCTACTATGGGAATCAGTAAGGTATGCTCCATTGGCAACAAGGTTGATGTTAATGAATGCGATCTTTTGGAATACCTTTTGCGCGATTCACAAACTCATGTTATCGGACTTTATCTTGAATCCATACCGGAAGGACGGCGTTTCATTGAAATTTGCCGAAAAAGTCAAAAACCGCTCGTAGTGCTCAAGGGCGGGAAGACCAAGAAGGGAGCCGAAGCTGCCATCACTCACACCGCCTCTTTGGCTGGAAATCATCAGGTAATTGCCGGAGCGCTGGCCCAGTCCGGTGTTATCGAAGCCAAGGATTTTAAACAGATGGTTGATATCTGCCGCACTCTCGCTTTGATTCCACCAAGGCCCCCCCGGCAAACAGGACAAGTGGCCATCCTTACCTTCACTGGTGGGGCAGGAATCATCTCATCGGATTTTTTAGAAGAAAAAAAATTATCCCTTGCAGAACTCTCAGACAAAACAAGAAATGCTCTTGGTAAACTTTTTCCCGACTGGATGCCTGTTTCTAATCCTGTGGATTTATGGCCCGCCATGGAAAGAAACGCTGAAACAGGTGTTGATGTGACCAATCTTGCCATAAAGGCTGTTCTGGATGACCCCCATGTGGATGCAATTTTATTACATGCCTATGCCGGAAACATAAGAATCAGAATGGATCTGGCCGATGCAGCCAAGCGATGCAAAGCTGCGGATAAACCTTTAATTATATGGCTTCTGGGTCGGCGCGATGAGGCCTATAAATTTTACCTGGATGCCCTCTCAAATGGAGTGCCTGTTTTTCAGGAGCTTTATCGGGCTGTAGAATGTATAGCCGCTGTTTTTCAGCAGAAAAAAACCGCAAGAATTGAATCTTCGGAACCACCTGTAATTGAAATGGCATCGCCGCATGAAGATATCAAAGCGATACTAGAAAAGTCGGAAGGTCCTATGGACGAATACCTGTCTAAAAGAATTTTAAACGCTTATAACATAGCCACTGTGGAAGAAAGCTTCGCAAATGACAGAAAAACATGTGAGCAATTGTTTTCGATCATCGGCCCGCCTGTTGTCATGAAAGGATTGCAAGCAGGAACCACACATAAAACAGAACTCGGGTTGGTTTCTTTGAACGTCCCTGACGTCAAAACAGCCTTGGTAACTTTCGATTCTCTGATGGCAAAGATGAAAGGAAAAGGCCGAATTCTCATCCAAAAACGAATTGATGGGAAATTAGAACTAATGATTGGAATGCTGCGCGATCCCCAATTTGGTCCATGTGTTATGCTTGGCTTGGGTGGAATCATGGCCGAAATATTTAAAGAAACGGTTTTTGCTATGGCTCCCCTTAGTCTGAATGAAGCATTGGAGTTGATCAGTCGCCTAAAATGGCAGGAACTGCTTGATGGTTTCAGGGGTATGCCGCAGGTAAACAGAAAAGAGCTTGCGGATATTTTAATAAAAATCGGGAATATCGGCATGGCCTATCCGCAAGTCAGTGAGATTGACGTCAACCCGCTCATCGCTGGTAAAAGCGGGCTTGTCGTTGTTGATGCCACTGTTGTCGTAAAATAAAAAATCCAGAATCAGTGTAGCCTAGCCGATTTTCTGAATATCTTTTTCTTTGCCAACCACAATGAGGACTTCCCCATCTTTTACCACGAAATTAGCGGGGGGCACCATGTAAAGACGACCGGTTAAAATGTCTCTGATCGCAATGACTTCGATATGATATTTGCTTCTTAATTGGAGATCTGAAATGGTTTTCCCTAAAAAACTATTTGGCGGCGCCATCTCAAAAATCATATAGTCATCGGAAAGAGGCAGATAATCCAGAACATTAGGAGAAATGAGGCTCTTTGCCACCTTGCCGGCAATCTCTTTTTCTGGAATCAACACCTCCGTGGCGCCAACCTTTTCCAAAATAAGTCTATGCTCTTCATTGGGCGCCTTCACAATAATATTCTTTATCTTCATCTGCTGCAAATGAAGAGTAATCAAGGTTGCCGCTGCCAGATCTTCGCCGAAGGAAATGATGACCACGTCATCTTCTTCTATGCCTATAAGGAACATAAGGTCTTTATCAGTTCCATCCGCAACAATCGCCTTAGTGGAAAAATCCTTGACACGCTGGACGGCCTCCTTGTTTTTATCGACGGCGACAACTTCAAAGCCATTTTCATAAAGTTCTTTCACAATATTAAAACCGAAAATGCCCAGCCCTATTACAACGACCCTTCTCATTTCAAGCCCTCCTTAACCGACCATTACAGACTCTTCAGCATACCTAATGCTTCTCTTCTTAGATGCCCAGGCGAATGCCAATGTTAGAGGCCCCACGCGACCGGCAAACATCATTAAAACAATGGCAATTTTCTGAAAATCGTTCATCTTGGCGGTAATTCCCATGGATAATCCGACTGTCCCGAAAGCGGATACCGTTTCAAAAAGGTACTCTATAAGCCAATGGCGACTTTCCATGGGTGATTCGTTATGCGCCATCCCCCCGGCAAACAACAGGATCATCGTGATGAGAGCCACAGAAAATGCGGATGCAACAATAATGGCAATCATTCTGGTTGAAATTTCTCTGGGAATGGTCCTGTTGAAAACGCTGATCCCGTCTCTCCCCTTAAATCGATTCCAAATCATCAGCATAAGCAGGGCAAAGCTCGTCGTTTTAATGCCCCCACCTGTTGAGCCAGGAGACGCTCCAATAAACATAAAAAGGACAAGAATCAAAATAGTTGCGTTTGTCAATTGCCCTATATCCACCGTGTTAAATCCGCATGTTCGAGGCGTAACAGACTGGAAAAAAGATGTCAGCACGCTCGCTTGGAATGATTCGCCTTTTAAAACATTATTCATTTCGAAAAGATAGAACAGCGCAGCGCCGGATAAAATCAGAATTGTTGTGGTTATTAGAACAATCTTTGTATGAATGGAAAGTTTCTTTTGGAACCCCTTTATCCATGAAATGACCTCATGCTGAACGATAAAACCAATTCCCCCAAGAACAATCAAGCCCATCATGGTCAGATTTACAACAATATCTGAGTGATATCTTATCAGACTATTGGGAAAAAGGGAAAATCCGCAGTTATTAAACGCAGAAACAGCATGATAGATAGATTGATATAGAGCTTTCCCCCACGAGAAGTCCTGGATGAAACGAACAAACAAAAAAATGGCCCCCACCCCTTCTGCAATTAACGTTGAGACAAGAACCCATTTGGCAACAGCAAAAAAATCCCGGCGCGGAGTATAAAAAAATGTTGCCTGCATAATGTCCCGTCCCGAGAAGGAAATACTGCGCCCCAGCAACCCGAAGAAAACTGTGGAAAAGGTTATGATTCCCAATCCCCCCACTTGAAAAAGCACAAGGGTAACGATCTGCCCGGCGAGGGAAAGATTGTTGCCGATATCCAAAACTGTAAGTCCCGTAACACAAACAGCCGATGTGGAAGTAAAAAGGGCATCGACAAAAGTGATACGATAACCAGAGCCTTCTGAAAAGGGTAAACACAGAAAAATAGTTCCCAACAGAATAACCATAGCAAAGCTAAGAACAAAGATGCCTGCCGGCGACAGGTAGCGAGATAAAATATTTCCCAGACTAAATTGGATTTTCATACTCATCAACGTCTCAATATCGCAGTTTTTTATCGCTCACTACAAGGACGATGATTTATCTCTTTTCATAACCATTTCAATAATCAAGACAACTGCGCCTATGGAAATCGCGGAATCGGCAATGTTAAAGGCAGGCCAATGATGAGAACCTATATAGACATCTAGAAAGTCAATAACCTCTTCGAAACGTATCCGGTCGATAAGATTACCTACGGCTCCTGCTAAAATCAAAGACAAAGAAAAAACAAGCAGTCGGCTCTTTGCCGCGCTTTTCTGAATATAATAAAGAATCAACCCAATTGCGATGGCAGTCACGGTCAGGAAAAATACATATCGAAACCCAGGAGCCGCCCCGGCTAGAAAACCAAATGCTGCGCCGGGATTCCTTACATAAGTGATATTGAATAAGCCTTTTACAACAGTAAAAGACTCATACATGGACATCGTTTCCGTAATATAGGTCTTTGTCCCTTGATCTAAAAGAATAACGAGGACAGACGTAGTAAAGAAAATAACATATTTCGCTTTCAACAGAGGGGTCCTCGCCGGCCTTACGTTAAAGATTCAGTAAACATTTTTCACAGATATCCGGATGGGTCTTATCCTTTCCCACCGATTCATCAAATACCCAACATCTACTGCACTTTCTGCCCCGCGCCCTGGTTACCTCAACGAATAAACCATCAATTTCAACACTCTGAAAAGGCTCCTTAAGCTCTGATTTTTCCACGAGCTGAATTTGCGAAACGATCAACAGGGCACGCATGTCCTCAAGATGGCATTCCAATAAGGAACGTAGCTTCTCAGGCAGGGCGATATCTACAGAAACATCCAATGAGTGTCCGATAATCTTATTCTTTCTTGCAATTTCAATGGCCTTCGCCACTTCCGATCTAATGGCAATCATGGTCTTCCATTCATCTGCCAAGCTCTGGTTCAGGTAGAGGGGGTTGCCCTCCGGAAATAGTGTTAAATGGACGCTATCGGCTTTCCCTTTATAATCAGGCAGAGATTTCCAGATTTCTTCGGCCGTAAAGGTCAACATCGGCGCAAGAAGACGCGCCATGGCATCAAGGATGACATGCATTGCCGTTTGCGCAGATCGCCGCCGGCTGGATGCCGCCTTGGAAGTATAGATTCGATCCTTCAATACATCCAGATACAGAGCGCTCAAATCAACCGTGCAGAAATTGTAGAGGGTATAATAAACAATATGGAATTGATAACGACTGTAAGCGTCCCGAACACGCCGAACAATCTCCTGAAGCCGATGAAGCGCCCAGCGGTCCATTTCCTCCATTTCATGGTATGAAACCATGTCCGCATCACAATTAAAATCATACAGATTCCCAAGAATATAACGGCTGGTATTGCGGATGCGACGGTAGGCTTCCACAAGACGTTTCAATATCTCATCGGATATCCGGATATCATCCGTATAATCTTCCGACACCACCCACAGACGCAATATTTCCGCCCCATATTTATCGATGACTTCCTGCGAATCGATGACATTTCCCATTGACTTCGACATTTTCTTCCCTTCGCCATCCACAACAAATCCGTGTGTTAAAACACTTCGGTATGGCGCTTTACCCCTCGTTCCTACAGACTCCAGGAGAGAAGAATGAAACCAGCCTCTATGCTGGTCGGAACCTTCGAGATACATATCCGCCGGCGAGCTCAAATTTTCCCACTTCTCGAGCACCGCAGCATGACTGACTCCCGAGTCAAACCAGACATCCAGAATATTTGTCTCTTTTGTAAAGGTTTTCCCCCCACAATACGGGCAAAGGGTTCCCTCCGGCATCAAGTCTTCCGCCGGTCTTTCAAACCATACATCGGCGCCGAACTGCCTTACCAGTTCCACCACATAAGCCAGAATTTCTTCCGTCATTACTTCGCCTCTGCAATGATCACAGTAAAACATCGTGATGGGCGCACCCCACAGCCGCTGGCGTGAAATACACCAGTCCGGCCTGTTTTCTATCATCCCATAGATGCGGTCTCTGCCCCAAGGAGGAATCCAGTCAATTTCGCCGATAACCTTCAGAGCCTTTTTCCTCAAATCGTTTTTCTCCATGGAAATGAACCATTGCTCTGTGGAACGAAAGATGATGGGATTCTTACAGCGCCAACAGTGCGGGTAGGAATGCTCCATTTCCATGTGCCCCATGAGTGCGCCTACATCTTCCAATTTATGAATTACGTCATCATTGGCATCAAAAACAAACCGTCCGGAAAAATATTTTACGTCTTCCGTAAAATTTCCGTCATCATCAACGGGGGCGTAGTTTTCCAAACCATATTCAAGGCCGATTTCATAGTCTTCCTGACCGTGGCCGGGGGCAATATGCACACAACCCGTGCCGGCATCAAGGGTAACAAAAGGCGCCAGTATTAAAACACTCTCACGATCATACAAGGGATGGCGGCACTTAAGACCCTCCAGTTTGCTTCCTGGAAACTCATCCAGGACTTTACATTGTTTGTCTTTATAACCAAACGCTTCCACACAATAATCCATTAAATCCTTTGCCAAAATAAGGACATCTTCATCTACCCTGAGGGCCGCATAGATAAAATCTTTATGCAGGGCAATAGCCAAATTCGCCGGAATTGTCCATGGGGTTGTTGTCCATATCACTACAGCAACCCTATGCCCCGTTAATTTCGGACATACAGCCGAAATATCCGAAGTCATGGGAAACTTGACATAGATGGAGGGCGTTGTGTGGTCCGCATATTCGACCTCCGCCTCCGCGAGAGCCGTTTTGCAGGAGGCACACCAGTAAACGGGCTTTTTACCTTTGTAGATGCTTCCATTAAAATAGAGTTTTCCGAATTCTTCAACAATAGCCGCCTCGTAGTCGTAAGACATGGTGAGATAGGGCTTTTCCCATTCTCCGAAAACACCTAAACGTTTAAATTGCTCACGCTGGATTTCTACATACTTTTCGGCATACTCGCGACAGAAGCGCCGTTTATCCACGTGGGACATCTTATGCCGCTTATCTCCCAACTCTTTATCCACCTGATGTTCGATGGGAAGCCCGTGACAATCCCAGCCTGGAACATAGACGGCATCGAAACCCATCATATTTTTAGATTTAATAACAACATCCTTGATAATCTTGTTGAGAGCGGTTCCAAGATGTATGTTGCCGTTGGCATAGGGAGGACCGTCATGAAGAATGTATTTTCCCCTTCCGGCAAGGGCTTCTCTTATTTTCCCATAGATGTTCATTTCTTCCCACATTTTGAGCATTTCCGGCTCCTTTTGGGAAAGATTTGCCTTCATGGGAAAATCCGTTTTGGGCAGATTCAAGCTGTCTTTGTAATCCATGTAATACTCCTGCAATAATTATATTGATAACAGCTACAGCTACCACAGAAAACGACGGCTTTCAAGGCAAAGTGCATGTAAAAAGCCTCCGGCCACGTGGCCGGAGGCTTTTTACCCTCTTTATGTTGCTTAAGGTAAAACTTCAAAAAACGCTTTATTATCAAATAACTTTTCTTACATGCCCATTCCCGGATATCCGCCTCCCGGAGGCATAGGAGGCATTCCCGCGCCCTTTTCCTCTGGTTTATCGGCAACCATACACTGTGTCGTTAACATCAACGATGCAACGCTGGCCGCATTTTGAAGAGCAAATCTAGCTACCTTTGTAGGATCGATAACACCAGCCGCAATCATATCTTCGTATTCATCGCTTCTGGCATTGAATCCAAAGGCTCCCTTTTTCTCCTTCACTTTCTCCACTACAATAGAGCCTTCCATCCCCGCGTTGGCAGCGATCATCTTTAAAGGTTCTTCGAGAGCTTTCTTGACAATAATAACACCCACCGCTTCATCGCCTTCGAGCTTCAATTTTTCCAGAGCCGGCACTGACCGAAGGTAAGCCACTCCACCACCGGGAACGATTCCTTCCTCGACCGCTGCACGGGTTGCGTTAAGCGCGTCCTCCACGCGGGCCTTTTTTTCTTTCATCTCGGTTTCTGTCGCCGCCCCAACCTTAATCACCGCAACACCACCCACGAGTTTGGCCAATCTTTCCTGCAGTTTTTCTCTGTCATAGTCGGAGGTTGTTTCCTCGATCTGAGCTCTAATCTGTTTAACCCTGCCCTCAAGAGCGGCCCGGTCTCCGGCGCCGTCGATAATGGTTGTATTATCTTTATCAATAACAATCCTTTTCGCTCGGCCAAGATCTTCAAGTCTCGTATTTTCCAGTTTAGCGCCCATATCCTCGGAAATCATCTTTCCGCCGGTCAGAATGGCAATGTCCTCCAACATGGCCTTTCGCCTGTCGCCAAAACCGGGGGCTTTAACGGCAGCAACATGCAGTGTGCCCCGAATCTTGTTTACCACCAGTGTTGCAAGAGCTTCTCCTTCAACCTCTTCCGCAATGATAAGAAGAGGTTTCCCCATCTTTGCAATCTGTTCCAGGATGGGAAGGAGATCTTTCATGCCGCTGATTTTTTTTTCATTAATGAGAATTAGAACGTCCTCCAGATGGACTTCCATTTTTTCCGCGTTGGTAACGAAATAGGGAGATACATAGCCTCTGTCAAATTGCATCCCCTCAACGATCTCCAATTCCGTTTCCAAGCCCTTTGCTTCTTCTACGGTAATGACGCCCTCTTTTCCCACCTTGCTCATTGCTTCGGCAATAATTTCACCGATAGCTTCATCATTGTTGGCCGAAATCGTTCCCACTTGAGCAATCTCTTTCTGGTCTTTGGTGGGTTTGCTCAACTTCTTCAATTCTCCAACAACAACCTCCACAGCTTTATCAATGCCCCTTTTTATATCCATGGGGTTGCTGCCGGCAGCTACGGTTTTAGCGCCTTCTCTATATATGGCCTGTGCTAGAATGGTCGCGGTGGTGGTTCCATCGCCTGCGACATCGCTGGTCTTACTGGCCACTTCACGAACCATCTGGGCTCCCATATTTTCAAATTTGTCTTCCAGTTCTATCTCTTTGGCCACTGTTACACCGTCCTTTGTGACCGTCGGAGCGCCAAAGGACTTGTCAAGAATAACATTCCTTCCTTTTGGTCCCAACGTTACTTTGACGGCATCCGCAAGAGCATTTACACCCTTGAGGATAGACTTCCTTGCTTCTTCATCATACTGAAGTATTTTTGCTCCCATTAAATTTTCCTCCTTATCGTCAAGTTTTCCAAACTATTATTTCTCAATAACACCTAAGATATCATCTTCTCTCATGATCAGGTATTCAACGCCATCGATCTTTATTTCCGTGCCTGCATACTTACTGAACAGAACCCGATCGCCCGCTTTAACATCCAACTTTGTCTGTTTTCCGTCTTCTCCAACCTTGCCTTTACCCACCGCCTTGACCTTGCCCTCCATGGGTTTCTCCTTTGCGGTATCAGGTATGATGATTCCTCCTTTGGTTTTCTGCTCCTCTTCTACGCGTTCAACAATCACTCTGTCCTGCAATGGCCTAATCTTCATGCTAAACATCCTCCTTTATCTATATTTCTTTGTAATATTTTAAATACTTGTTTTCAGATATAGTAAGTCGCGCCATAAGATAAACATAAATTTTTTGATGTCAAGTCATATGAAAAAAATATATACAAAAATTCATCACCGAAACATGATGCACTCGTAAAAAGTCCCAATTGTCACCCTGAGCTTGTCGAAGAGTGAACATAAATAATTGATATTACGTCATGGTTCGGCAGAGCCTGTCCTGAGCCAGCCGAAGGGCTCACCATGACAAAACCCGCGAATTTTGACTTTTTACGATTTTGTCAAACATAATAACATACGTTACGAAACAATAGACTTGATTTCCACCTGAACCTCGCAAAGGATTTGAAATCTTCTGGCATCTTCCATGGAGCCGACAATATCGCCATAGTGGATCGGAATAGCGACTTGAGGTTTTATTATGTTGACCGCCTGAGCCGCTTCCTCGGCAGTCATGGTAAACACCCCGCCGACAGGAACAAGGACAATGTCGGCGGTTATGCCCTCCATCTCCGGAATAAAGTCCGTATCACCCGCGTAATAAATTTTTTTGCCGTCAATCGTTACAATAAACCCAACCCAATTGTTGGATTTCTGGTGAAAAGACTTGTTTATATTATATGCGGAAACGGCTTCAATCATCCCGTTTTGAATCTCTATTTTGTCCCCCGGTTTAACCGTTTTGATATTTCCGGAAAGTCCGGTCACACAGTCAGAAGGAGCAACAATGATCGCGCTCTCTTTTTGAATTTTTTTCACATCTGGCGGCGAAAAGTGATCTGAATGACTGTGGCTTATAAGAACAACATCCGCTTTGTGTTCTCCCTTGATTTTCCATGGATCGATATAAACCGTCTTTTCTCCTTCAATCCTAACGCTGGAATGCCCCAGCCATGAAATTTTCTCCAGCACCTTACCTGTCTCCTTATACTTGATACCTGTTGATCTTTCACTATCTTGGGAACCCTACCTTTTCTGAATTACCTTGTTCTTATATCACGGGTTCCTTTTAAATTAAATCAAATCATTACAACAATTATAAAAATCGCAGGCACAAAACCATTTCCCATGGCTTTGACCTTCTGTTTCAATAACCTAAAGGTCACCCGTAATCTACTGTTTTTTTATAATTGCGTGGATAGCCGTAGCTTTAAAAGAAGCGACAACATCATCGCCTGTTTTTAGTGAAAGTTCTTCCAAAAAACGGTTCGTGATGTAAGACACAAGAGGAAAACCGCAATGGATATGCAATCTCTGAATAAATCCGGCGGGATTGATCTGATTAATGTCTCCTTTGAAATGATTTCTTGCGCTTGTACCGGTGGAAGTAATACCTTTTGACACCGTTACATTTTCCGGACGGATGCAAAGAATAACCGTTTCTCCGGACGTTGCCTCTCCGGCTACTTCTATTTTATGACCGTTTACGGAAGCAATAAAGCTGCCGGATTGTTTTTCTTCTACCGTTCCCAATAGGATTGTTTCCGTCCCCACAAACGAGGCAACAAATTCATCGACTGGATGATTCATAACATCCGATGGCTCGCCGATTTGGATGATATGACCATTTATCATCACCGCAAGGCGCTCAGATAACGGATATTCCTCGTTCTGGGAAGCCGCCGAAATATACCGTAGAGTTTCGCAATTCGGTGGACGAGAAGCCAAGCATGCAGGCGTTGGAACGATCCACGGGGTATGTGGAAACGGACAGCGGGAAGATCGTTCGAGGATTCAAGAGTACCTACAGGCGGC
>DHHR01000037.1 GCA_002403385.1 Syntrophaceae bacterium UBA4767 | reverse complement strand
CTATGTAGCCACCGGGAAAAAACTGACCGAGGGTCGTAAAACAACACAATCCCAAAAACTTACGCCACAAATGTCACAAGATCAAAATGGAAGAGGCGTTGGATGACAGCCCAAAAATTTTCTTTGACATACAAAAATTAGGTGATAAACTTCATACCTAAATATTTTAGGTATAAACTATTTATATGTGGAAATATGGAAGATTCTTTTCGCCCCACTATTCTTTGGGTCAGGCTGAACATGACCTTTCAGCTAATTTATCATGAGATTCAAAAGGCTTTGAAAGAAGAGATGCTTACCCTGTCCCAGCTCGATATTTTGGTGTGTTTAGGTCGCTCCGACGGGCTAACCCTCGGAGAAATCAGCAAAAGACTGCTGGTTACCGGAGGGAATATCACCGGAGTAATGGATCGGTTGGAGAAGGGTGGCTATGTCTATCGGGATCGGGATAGAGAGGACCGGAGGATCATTCGAGCCAAGCTTACTCCGAAGGGGGGGGAGCTGCATAAAGAAATCCTCCCGATTTTTAAAAAGAAATGGAATGAGATTGTAAACATCTTGGAGCCGGATGAACAGCGCCAAATGAACCAGCTGCTTAAAAAATTGAGTCAGGCTCTTCTCGCCTCGGGCTCTTACCAAAAAAAACGAGGTAAGGAGGGTTAATTGCTTATGGCTGATTTTTCTATTTGCCCGATTTGTTATCCGTCGCCGCTTTTCCCTGAAAACATCACCATTCAAACCGATGTCAGGATTAAGCCGGATTATCAAAAAGGAGTGTAGTGAAAATGAAAAACACCTTAGTTCTGTGCTGTTTTTGCCTCATGCTGACGCTTTTCAGTGCGCCGGCCCATGCGGTATCCCTAAGCGGTGGGAATCTGGGCTATACCTCATTTATGGATGGCTTTGGAGAGCCATGTTTCCTCAGCGATCAATATCTTTACTTCTACAACGCCGATGACTATACCGATAGCGCCGGTCATGCAAAGCCCGGCACAAATAGATCGCATAACTTATTGTGGCTGACATCCATCAAATATGTAACAGATAAAGTAAAAATCCTGGGCAGTTGGCCGGGTATTGATATTGAATTGCCCATTGTCATGGATCTACACGTAAAAAATGAGAGATTCACCGAAAATGAAACAAATGTAGGAGACCTATTTGCAGGTGTTTTTCTTCAGTCTCCACAGATCATGCTTTTCGGTAAATATCCCTTCTGGCAAAGGATTGAGTTTCTGGCGAAATTTCCCACAGGCCATTATGACAGCAAAGATTATGTAAATGCAGGCAGCAACACCTATGCAATCAACCCCTACTATGCATTTACGGTTATGCCTACTCCCAAGTTGGAATTTTCGGCAAGAATCTTTTATAAATGGACTGCCAAAAATAACGATCCGCCAAAGACGCCGTCTCCGAAATGGAATCCCAAAAGCGGCCTTCCTCCACAATATGCCGACGACACGCAGGAAGGCCAGGCCGTATGGGTAAATTATGCCGCCTCTCATGAAATTACCCGAAACCTCAGGCTTGGTATAAACGGATATTATCTTCAGCAGATAACAGCCCACGAGATAGATGGTCATGAAGTGCCTAATTCCAGGGAGAAGGTGCTGGCAATAGGGCCCGGAGGAATGTTTATCAGCAACAATAAAAAGGAAATATGCTATCTTAATTTTTATGAGGAAGTGTACTCTGAAAATAGGGGCAGGGGATTGGCTGTAGTGCTAAGATGGCTGCATGTATTTTAAAAATGGAGGGCAAAGCGTTTTACGAATGGATAGGGGAGAGATTCCCCCATGGCGCAATAACCTGGCGAAAAAGCAGACAGTGCACAAAGAAAAACCACGTGACAGGCCCTCCCTTGCGAATCATTTTTTTAGCCATTCTCCATACATTTTTTTGTTGAAACACTTTTCTGTCGGAAAGATAAAATCCAAGCAGGCCACGGTTAATCATCTGATGAAATCTCATATCCGGCAGGCAAGCAACGCTGTTGTCCGCCTGTTTATAAAAATACAGGAGCCTTGACTCCATTTCGTCACTATTGCGGTAATGGGAACAGAAATTTAGGTCTCCCCATTTCCTATCCTCATCCTGATCAATCAAATAATCCAGTAAGATGTGCAATCCTTGGACCCAGGGGAAATATGCTGTTTTGATTTTTCCAGCCAGCGCCGATGCGTAATTCTCATGAAAGGCATATGAAACAAGGCAAAAAATGCCTAGTGTCGATCCTGAACATGCAGAAAATTCAAACCACTGCATAGGAGGAACACGTGTTTTGTGCGTCTCAAACCAACTTTCCAGGAGCAAAGTCCGCTCCTCAGAGCAAACGTGTTTGTTTACCTGCATATCACAGTAATATCCGGACAATTCATGAAGAAACGGAGCGATCTGTTGATACGCCGGCAAGCTCTCCAAAATGTCCTGACAGGTTTTCACAAGTTTATCCAGATAACCTCCATCATTCTGTTCCTTGCGGAAGCGATAGTAAGATTTGCAAGGCGCCTTTGGCGTTAAAGCATGAAGCATGGATTCATGAAGGGCGTGAAAGTCCTCAGCATCCGATGAGGTGCTGCGATCACAGAGATTATCCAGATAATCGCTGATAGTCTGATAGGCAACAATGAATCGAATCGCTTCGCGGAAATGCTCCCCGGCCAGCAATCCATAAACAGCGCCTCCCTCACAGTGAAACGTCTTGTTTGCAATGCTCATTAGGGCCTGTCTTCGAAGTTCGGGGTCAGGGATTTTTCTGGCCCACCCTATCCATTCCCTCAGGTTGCGATGAACATTGGGATAGACGCGGAGAAAAAAATCTGCCGTCATCGTCCAGGGGAATTTCGGAGTTTTCAATCTATCAATGCTCCTGCGAGATAAAGATATAAGAGCGCAACATCGTCTCTTTGGGCTATGTGATTTTCTATAACACGGATCTTTTGTCAGGGCAAGTTTTCGGAACGATGCAATGGTAAAAGGCATAGCCTTGACCGGTTTCTTCTTTTCGTGATACAAAATTAAGAGAAAATGGTCATGAACTTCCTCCAGGAACAAAAGAATTGAAAAAGCCCTCAAATCACTTTTCTGACTGTGAAAACATTGTCGTAATTGGCGGTGGCGCCAGCGGCATGATGGCCGCCGGGAGAGCCGCCGAAATGGGCGCGAAGGTTATCCTCTTGGAAAAGATGGAGCGCTTGGGGAAAAAAATTCTCATCACAGGGAAAAACCGCTGCAATTTAACCAATACAAAACCGTTGAAAGATTTTATTGCCATGTACGGCGTCAATGGCCGTTTCCTGTACCCCAGCTTTCGCCATTTTTTTCGTGATGCGCTCCTGGATTTTTTGAAGCAGCACGGAGTAGAAACAAAAACTGAACGGGGAGGACGAATATTCCCGGCTTCTGACAAAGCCGGAGACGTGGCAAACGCCCTGAAAAGATATCTCAATAATCATGGCGTAGAAATTCACGCACAGACGGGGGTTAAGAAAATAATGATCCGGGAAAAGCAGGTTTTGGGGGTGCAAACAACATCCGGACATATCCGGGCAGCGGCGGTTATTTTGGCTACCGGTGGAGCCACTTATCCTAAAACTGGTTCCACGGGGGACGGATATAAAATGGTCGCCGATGCTGGCCATTCCATTGTGCCACTCCGTCCGGCCCTTGTACCCCTCATCGTGGATGACATCCGCCGGGCAAAATCCATGCAGGGCGTTGGGCTTCGCAACGTCCGCCTGACGGCCTTTCAATGTCCAGCTCAAGAAATTAGCTCTGTATCCATCCCCTGTATGGAATACGGTCGAGGCTTGTCCCATAAGCGTCCTAGACCTCCCGTAATTGAAAGCCGCCTGGGCGAAATGATGTTCACCCATTTTGGTATCGGCGGGCCGATCACATTGCTGATGAGCTTGTCCGTTGTTGATGCCCTGAAAAACGGCAAGGTTAGTGTGGCAATCGATCTGAAACCGGCGCTCAGCCGTGAACAGCTTCGAAATCGGCTTCAGAGGGAGTTTGACCATTCGGGCAAGCGTCATTACAAAAACATTCTTATGAAATTGTTGCCCCAAAAAATGGTCGATCCCTTTGTTGTCATAACAAATATCTCTGCCGATAAGCCAGCCCACCAAATCAGATCTGAGGAAAAGGAGCGTATCGTTCAATCGCTCAAATCCCTCTGCTTCAACATTCAAAAGCCTCTTCCCCTGTCTTCTGCCATTGTCACCGCAGGCGGCATTTCCCTTGGTGAAATAGACCCCCGCACGATGGGTTCAAGGATCATTTCCGGGCTGTATTTTTGCGGTGAGGTGATGGATATTGATGCGGATACCGGCGGATACAATCTCCAGGCAGCCTTCTCTACAGGTTATCTGGCTGGCGAGTCGGCCGCCATCTTCATAAAAAAATCCATCTTATCTGAAGAATAAATACCAGATGACGGCAAAAATAGGCATCAAGATGGGGATAGAGTATTTTACCATGTAACCGATAAAAGTCGGCATCTTCACCTTGGCTTGATCGGCGATGGATTTTACCATAAAATTTGGCCCGTTTCCTATGTAGGTATTCGCCCCGAACAAAACGGCGCCGGCAGAAATGGCCTGTATATATTTCCATGAATACGACGTAATGGGCTGAACCATAGAGGAATGCAATGTCTTAAGGTGCGCCAGATCATGAGGGGAGAGCATTCCCAGCATCGCTTCCATATGCGCGGCGTTGTCCACGTTCAGTCCGTGGAGGCCAAAGGCCGCGGTTAAAAAGCTCAAATAGGTCGGCGCATTATCCAAAAAACTCGATAACACCCCCGCCCCCCAGTAAAACTGGGCCAGTGTCGTAACGCCGATGCTTCCTGCATTCAATTCAAGCCAATCCAGGGCAGGCACCATGGTGGCGAAGATGCCGGCAAACAGGATAACCACTTCCTTAAGGGGGATAAAATTGAACTCGTTGCGTTCGTGGATTTTACGCTTTGTCGTAAAGTAACTGGCAACGGCAGCGCCGATCATAGTGATCTCACGGATTGGCTCCGGCAAGAAAACGGCGCCGATGATCACCAAAAGGAAGACCGCATTGTGTATCCCCTCGACAATGGGATGTTCTCCCTTTTTTTCCACTTCACGCTCCAGCGCATCAGGCATCTTTTTGTAATTGTGCCTGTCAATGATATAAAAGATCAGCAGCACGGCGGCGTTGGCAATCAGCCAGATAAGCCATACCCTGCCTATCACCCAAAAGAAAGGCACTCCTTTAAGATAACCGAGAAATAGGGGGGGATCGCCGAGGGGCGTCAGCATCCCCCCAATGTTGGATACAACGAAGATGAAAAACACGATGTGGTATCCCGATATCCGATATTTATTGGTCCTGATATACGAGCGGATGAGAACCATAGAAGCGCCCGTGGTTCCGAGCAAATTGGCAATGATGGCGCCAATCGCCAGAAGAATTACATTGGCGACAGGCGTAGCCCTCCCCTTTATCCTAATGTGGATGCCTCCGGACACCACAAAGAGAGACCCGATAAGCGCGATAAAACTGAAATATTCAAGAGCGGTTCCCACCATTCTTGGCCCGTTATGCAAGATAAAAAAATAGTAAATTACGACAACAACGCCCAAACCGAAGGATACCAACGGATATCTTTTCTCCCACCAATGAACGTTGATAAACGGAATCAGTGCAATAGCCAAAAGCAACAAGACAAACGGGGCAACCATGGCGGGATTTACGGGCATGATATTGTATTCCATTGCGGAGGCATCCGATGCCCACACAGAGAGAAAGAGGAACGCAAACAGCAAGAAATACTTTAGAACCGCTTTTTTCACCTCAAATCCTCCCACCAAATTCATGCACCGTGGCAAAATGAATTTCATGTTAAGGCCAGTTTCTTTCCACCGACGTTTTTATCTAATTGGCAGTTTCACCTTGCCACTCTTGATGGTCTCGTAAAAAGGCGGAGATGTCACCCTGAGCTGTTTGTCCTGAGCCAGTCGAAGGGCTCACCATGACAAAACCCGCGGATTTTGACTTTTTACGATTTTGTCGCTCTTGGCTCTCAAAAATAAAGCGCTCTTTTTATATACAAGGATACGCTTCCCCTTTTCAATGATTTTCCTTTTGCGTTTTAAAATATTGCAAAAGCAGATGAATGCCTTGAAGTAGAAATTAAAATGGTATATATACACTGCCATGGTTAGGAGTGCTCACCTAAAATCAACATGTGGCACCATGTGCAGGATGAGTATTTCATAATTTGTTAAGGGAAAATACTGTAAATGGCAAAAAAACTCAGGGAAACGCTCAAAATAATAGAAAAATACAAAAAAGCAAACCCGCATTATGAAGAGTTGCTCGATATTCTTGGTGAAATGCTTATCCTCAGGGAAGAAGTCTCCAATAACGTCAAAACAGAAACCTTCACCGTTGATGAAAACCTCTTAGAAAAAAAGATGGCAGGGGGCTTGCCGCTTATCGACATTGCTGGCGGATCTTTTGACCTTTCACAACCTAAGGCGTACTTTCTTTCTCTCCTGAACATTGCGGAAAGGCGAGCGCCGGAGGAAACCCGGCAGATGATACAAGAAATCCACGATGGCAGCCTCAACTTTGAACAGATGATCCGCGATTCCTTCCATCTCCTTCCATATGACGATTCGGAGGATTCGGAGGATTCGGAGGATGATGAAACGCTTGATCTTATTGATTTATTCATCGAGGAAAGCTTGAGGCCATTTTTAGAAAAAGTCGCTGAAAGATATGGTGACATGATTGCAAAATCTACATGGTCGGAGGGATATTGCCCCATCTGCGGCAACGAACCAAGAATCGGCGAGATAAGAGAGGAAGAGGGCCGCCGTTATCTCTTCTGCAATCAATGTGGTTTTGAATGGAAATTCCGGCGCATTAAATGTCCCTTCTGCGGCAACGAAGAACAACAGTCCCTGGCATATTTCACCGTGGAAGGCGAGGAAAAGTGCCGCGTCGATGTCTGTAATGTCTGCAGGCGATACGTTAAGATGGTAGATTTCAGAAGCCGTGAAGAAGAAGCCAATCTGGATGTCGAGGACATCGCTACTTTGCATCTTGATATTCTTGCCAATGAAGAAGGATACCACTGACCCTTCCCCTTTTTATCTCATGGATGACCAGCAAATTCACGCTATTATCAAGAAGTTAAGAAAAGAGCTAGGAAAAGGGGCCATTCCTGTCGTCACCCGGTTGGCTTATGAGCATCAAGGGCCTTTTATCCTTCTTGTTTCGACCATCCTAAGCTCCCGCACAAAAGACGAAGTCACTGCCGCCGCCACAGACCGTCTGCTCGCCCTGGCCGACAATCCGCAAGATATGCTGAAACACTCTGAAGCCGAGATTATCAAAGCTATTTATCCTGTTGGTTTCTACCGGAATAAAGCCAGAACCATTCTGACGGTATGCGGAGATTTGATCGAGCGCTTCAACGCCCGTGTCCCTGATACGATGGAGGGGCTGCTCTCTCTGAAAGGCGTAGGCAGAAAAACCGCCAATCTGGTTTTGTCTCTCGCTTTCCATAAAGCGAGCATTTGTGTTGATACCCATGTGCACCGTATCTCAAATCGTCTTGGCTATGTCAAAACAGCAACCCCACAAGAAACGGAATACGCCCTACAGGCTAAGCTGCCCATCGTCTATTGGAGTATTTTTAATACTCTGTTGGTTGCATTCGGCCGGCATATCTGCCGCCCCATATCGCCGCTGTGCAGCAAATGTTCTATCTTCAAAGATTGCGACAAGGTAGGCGTTATCAACAACAGATAAATGCCACCTTCCGTAAATATTGGATTTTCGGCATAAAAATATTGACGAAGGCTGGCGGCTTTGGTATATGCCGCTTATCTGTTATAAGAATCAGTAATAAAAACGATGGGAGAATCTTTTATGATCAAACCAGTTATCGCCGCCAACTGGAAAATGCACAAAACCGTCCGGGAAGCGGTGGCTTTTGCGGCGGTCATTAAAGAAAAGTTAGGCAATCTCGGTGATAGAAGCGTGGTTATTGCGCCGCCTTTTACCGCTCTTTCTCAGGTTGCTGAAATCATAAAAGACTCAATGATTGATCTTGCCGCCCAGAATGTCCACGATAAGGCCGAAGGGCCCTATACAGGCGAGATATCAGGGAAAATGCTGGCGGATATCGGATGCAATTATGTCATCGTCGGACACTCGGAACGGCGCATTCTCTTCGGAGAAACCGATGGATTCATAAACTCTAAGATATTGTCCTGTGTTCAATTTGGGTTGAAACCCATTTTTTGCGTTGGTGAAACGCTTCCGGAAAGAAAAGCGGAAAAGACATTTATTGTCATCGAAAGACAAATAAAAGAGGGATTGAAGAACTTAAGTGATGGTGATATAAGAAGTGTGGTTTGCGCCTATGAACCTGTGTGGGCCATCGGCACCGGCCAGACGGCCGCGCCACAGCAGGCTCAGGAAGTTCACGCCTTTATCCGGGGGGTCATGGGGAAGATATTCGGTAGAAAGATTCCAAATACCATCCCGATCCTGTACGGTGGGAGCGTAAATCACCATAATATCAGGAGCTTGATGGCACAACCGGACGTCAATGGCGCCCTGGTGGGCGGCGCAAGTTTGGATATAGAAAATTTTACGAAAGTTGTCCAATTTTAACTATATTGTGAGGTAACATAAGGTGCATATATTCGTTGTCATTTTACATGTCATCGTGTGCGTAGCGATTATTCTGATCGTTCTTTTGCAGGCAGGCAAAGGAGCGAATATGGGCGCCGTTTTTGGAGGCTCCAGTCAGACCGTTTTTGGAAGCAGCGGCGCCGGAACTTTTTTAGGGAAAGTAACCACGGCGCTGGCAACCGTTTTTATGTTGACGTCCCTGTTCCTTTCCTATACAGCCTATCATAAGACATCGTCTTTGATGGAAGGAGTCAAGCATGGAGTTCAAAAAACTGCGCCTGTAACATCGCCAAAACAAGCAGCCACACCCGAAACGGGGAAAACAGGGTCCAATGCCCTGCCGATAAGTCCTGCCCCTTCCAAATAAATAGGGGGCATTAAAAAATTTATCTGCTCCTGTTGAAGGTAACCTTGCAAATGTGCCGAAGTGGTGGAACTTGGTAGACACGCTATCTTGAGGGGGTAGTGGGCCACGCCCGTCCGGGTTCAAGTCCCGGCTTCGGCACCAAAACTTACAATCTGACAAGAGTTAGTTTCAAGGGGCGGTTTAAATGCCGTCTATAAGAGGGGTGTTCTTTTCGTAACCCATGGATACGAAAAGATTTTTTCTGACCAATGTCGTTCCTTCCGGATATTGTTAATGATGAAGCATCCTGTAATCAAGCTGCTTAAAATACTTATACCGTTTATTCTCTTCTTCCACACCGCAACTGCCGGATTTTGCCTGACATCCGACGTAACCCACCTGAAGCATTATACCCTGGAAAACGGTTTGGAGCTTTTTGTCCTTGAGAATCATGCGCTCCCTCTCGTGCGAATCCAGATCACCGTCCGGTGCGGCTCCATTGCGCAATCGGCAGAAACCGCGGGACTTTTCCATCTTTATGAACACATGATGTTTAAGGGAAACAAAGTTTACAGAACGCAAAGCCAGTTCCAGACCGCCATGAGAGAGATCGGGGTTGCAAACTGGAACGGCGGCACGTCAACTGAATTTGTCAGCTATCACTTTACTGTTTTGTCGGAAAGGGTAGAAAAGGGCATCGAGTTCTGGGCAAATGCAATCCGCTTCCCCCTTCTAGACCCTGGCGAATTGGAAAGGGAAAAAAGCGTAGTTATAAATGAGATACGTGGATACTTTGACGATCCCGACCACATTTACCAAGCAGCGATCGATAAAGCGCTCTTCTTCAAGTTTCCGTTTAGAAGGGATGTGGCGGGTTATGAAAACGCAGTTCGCAGCGCCACACCCGCTATGCTTGAACAAATACAGGCATCCTATTATATTCCGAACAATGCCGCTCTTTTCATTGGGGGCGATGTTGAGCCTGACAAGGTCTTCCAAATAGTAAAAAAACACTTCGGCAGCTGGCAGAGAAAGAATGATCCTTGGGCTGTGCCTCTTGAGAGCCACCCGTCGCTGAAAAATGACGCACGACTCATATACCCGGACGGGCAGATGCACACAGGGGTTTTGTCTGTCGAGTTGGTCTTTAGAGGGCCTGACCTCTTGGCAGACACCTCTGCCACATACGCGGCAGACGTTTGGGGGAAAATGCTTGAAGATCCCAATGGAAAATTCAAGACGAATATATTTGCCAAAGTTCCCGGCCTCTACAAGAAGGAGACCATCGGGGCAGGCTACTTTTCTCAAAAAGACGGTGGGATTATTTCTTTTTCCGCTTATATGCTGATAATTCCGGGGCAGAATACCTTTGAACGCATTGCCGCCTTGAAAGAAGCCTTTTTGTCCGAAATCAAGTTAATGGCAAGCGACCCCTTATACTTTAGCGAAAACGATTATAAAACGCTTAAGATGAAGCTCATCGACGAAAGTATCCTGGAACGGGAAACAACCGAAGGCTTTATAAATTGCCTCTCTTTCTGGTGGGCATCTGCAAATACAGACTATTACCTGGAATATATCGATAATCTTAAGAAGATCGGTTTTGCCGACATCAAGAAGTTTCTTGCCGACTATATCATAGCGCAAAAATCAGTCCTCTCTGTTAGGATAAACCCTCAGAATTTTGAAAACGAAAAGGAAATCGCGGGGAAAAATGGGTTTGCCGTTGTATTCAAAGAAAACGCTTTTTGGTGGGAGGATAAGTTTTGATCTTGGTTAAAAAGAGCAACATAGCGGGAGCAAAAAGAGCGGCATTCAAGCGTATAATGCTTTTCCCTCTAC
Organism: Syntrophaceae bacterium UBA4767; assembly: GCA_002403385.1. Lineage (GTDB taxonomy): Bacteria > Desulfobacterota > Syntrophia > Syntrophales > UBA4767 > UBA4767. The sequence continues at coordinate 1,890 of DHHR01000037.1, read as the reverse complement.
TTTTCCTCCTTATAGGATGCGCCGCGGCACAAACTTTCTCTTTATTCAACGACCAAAACATGATTGACAAGGGGTTAATCGGCCCTTATGCAAAGGCAAACCTGTCTTCTTTTTCCGTATCATACCTCAACAACGGCATTCCTGTCATAATAAAGAAAAATGAAGCCAACACAACAGTTACCATAAAAACCGTCCTGCTCGGGCATGTAAGCCTGACGCCAAAGGAAAAAGCAGGACTTGAAGCGGTGACATTGACCATGCTTACCAAGGGTTCCCAGAAATATTCCTACGGAGATGTCAAGAGGATCCTCTTTGAACGGTCATCCACGATCTCTCCCTCTTTTGAGTCTTTCGATATGACATCTTTTGATCTTATAACCCTCGATAAATATTTTGATGAACTGTTCCCCGTATATGCGGATGCCTTTCTCCACCCTCGCTGGGATGAAGAAGAATTTCTGCGCGTCATGAATGACTTTAAATTAAGCAAGCGCAAAGCCGAAAACGATGCCTACAGCCGGATGGTAATCAAGCTCCATGAAAAATTCTTTGAGGGTCATCCCTATGCGGCAAGCTGGAAAGGAGTAGGAAATTCTCTCGAATCCATTACATTGGAAGATGTAAAAGAATACTACAAAGCGGCTTTTTCATCTGGAAGGATTTTTATCGTCGCCGCAGGAAACTTCGACACAAAAAAACTGCTGACGAAAATTAATGCCTCCTTCGGAATGCTTCCGCAAAAGAATTTCATGCTTCCTGATGTGCCCTCTTTTTTAGGGAAGGTTAAGCCCGCACTCATTCTTGAACCATTCGAAGAGTCCAGAAATCTGGCCTATGTGCGCGGCGATTACGCCCTGCCATCCCGGGATAATATGGATTTCCCCGCTCTCATGGTCGCATTCAACCTCCTTAACGACATCTTATTTGAGATTGTAAGAACCCAAAATGGCGCCTGCTATAGCGTCTGGGCGGGCACTCCCGGATTTAAAGCAAATTACGGAAATATAACTATCTACAAAACCGCCGTCCCCAGAGAAGTAAAACGCTACATTGATGAGTCTATCACCGCACTCCTCAGCGGCCGGTGCCTTGCGGGAAAGGTTTCCTCATCCACTGGGGAAGAAGGTAGCATAGGAAAAGACGGCTCCGCATCGGAACATAAGGATGTCTTTGTGCCTATTACTGAAGCGCTGCAGTTTTACAAAATTCAGGCGATAACCCACTATTACTCAGGCCAACAGACAAACATGTCTATTGCGGATCAAATAGCTTCATCTGTGGTGTACAACCATGATTTCAGAGATTACCTGCTGCTGATTGACCGGATCAATGCGGTTACTCCGGAAGATATAATACGTGTCACAAAAAAATATTTGGCAAATAATCCCATTTTCTGGATTGTATTGGGCTCCTCCAGCATGCTCCGGGACGTAAAGAGTAGCGATTATTTGATCCCTTGATAGATCATTTTAAATCTCTATACGTTCCTCTTCCATCAAACCCAAAAGTATAGATTGAGACCTTTGAATTTGTGATTAAATCGCCTTGTCGTCATTCCGTGCTTGACACGGAATCCAGTGTTTTCAGGCCGTTATAGATTCCGACTTTCGTCGGAATGACGTGAGGGGCCGTTTTTCAAAGGTCTCAGATTGATTCTCAAGCGCTTTCCTGACTCACGCCACCGATGCCCATATCCTCATGAACGGTGAGATGGAATTTGATGAATCCCACTTCGGGGGACGACGGAAAGGCAACCGAGAAGGCGTACATCAACGGCTTGGAGGGACCCTTGTCCATTTGAAAGAGCGAGGGGTTCCGGTATAATATCTGTCCGAGGACGGACTTGACTTGACAGTTAGATATAGAAGGTGGTCAGTACCCTCCAGATTG
>DHHR01000012.1 GCA_002403385.1 Syntrophaceae bacterium UBA4767 | reverse complement strand
AAAACTTACGCCACAAATGTCACAAAATTAAAATGGAAGATGCGATACAACTTTTGCGAATTGCTTATTGGGAGATTTTTCGTAAGTCACTGTAAAGACATAACGACATTGCAACAGGGTATCAAGATACATTCAGCCTGTTTTATCTTGGGTTTTGCGTCTCACGCAAATAAGCAGCCAACGCTTCCTGCCAGGAACGCATTTTTTTACCTGTTGATTTTAAAAACTTCTAATTACTGAGGACACTGTAAAGGGGACGTTTTGCATGCCTTGTCAATCGATCGGATTTGATGGGTTTGACATGAACATCGGCAATTCCTTCATACTCCAGAATTTTTACCGCAAAATCATACCAGCTACAACAACCAGCATTGGTTACATGAAAAACCCCCGTGTGGTTCCCATTGATTAGCCACTTAACCGCTTCACAGATATCCCATGTATAGGTAGGACAGCCTTTTTGATCATCAACCACTTCCAGGCGCTTTACAGTTTTGCTTTTCTCTAAAATAGTTTTTACAAAATTCTTTCCATTTTTACCATAGAGCCATGCTGTTCTGATAAGAATGAAATGCTTCGAATGCCTTCTGAGTTCCTCTTCACCTGACAATTTAGATTGACCGTAAAGATTTACCGGACAACAGGTATCATCTTCCCTGTACGGTGTTGACTTCTGCCCATCAAAAACATAGTCCGTGCTAAAATGAACAATTTTGATGCTCTCAGGTTCACAGGCAAGGGCCAAATTCTTAATTGCCGAAGCATTAACGGCAAAACATTGTTCCATATTCCCCTCACAAGCGTCCACGTCCGTATATCCCGTCGCATTGATCACCACATCAGGATTGGATTCAAGAACAACTTCCCGGCAGGACTCCGCTCGTGTGATATCAAAATTGCCGAAATCTTTACCCACCACATCATAACAGGCAGACAACCTCCCTAAAAGATCGCTTCCCAGCATCCCTCTGTGTCCCAACACCAAAATTTTCATACTGGCCTCAGCCACCTGCCTGCTGTAGGATTGGTCAACAATCCGCTGTCCAAGATCGCCAGGGAAAGAATTTTAATATTTTACTTCTTCCAAGAATAATCCGTGCGCCGGCGCCTTTACGCCCGCGCGCCGCCTGTCCTTTGCTTCCATGATTTTTACTATATCCGCCGGTAGATATTTCCCAGCGCCCACATCAACCAGCGTTCCCACTATATTCCTGACCATATACCTTAGAAAGCCATCCGCTTCCACCTCGATTTCGATAAATCCATCCTCTGCTCTTCTTACACTTATATCAATAACGGTCCGAACATGGTCAGGAGCATCGTTATGTGCAGCACAAAACGAGGTAAAATCATGCATCCCCTTGAAAAAAAGGGCTGCCGCTTCCATTTTTGCAATATCAAGAGGGGCTGCAACAAGCCACGAATAATTTCTCTCAAAAACGGAGCGTATGCGCTGGTTGCATATCCGATACAGATATACCTTGCTTTTGGCGTGAAGCCGGGCATGGAAGACTTCATCTATGTCAAGCGCTTCCTTAACTACAATATCGCGCGGAACAATACTGTTGATCCCTGAAAGCAAATTTCTTCCCTCAATGGCTGATTTAGTCTTGAAATTGGCAACCTGACCTTTGGCATGAACGCCCGTATCGGTTCGACCGGATCCGATTACATGAATGATCTCCTGAGTTACTTTGCCGATACTCTCTTCAAGAACCTGCTGTACAGTGATAAGACCAGCCTGCCGCTGCCATCCGTAGTAGTTGGTCCCTTCATAGGCCAACACAAGCTTTATATTTCGCTCCATACCACCATGGATATTCCGTCCGTGACCATTACAGAAACCCCTTATGTCTTAGCTGTTGTAGGTCTGTTTATTATTTTGAAAAGAATTTTCAACTGCAAGCATCAAGCGCCTCAATGGCCGGAAGGGTTTTTCCCTCCAGAAGTTTAAGAAAAGCGCCGCCGCCGGTTGAAATATATGTAATTTTATCACCTTCTCCTGTCTTATGAATGGCTACATCCGTATCCCCGCCGCCTACAATGGTAAGGGCATGTGAATTTGCTACGCTGTGAACCATCGCTGATGTTCCCCTGCTAAAGGCGTCTAGTTCGAAGACGCCCATGGGGCCGTTCCATAAGATGGTTTTGGCGTTATTCAATACTTCTGAAAAAAGGGTGGTTGTTGCCGGTCCAATATCAAGCCCCATCCAATTTGGATTGATTTCCTGGATAGGTACAATTTTCGTTTCTGCATCGGCGCTTTTCCGTTCGGCAATGACACAGTCAACGGGCAGGTAAAACTTCACCCTCAGAGACCTTGCCGCTTCCATAATCTCATTTGCTTGTGGCAAAAGTTCGTCTTCCACTAGAGATCGGCCTATCTCATAGCCTCGCGCCTTAAGGAAGGTAAAGGCCATGCCGCCTCCAAGGATTATTTTATCGGCTTTTTTGATTAAATAGCCCAAAGTTTCCAACTTTCCGGACACCTTGGAACCGCCGACTATCGCCACAAAAGGTCTTGCAGGATTTTCCAATGCCTGTTTGAAATAATTTAATTCCTTTTTTATTAAGAAGCCTGCTCCGCAAATTTTGACATGTTTGGTGATTCCTACATTTGATGCATGCCGTCTGTGGGCGTTTCCAAAGGCGTCATCGATATAAACATCCGCACAACAAGCCAGTTGCCTGGCGAATTCATCATCGTTGGATTCCTCCCCAGGATGAAACCGGAGATTCTCAAGCATGACGATACAACCGGGTTCCATTTTAGAGATTAATTGCCTGACATCTTCGCCGATACAATCCTTCGCAAGCCGGACTTCCTTGCCCAGAAGTCGCGATAATCTCTTTGCCACGGGAGCAAGGCTTAGTTGAGGAACAATTCTACCCTTGGGTCTCCCCAAATGTGACATAACGATGACTTTTGCCCCTTCATCCAGGGCATAGTCAATGGTGGGAAGAACCGCTCTAATTCTTGTATCATCGGTTATGTGAAGCGAATCATCCAAAGGAACATTAAAGTCGAATCGGAAAAGCGTTTTTTTCCCTTTTATATCTATCTCGTCAATAAATTTCATTTACCCTCCTTCATTTCCTTCGCGTCCATCCGCAGAAGTAAATATACTTGAACGTATTATCTGAAGTTTCAAATGATCTCTTCTATGCGCTTGATTATAGAAGATTTTCCGAGGACAGCAAAAACTTTACCCAATTCCGGGCCTGACATTCTGCCTGTAATGGCTGCCCTGATCGGCAGATAAAGTTTTTTCCCCTGAAAGCCTGTTTCCTTGCGCACAGTTTCGATAAGCGTCCTGTAAGAAGGCTCATCCGCGCTTTGCTTGCCAATCGTCCGATAGAGGGCTCTTAATACCGAAAGGCTGTTTTCCTCGCGCAGCATTTGTTTGGCTTCATCCGAAAGCTGATATTTATGGTCGTCGAACATATCCAAATACTCTACAATATCGGAAAGTGTGCCCAGATTATCTTGAACAGCCTCCACTATCTGAGAAAAGCGAGAAGGAGAATATCGGCTGAAATCGTACCCTTCCTGCTGTAAGAAGGAATACAAACATTGTATTAAATATCGAGGATCGCTTTGCCTGATATAAATGGCGTTGAACCATTTTAATTTATCTTCATCAAAAATTGCGCCGCCCTTGCCAATGCGTTCTAGGGAAAATTTTTTAATAATATCCTCTTTAGGAAGAATTTCCCGTCCCTCGCCAAAAGAACTGCCCATAAGGGAGAGGTAATTTAACAGCGCCTCCGGCAGAAAACCCCTGCTTCTGAATTCCCTAACCGCAACGGCTCCATGTCGCTTGCTCAGTTTGGCGCGGTCTTTCCCTAAAACCAGAGAATGGTGGGCAAAGGAAGGGGGATTATAGCCAAGAGCTCTATAAATCAATAATTGGAAGGCCGTATTTGTCAAATGATCCTCCCCACGAATTACATGGCTGATCCCCATGCAATGATCATCTACAACTACAGCAAAATTATAAGAGGGAATACCCGTTGAGCGTGCAACAATAAAATCTCCTAAAGCCGCAGCATCAAACCTCATGGAACCACGAATAAGATCAAGAAATTCTACAGTCTCTTCGCCAATCTTGAAACGGTAAGACGGTTTTCTTCCTTCTCTTTCCAGTTTTTGTCTGGCCTCAAAGGTCAGATGCCGGCATTTGCCCATATAGCGTGGCATCATTTTTCTTGCTATCAGAGCCTTACGTTCCGCTTCCAATTCTTCTTCCGTGCAATAACATGGATAGAGTCTCTGCACCGCCATCAATTTCTTCAGGCAATCTCTATAGAGAACCAACCTTTCGCTTTGGCGGTAAGGGCCGCCCTGTCCCCCCTTATCCGGTCCTTCATCCCAGTCAATGCCAAGCCATCTTAAGTCATCCAGGATGTTGGTCTCGAATATCTTGGACGTCCTTTCCTGATCGGTATCTTCGATACGCAAAATAAAACTTCCCCCATAGCGCCTTGCGAAGAGCCAGTTTAAAAGGGCTGTTCTAGCATTCCCTACGTGAAGATCCCCTGTCGGAGAAGGGGCAAAGCGTACCCGTGTTTTTTCAAAAACCATTTGGGAATTCTCTATATTTTAAGATTCATGGACTCGCAAAAAGTCGAATTTAATATAGGCCGTCATGCTGAGCTCGTCGGCGAGCCCGGGACAGGCTTGTCGAAGCATGATGTAATATCTCCTTCGACAAGCTCAGGATGACAATCGACAAGATCAGGATGACAATTGGGACTTTTTACGAGGTCATCAACATTGCATGAAGATATTCTCAATTGTAAGCTGGGTGCGAACTATCGATAAATTTCTCTTACAGGACAATTATTCCTTTCTTTCTAATGGAAACGACGGCGAAAGCTGCAATACCATTACCGCATCCGACTAGGCCCATCCCCTCGTTCGTCTTTGCCTTGATGTTGACTCTATCTGCGGGCACATCCAATACGGCAGAAATATTTGCAGCCATTTTACCAGCATATTCCATCAGTTTTGGTTTTTCCAGAACAATGGTAGAATCAATATTATTCACTTCGTATTGTTTTTCTACCATCCATATATAAATCCGCTCAAGCAGTTTCAGACTGGAAACGTTTTTATATAGAGGATCCGTATCGGGAAAATGTCTGCCTATATCACCGCATGCCATAGCTCCCAGGACGGCATCACAGACCGCATGGGTGAGGACATCAGCATCGGAATGCCCAAGCAATCCCTTTTCAGAGGGAATTACTACCCCTCCCAAAATAAGACTTTTCCCTTCAACCAACCGGTGACTGTCATATCCAAAACCGATTCTCATGAAATGCTTTTTTCCCCTTTTTTCGAACTTGATTGTACTGGAGTCCATTTTTTCATGATATGCTCACCCATTGTCATGTCTTCCATGGTTGTTATCTTGATATTTTCACGTGAACCAACGATCATTTTCACCTTAACGCCGATTCTCTCCACCAAAGACGCATCATCCGTTCCATAAAAGTCATCCCTATATGCTGCTTGATAGGCCTGTTTGATTGTCTCACGTCGAAATGCCTGGGGCGTCTGCGTTAACCAAAGACCTGTGCGTTTCAGCGTTTTCTGAACCCATCCGTCCCTGTTTACCGTCTTAACCGTATCGCTGACAGGGATGCCAACTGCAACTGCCGAATTTTCCAATGCCTCTTGAATAACCTGCTCTATTAGTTTGAGTGATACAAAAGGCCTTACACCGTCATGGACGAGCACAATATCATAAGACTTGTCCACCGCGTCAAGACCATTTTTAACAGAATCCTGTCTTTCTTTTCCACCAGACAGTATTTGTCTTGCTTTTGAAATGCCATAGCAGTCAATTATCTTTTCTTGAACATACTGCAAATCTTGAGGAGGAATAACAAGAAAAATGTCATTAACAATGGCTGGCGCTTGGAAGGCTCTCAATGTATGGGCAAGGATGGGGATACCTTTCAGTAACAGATACTGCTTGGATACGTCACTTTCCATGCGCTTGCCGGAACCACCAGCGGGAATAATCGCCACCGTTTTCATGGTGCCACATCCAATTACACAAAAAAGCCCGGTATTTTCACTTACCGGGCTTTTCAAGATATTACCGTTTAGCCACAAATATGGGAGATTTTCTTTCTCCGGCAGGTTCTTTCAACTCTGCGAAGATCATTCTACCTGCTGTTGTCTGCAGTACACTGGTTACCCATACCTCAACCGTCAAACCCTGACATTGTTGAGCATTGTCAACAACAATCATCGTTCCATCATCAAGATAGGCCACGCCTTGCCCAGGTTCTTTGCCTTCTTTAATAATCTTCACCGTCATAGGCTCTCCCGGCAATACCAGAGGCTTAACAGCATTGGCCAACTCATTAATATTCAAAATCTTAATGCCTTGTAGCTCGGCTACTTTATTTAAGTTAAAATCATTTGTAACGATTTTAGCGCTCATTTTTCGCGCCATAGCTACCAGTTTTGCATCAACGCCTTTTAGCTCCGGAAAATCCTGCTCAACCACTTCAATGTTTATACCTGTACTTTTTTGCATACGGTTTAAGATATCAAGCCCCCGTCTCCCCCGCGACCGCTTTATCGAATCGGAGGAATCGGCAATATACTGCAACTCTTCAAGAACAAAACGAGGCACAATTAAATTTCCCTCAATAAAACCCGTGTCGCAGACATCGGCAATTCTTCCGTCAATGATTACGCTTGTATCGAGAATCCGGACATTATCGAACAGTCTTTCTTTTGAAGTTGTGAAAGCAAGATCAAAGAATTCATCGATTTTTTTAGAGCCCAGAACAATTCCCAGATATGCCATGATAACGGAAATGAGTGTGTAAACCCATGGGGCAACAATCTGTTTTTCTGTTGTGTTGCCTATAAGTTTAAGACCAAACGAAAAGAGGAAAGCAATGCAAAGACCAACAACAAGCCCGGCGACCCCTCCAAGAAAAATTTTGAGAGAAACTTTTCTGATATCTTGCTCAATTCTTACAACAAGCAGCGCAACGAAAATTCCTAATAAAATTCCTAATAGAGATTGAGGAAAGTTAACATAAAAAGATAAGATATAATAACCACTTATTGAACAGGCCAAAATCAAAAGTAATTTTATAAACAAACCATCTTCACCCCCCCTTTTTTTCATAATATTTTTTACCTCACTTCCTGAAAATTCTCGGACACTTTTTAACGAAGAAGAATCTCTTATTGAATCGTAAAAATCTTTTTTAGTTCCAGTTCAATGTCCGCTTCATCGGCATTGCTTGCAATGGATATTTCCTTGATCAACAAATTCTTTGCAGTATCCATCATTTTTCTTTCACCGAAAGAGAGGGTTTTATCGGACTTTAGAATAAAAAGATCCCTCAAGACGGCGGCAATCTCGAATACAGAGCCCGTTTTTATTCTTTCCAAATAATCTCTATAACGCTTGTTCCATGTTTGCTTATCAATGGCGATATCTTTTCTCTTAAGGATTTCATATACTTTTGGAACTTCTCTTTCAAGGATAACATCCCTCAATCCCACAGATTTTGCTGAGTCTATAGGTATCATAATCTTTATACCATTCCCCATAATCTTCATTACATAAAACCTCTGATTGCTACCCATAATTTCTCTGTTTTCAATAGCTTCGATAATACCTACACCGTGGGCCGGATAAACCGCCAAGTCACCAACTTTGAACATTTCTACTACCTACCTTGTGATTATATAAAAAATAGCGGATAAATCTTGACAAAATCGTAAAAAGTCAAAATTCGCGGGTTTTGTCATGGTGAGCCTGTCGCAACCATGACGTAATATCTCAATTATTTATGTTCACCCTTCGACAGGCTCAGGGTGACATCTCCGCCTTTTTACGAGACCATCAATCGTAGGAGTCTAAAGAATATTTAATGTTAACATAACTTAGCAAATTAGTCAATATTATTTAGAATTTTTGTTGTTTAAAGTGCGGCTCCCTCCCACTTTCTTCTTTTGCCAAGTGGATATTCCGGGTTTGTTGCATATTTCTCCCCGACAATGATGCTTCACACTTTTTTGCCAACAATCCGAGCAATGGCATCCGTTTTGTCTGAGCTGTTATTTCCAACAGATTATGCAGGGCATGATGAATGTGCTCCAAAAAATCGGTGTGCCCCTTCTTCAGTCCTAGAAATCCGTATGCACCCAGCGCCTGCATCAGTCTTTGAGCCGACGCTTCCCGAAACATCTCTTTAAATGATGCCCATCTTATTCTTCTATCAGACAGAAAGTAGTAATACTCAAGAAGCTCCATCCGTTTCCCTTCGGTAAAATCAACGTAAGGATCATACAGAAGAGAGCCCAGATCGTAGAAGAAATTGCCGAAACGCATACCTTGGAAGTCAATAAAAACGGGCTGCTCCTTTTGGATCATGATATTTTGGGATTGAAAATCACGGTGAATTAAGCCTACGGAAACTTCTTGCAGTCTTTCGGCAAGACATGAAAGCTCCTTTTCGATTCTTACCGATTCGGGTAAATCAAGTTTGATGGCACAAACAGCCAGAACGAAATTTTCCAGGAAATAATCCCTTTCCCAGCGGTAGAGCGTAGGCCCGAAGGACTCCATAAGGGGAACTTGCTCGGCCGGAAACTCGCTGACAGGAAAGCGGTGTAGCCGTCCGACCATTTCCAAAGCTTTACAATAATGCTCCCGCCGCACTTTCCAGGAAGCATTCCGTAAGGCATATAAATCCATATAACCCACATCTTCCATGAGGATGAAATGTCGGGCTTCTTCATGAAAGATGATCCGGGGTACGGAAATTCCGATAGTTTCAAGGAAACCGGCAATGGTTACGTAATAATTATTTTCCCGGCGGGTTGGCGCATATTGCATAAAGATGACAGTCTTCTCGTTTCCATAGGAAACACGCCAGTAAGAGCGATCAGAGCCGCGCTTTGGAAGGGGAATTAACCGAACAGGGGTTTTCGGTGAAAGTTTCAGAACAGCCCGAACAAGGTCTATAATTTCAGCATCAGATATGGTCATGTTTGCATCAAACAAGCTGCCTTCGCCTTTTCGTATTCCGCCAGAGAACCTATGTCGCTCCATGTGCCTTCATCGATGATAACCCCTTTTACGGATCCCGGTTGCTGCCGTATCATCCTGATGAATACATCAATAACAGATTCAATGCGGCCGGTTTCCAGGCGATCCAAAAATCGTCTTTCAACGATATAGATGCCCGTAAAGAGACAGCGTTTTGTCCCTGGATTTTTAAGAATATGTCGTAAATCACAAATTTCATCACGATCATTGATATTTACATTCAACGGTTCGCCGGAGGTGCGCAAGGCCAAGGTAACCTCTGAATTTTTCAGGAAATGTGTTTCCCATAATTTTTGCAGAGGCAGGTCGGTAATGACATCCCCGTTGCAAATGACGATGGTTTCGTTTTTATCGAGCAGATCTTCAATATTCTTAAGACCTCCGGCAGTATCAAGTAGCGCCGGCTCATACCGAAAGACAACAGGAATGCCGCGCCAGTTATTGTCAGGAAACACCTTTTTGTAGACTTCAGCACAGTGGTGGGTGTTCACGATAAATCGTTCTATACCGGCGCCCAGAAGGTGATCCATGGCGTAAGTTATGATGGGTTGAGATGCTACCGTCAGAAGTGGTTTCGGACAGGCATCCGTCAATGGCCGCAATCTTGTTCCCCTGCCTGCGCCCAGAATGAACGCCGTCCTAATTTTCTTCCTGTTCATGAGCAACTTCACGCTTTCTTACCATATCCCGGATCGATTTTGACCAGGGCCGCCACCAGGAAGCCGGGAATGGTAGAGAGGACGATCCACAGATAGAAATACCGGTAACCGAGATGTTCCTGCAGCCATCCGCTAAACATCGCAGGTATCATCATGCCAAGGGCCATAATCCCTGTCGAAATGGCGTAGTGGACGGTTTTATATTTGCCTTCCGATACCATTATCATGAACATGGAATAGGCGGAAAAACCAAATCCATACCCAAGCTGTTCTATCGCAATTGCCAGGTTGATAATGAGAATACACTGCGGCTGGACATAAGAAAGATAAACAAAAATCACATCCGGCAGATGCATGGCACAAACCATGATCCAGAGCCAGAATTTCAAACCCTGTCTGGAGATGAGGTATCCTCCCAGCAAACCGCCAACCATAAGAGCGATAACACCCACTGTGCCGTAGGCTATACCAACCTGTTGGGTGGTCAGACCAAGGCCGCCCTTGGAAATGGGATCCAGCAGGAACGGCGCCGCCATCTTGACAAGCTGCGCTTCGGCAAAACGGTACAAAAGAAAAAAGGCCAGCACGGCTCCGATATTATCCTTCTTGAAGAAAACCGCAATGGTATGCAGGTATTCGGAAGGAATGGTTCTTTCCTCATCACGCGGAGCAGGCCTATCCGGCAAAGGGTAAGGCAAAATGAAAGCATGATAAATAAACAGCGCCATGCAGAAAACTGCTACAACAAAAAAAGTAATAGACCACGCATAGGTTATACCAAAGCCGTTCAACTCCAGATGACCTGCCAGAACCACAAGCCCACCTTTGGCGGCAATAGTTGCAACACGGTAAAAGGAGGTTCTTACCCCAACAAATGCCGCCTGGTGATGCGGTGGGAGAGCCAGCATGTAAAAGCCGTCGGCGGCAATATCATGGGTTGCCGAAGCGAAGGCCATAATCCAAAACATGGCCAGGGTATATTGAAAAAAGCGGGAAGCAGGAATGGTAAAGGCCACACAGGCCAGAGACGCCCCGATGAGCAGCTGCATAACCACAATCCAAAACCGCTTGGTTCTGAACATATCCACAAAGGGGCTCCAGAACGGCTTAATAACCCAGGGAAGATAGAGCCAGCTCGTGTACAGGGCGATATCCGTATTGGAAACACCCAGCCGTTTGTAGAGAACGACGGAAACCATCATGATCAGGATATAGGGAACGCCTTCGGCTACATAGAGCGAGGGGACCCATACCCAGGGATTGCGTGTTTTGAGCCTCGATGGTTTCATTAAAGAATCCATTTTTTCTTGCAGAGCATACCTTTCAGTACAATTTACGCATCTCCGTATCACGGAAGTAATGTTTCAATATCTCTCCTGCGGTAAAGCCTTTCGCCGCCATCACGGCAGCCCCGATCTGGCACATCCCGACGCCGTGACCCCATCCGGCCCCATGAAAGGTGAAACGGGTAGGAATCCCTGACAAATCGCGGTCCGCAGAAACTACAAAGGCGCTGCTGTACAGATGACTGGGAGAAAGCCAGCGCCGAATCTCCAATTCCTTGCCTACAATAATGGATTCCTTGGCACCCTTAATCCCAAGTCGGATAATCCTACCCGATGGCCCACGTTTCAGGGGTTCCAAATTGTAGAGAACACCAAAATCGATCCCGGACTTTTCTTTCAAAATTTCTTCGAGCTCTTCACGCCTGTAAGATACCCGCCAGCGGAAGAAATTCTCCGTTTTCCGATCAAAATCCGGAAGAATCTTCCGAAGGAAACGGAAATCACCAACATTGCAATAAACATCCGGTCTGGAAAATACCCATTGCCTGGCTTCATCCTCCGTATCTATCAGTTTGTGCGCAGCCGCTGCATCCGAAACAGCGCGCAGGTAAGGAACCCTTATATTTTCCCACACATTTTCAAAGTTATCTGTTAACCCGCCGCACGCCTTATGAAAACGTGCGTCACAGATCTTTTCCCGATACAGAAGAAATACACCACGTGTGGAAGATATGGCTTCCCTGGCCGCCTGGGATATGTTGGTGTCGATTCCCTGATATCGTTGGCAGTGATCATCGGCGCATACATCAAAGAGAAGATGTTCTTCGCGGTCGTACCAGCGGATGATTTCTCCGCCTCGTTTTGTCGTTTGCCGTGCCGGAAAGCCGCCTTGTCCGATGCCCTTCCTGCGTTCCAACATCGCCATCAGCCAGCTTCTGGATGCAATGGCATGGGCCTTTAAGAATTCCTGCGGCGCATTTGCATTCATTTCCGAAGAAATGACACTCAGCAGATATGTCTCCAGTCCTACTTCGTTGATGGCCGTAATGTTCCCATTATCCAGAGCCTGAAGAATCAAATCTCCATGGAAGGTTTGTTCCTGTTTTCTCTCCCAATGAAAGTGTATCCCAATGGGCACGCCACTTAACGTAAAGGCGCCTTTCCCATGGTGGACGCATTTTATTTTCCGGCCACGGGCCAATTCCAGGCATTCGGGGCCGGAGATAACGACATCCCCATTGGCCGTTTTTACTTCGAAAGGTCCTGCAAACAAAACATCGCCTTTAAGCGAAAAATGACCATTGAATCGCCCCCTTATTGTCGGAACATCGTCTACGATGCCTACATTTATTTTTGGTTCTTTATAAAACATCCTTGATAAAGCGCTTCGAGCGAGTTTTTACGTTTGTGGCCGCTCAAAATGGTGATAATCCCGCAGCGATTCAAAGCATCCACCCCAGCGCCAGCCGCGGGCCATGAATTCCCTAACCACCGGAGAATCGACGAAAAGGGTTCCTTTGTGCCTAAGATCATAAACCGCCCCTGTTGGAAGTATGCGCCCGTCGCTGTAAATGACGGGATTCTGGAAGGGATTGATATCCAATGCTCTTCCTGTTCCATGGTGAGAAGGTTTGTTTGTGCCCTTGATTGTCCTATAATTAAAAGCCGATGTATTGTTGTCCGCCATTGAAACCTCGTCCGACCAACTATACTTCACGATGGGTATAACCTTCCCGATGGGGAAACGCGTCTTCTCTATCAAGGCAAAGATCGCCAAGACATCCTGTGCGGTGTCTTCATGGATGAGCAGTTGTCCCTGATGCAAACAATCGTCAAAAGACCAATAATGCACATCGATCAGACAAAGCGAATCGACAATATGCTTCGGGGCAGCGGCGCCGGCAACAGCCTGTTCAAAAGAGATATTGCTATCCACCTTAAGCATAAGAGGCCTCTTTCATACAAAAATCCGTTTCCCCTGTCTTAACGGCTATGGGAAACGGACATTATGGATAAATTTTTTGCTGCCCTTACGTCTGGGTGTAATACCCCATAAAAGCCGACGCAATCTCATCCGTCCTTATCTATATTGAAAATAAGTTTTTACCTGGCCGCGCAAGTTTACTTTTAACACTATTGCCGATCCGTGTGAAGCGATTTTTATCTAAAAACTATACTTTAGCTTTAGGTCTCTTATATGATAAAAGATCGAGAAGATGAAAATATCTTGTTTTGCAGGAGAGGAAAATGACCCATCCCGAGCTGACTGAAGTCATGAGCGCCCCGGCATTTTATCCCCATAAACCGCACAAAGTTGAAATGGTTCAAACGCACATATCGTACATCTTTATTGCCGGAGAATTTGTCTATAAAATCAAGAAAGCCGTTAATTTCGGATTCCTTGACTTCACCGATCTTGAAAAGAGAAAATATTACTGTCAGGAAGAACTCCGCCTTAACCGGCGTCTGGCGCCCGAAACCTATCTGGAACTCATCGAAATCAGCGAAGATATATCGGGCCATCTTGTTTTGGGAAAAGGCCGGCGGACAGTTGAATATGCCGTTAAGATGCGCACGCTTCCTCAGGACAAAATGCTTAAAAAACTGCTTGCGGAGGGAAAGACCAACATTGCCATCATGAGCGCCATAGCCGGGAAGGTAGCTGAATTCCACCGTCTTGCCGCCACAGGAGACAAGATCGATAAAATGGGTTCTGTGGAAACCATTCGGAAAAATCACGAAGAAAATTTTGAACAAACGGAAAGCTACATAAACGTTACCATTGCCGGGTATCAATATCAGTTCATTAAATCTTATGTGTTTAATTTTATAGAGAAAAATACCGCTCTCTTTCAAAAAAGGATAGCGGATCACAAGATCAGGGATTGTCATGGAGACCTTCACCTTGAACATATCTGCCTTACCAACGGTATCGTTATT
Organism: Syntrophaceae bacterium UBA4767; assembly: GCA_002403385.1. GTDB lineage: Bacteria > Desulfobacterota > Syntrophia > Syntrophales > UBA4767 > UBA4767. Next base: position 3,518 of record DHHR01000012.1, on the reverse strand, counting down.
TTTGATTGTATCGAATTCAATGAGCGCTTCCGCTACGAGGATATCGCCGCGGAGGTGGCCTTCCTTTCCATGGACCTAGATTACAACGGTTATCCCGATTACGCTGACGCTTTTGTTAAGGCTTACATAGCGCTTACCGGCGATAAAGAGATAAATGTTCTGCTTGATTTTTATAAGTGCTACTATGCCTATGTGCGGGGGAAAGTCATTGGATTTAAGCTCAAGGACCAAGCCATCAGTGAAGATGATCGGAAAAACGCGCAAAGAACATCTTCCCGCTACTTCGATCTGGCTTATAGTTATGCTGCACATCTGCAAAAGCCGACACTGATTCTTATGGCAGGATTGATGGGCGCCGGCAAAAGTGTCCTGTCGCGGGCTATCGCGCCTCGCCTGGGCGCTGAAATCCTTCGCACGGACGTAATTCGTAAAGAGATGCTGGGTATTTCCCCATCAGAACACCGACTTGTAGATTTTGGCGAGGGAATCTACTCGGATGATATATCAAAAAAGGTTTATGAGCAGGCTCTTGAGGAGGCGCTGAAAATACTGGCAGAGGGGAGATCCGTTATTATTGATGCGTCACACAAGAAACACGCCCAACGCGCGAAGGCCTTTGATGCTGCCGGAAAAGTCCACGCTGACTTTTATGTGGTAGAATGTGTTTGCGCTGAAGAAATCATAAAACAGCGTCTTGAGGTCAGAGCATCAGATTCAAAGGAACCATCTGACGGGAGATGGGAAATCTTTCATGCCCAAAAAGATAACTTTGAACCCATCACAGAACTTCCGGAAGGCCATCATATAGCGGTAAATACCGCTGCCCCTCCGGAGGAATGCCTTCAGCGGCTCATCCGGCAGATACGTGGCTTTTAGCAGCCGGATAACGACTGAAAAGGTCTTTTCTAAAAGAAAACGGAGGGATGGGGAGGGGTTGTTATCTTTTTCTCCTCCTTAGGAGGAGCATTTTCTGCCAAATGCTTCTTTGCCTCTTCAATAAACTGATTAACCTTGAAATCCAGGTCCACGTCGGCGTAGTTGCTGGCTATGTTTTCGAACCGTTTAAGAGCTGCCTTATATTCCTTCATTTTAAAGTAAAAGCGGCCCACATAAAATTCATGCTCAGCCAATCTCTTCTTGCAGTCTATGAGTTTTTTTCCCGCCATGGAGGCATACTTGCTTTCGGGAAAGCGCATTATTAAACGCTCGAATCCCTTTTTGGCCTTTAATGTCTCAGATTGATCCCTGTCTAATTCGGACATTTGATTGTAATGACACATGCCAAGCTGATACATGACATAAGGGATATCCTTATTCGCCGGATGCAGATTGATGAACTCCATATACGCCGTTTCCGCTTCGCCGTATTCTTCCTTGTAATAATAGGAATCTGCCATTCCGATTTCAGCCAGAATGGCAACCTTGCTCAAAGGGTGCTCTTCTTTCAATTTCTGAAATAATGTGATTGCCTCGTCATAATGACCTTTTTGGTAGTCTATATACGCCTCATCAAAAAGCTGTTCGGGCGTCGGGTTGGGCTTCGTCTTCCACCAGGCGCAGCCGGCAATAAAAAGCGCCAATGTGCAAATAATAACTCGAAGAATAACCTTAGAATGCATGGTTTACTCCTCTAAAAACCTTTTTTTACAAATTCATCCAACCGATCTTTTGACACCATTCCAATGATCGTATCCAAAACCTTTCCTCCCTTGAAAAGAATCAGGGTTGGGATGCTACGCACGCCATAAGAGGCCGCGGTATTAGGATTATCATCTACGTTGAGCTTGCCTATTTTGACTTTTCCTTTGTAGCGTTCTGCAAGTTCTTCCACAATAGGTCCTACCGCCCGGCAGGGACCGCACCAGGGAGCCCAGAAGTCGACAAGGACAGGCATTTCGGATTGAAGAACATCTTTTTCAAAATTACCGTCGCTGAAAGCAACCAATGCTTCACCCATCTTACACCTCCTCAGATCAATTTCTGCGCAACTATGGCATATATTCCAAAGTTATGTCAAATGCTATTTGCCAACGGATAATATATCATTCTTGTGTCAAGGTATAAGGAGGGGTGTTTCCCGGTTGCCTTTCTATCTCTGACACAAAATTATTGACTTACCAAGTGAGTAAATGTATGTTGATCTTTAAAAAAAATTTTGACAAGGTTTTGGCTGGAAGTAAATTTACAACCGCGTTTTGCGGTTTCATAGTTATTCTTCCTTAAGCGTGGGTGGGCAAGTGGAGCCAGCTACTCTTTTTATAGGGTTTATGGATGTGGAATGATATTTTAAGCTATATGCCTTAGCCTCAATAATGAGGCCATTTTAAAAATGTGGTTATGGGTATTTCAAGAGCAGAAAGGAGGAAGGTTATGCGTTTTAAAATTGTACGTTTTAGTCTGGCAGTTATATCTCTAATGGGTGTATTTATTATGTTGTCTCATGTTCAGGCAGTAGCAGAAAATCCATGCGCTACGATCGAACAGTGTATTGCCGAGGCCGATGCTACAGTAGCGAGCGCTCAACAGCTTTATAATGGGTTGCAACAGGCGCTTACCAATGCTCAAAACGCCGGAGAGTCAACAGCTGTTAGGCTGTTGACAACGGCGCTTAGACGCGCCGAAGTAAGGCTTGAGCAGGCGCAATCCGCAGCGCAAAGAGCAAAAGAGGCGACAACAGTAGAAGTTGCTTCAGCAGAAGCAGGGCAGGTGAAAAACGCCCTTGCAAAGATCCAGGGTTTCATACAGGATTTGGCCAAAACGGCTGCTGCACCGTATTTGGCGCCAGATCGCATGGGTAAGTAAACGACCACCGACAAGGTCGGTGGCCTTGTAAAGGACGACAACTCCTGACAATGTCATTCGCTGTCGTCCTTCCATAATCTCAGCTGTTCTTCTCGAATCTGTTCCTCTGCTTGCTCTTTCAGATAATTCTGTATCACAGCGCTATATGCTCATCAACTATATTGGTTCGCTAAAAGTGTGGGGCCTTCGCCCCCACACCCCACCCCTGACGTAGTCAGGGGATTTGGTAAATCGAATTGCCTCAAATAAAATGTTACCGAAGAGTTGCATAAAAGAGATACGTTGACTCATAAACCGATGTTACCGAGAAAAGAATCGGAAACGGAGGTTTATATATGAGTCCACAGTCAAAAGAAGAGTATTTTGAGGTTTTTTATAAGCGATATAAAGAAGCAACCCGTAAAGAAAAGACAGTTATCATCACTGAATGTGCGCTGTCTGTGGTTATCATCGGAAACATGCGATCCGGCGGTTAAGAGGATATAAACGATTTACCAAGCCAAAAAGGAAGAAGAGAGGGCGATCTGTTGTTTACAATAAAGATATTATTATTAATTCCATTTCTAAATCAAATGTGATATAATATCCTCACCCTTAAGAAGGAGGTGCGGTTATGGCGAGGGAAGCAAGGGGGCAGGATAAATTGGAAGTTGCCAAAGCGTACTTATCTAAGGCGAAGACGGCGGAAGCATTAAGGCAGGCGCAAGCAGTTGTAT
>DHHR01000005.1:18999-19561 GCA_002403385.1 Syntrophaceae bacterium UBA4767 | reverse complement strand
TTCTTACGCTATTCTCGCATACGCGCAAGACGATAGGGGGGCGGATAAGGTTGAGCGCTATCGTGCCGGCGCCGAAGAAACCAAATGCAAGGCATTTATCAACCGAATCAACCTGGGGGAAGTTTACTATATCATGATACGAAACCTGGGACTGGATGCAGCTAAGAATTATTTAGATTCCTTTTCTTTGCTTCCGGCACATATCGTTGAGCCATCTCCTTTGATAATAATCTCTGCCGCAGAGATTAAGGCTAATCATGCTATTTCATATGCAGATTGTTTTGTGGCTGCAACAGCCTTTGACTACAAAGCATCCATCATAACCGGTGATCCCGAATTTAAGAAGATAGAACATCTTATTGAAATCGATTGGATATAAAGATCAAGCATGTATGGAGAATATTCACCCTTCGACNNGACAGGGCAGGCAGCGCTGGATGGTCAAACTATTCCTATTTCTGAAGCAACATAGGCTCCCCCACCGCCTTGTGACAGGGCAGGCCTCGCTGGACGGTCAAACTATTCACTGCCCGCACATTATAAGAAAAGAGACCTTTGAAAA
>DHHR01000005.1:13270-18959 GCA_002403385.1 Syntrophaceae bacterium UBA4767 | reverse complement strand
TCAAGTCAAGCACGGAATGACGGCAAGGCGATTTAATCACAAATTCAAAGGTCTCGAAAAAAGATGGACTCTCCATCTCCAGGTGTTTAGATTGCCACGTTGGTTTGTTTCAAGGGCGCTTTTCAAAGGTCTCAAAGCATCAGAGCGAATCTGGGAGATGCTCTTAAGGTGGAGGAACGGCAAATGACAGGTGCGTTGGAATTATTAAAAGATATTAAACCTGTAAGCTGGTTTAAGGGACTGCTGTGCGTAATTATCATTGTCGCAACTTATAACGGCGCATTGAAATGGTTGATTCTCCGTGATTGGGCCAAGGAGGATTACTCATACTGTTGGCTGATTCCTTTTGTGGTGCTTTACCTGATCTGGGAGAAACGGGCAGAACTGGCTTCCGCCCCGTCTGTTCCCTCGTGGTGGGGGTTGATTCCTTTTGGTTTGGGAATTTTGTTTTTCTGGTTGGGAGAGTTGGGCGGTGAATTTTTCACAATGTATTTATCTTTCTGGCTTGTTGTCGTTGGGATTTACTGGCTGCATTTTGGCTGGGCTAAGACAAAAGCCATCTGGTTTGCCCTCGTCATGATGCTGGCCATGTTTCCCTTCCCGAATTTCGTCAATGTCCGGATCTCGGTGGCCTTGAAATTGCTCTCCTCACAGCTTGGCGTCTGGATGCTGCGCCTCTATGGGATGTCTGCTTACCGCGAGGGAAATGTTATTGACTTAGGCTTTACGCAATTGCAGGTGGCGGATGCCTGCAGCGGTCTGCGTTACCTGATTGCGCTGATGATCCTCAGTCTCATTCTGGCTTACTGGTTTAAGGCGCCCTTGTGGAAAAAAGCGGCGCTTTTTTTGTCATCCATTCCCATTACGATTGTTGCAAACAGCTTCCGGATTGCCTCGACCGGGGTGCTTTACAACTTATGGGGGCCTGCCGTAGCGGAGGGATTTTTTCATGGCTTCTCCGGCTGGCTGATCTTCATGTTCACCTTGCTCGTGCTGTTGCTGGAGATGTGGATACTAAAGAAGATCGGGAAAAACGAGGTAAAGGCAAAGCCTTCTCATCCTGGGATTCCCCCGAAGGAGCAAAAGGAAGAAAGCGGTGTTTTGCCACGCTTTTTCAGACCGCCACAGTTTGTCATGGCGATAGCGCTGCTGGCGATAACGCTGGGATTGTCGCAGGGCGTGGAATTCCGTGAAAAGATACCTATCAAACAGCCGCTGAATCGTTTTCCTCTTCAGGTGGGAGAATGGACGGGGATACCGGAGCAAATGGAACAGCAATTTATTGATGCTCTCCATTTCTCGGATTACGCTATAATCAATTACACGAACAGACAGGGCCGCAGCATAAACTTTTACGTCGCCTATTATGAAAGCCAGCGAAAGGGGGAATCCATCCATTCGCCTGAGACCTGCCTTTTCGGCGGCGGGTGGTCTTTCAAAAATGCCGGCGCTGCTGTCGTTCCCTTGCAGGGCGGCGGTTCTATTCGGATAAACCAGGCCTTTATTGAGAAGGGAGAGTCCCGGCAATTGGTCTATTATTGGTTTGCGCAGCGGGGGAGGATTCTGACGCGCCTTTACCAGTTGAAAATTTACGCCTTTTGGGATGCGCTAACCAAGCACAGAACGGATGGCGCTTTAATACGGATCATCACGCCGGTGTATCCCCATGAAAAATTGGATGACGCCAGCAAAAGACTTCAGGGCTTTATTCTACAGGTTATGCCGGCTCTGAATGCATATATTCCCGCATAAATGTTGTTAATGAAATCATTGCCAATTTTATTGTCGAATAATAGGAACCATGCTTAATTTTACAGCCTTTCTTCTTTCATTATTTATTTCCATTGCGTTGATTCCTATCCTGACAAGGTTGGCGGCCAGATTCCACATGGTTGATCTTCCCAATCCACGAAAGGTTCATGCCGGTCCGATCCCTAGAATCGGCGGAGCGGCCATAGGCATAGCCGCTTTTATTCCGATCATTTTCGGGACAACGGCGGACAATTTTATCATAGCCTACCTTCTAGGGGCGGGCATCCTGGTCATCTTTGGGATCGTGGATGATATGAGGGGACTTGGCTACAAGGCAAAATTCCTGGGACAGTTTCTTGCAGCCCTGGTCATCGTTTTCTATGGAGGGGTCAGGATCGTCTCCTTAGGGGGATTGTTGCCCGAAGATGCGATACTGACAGATTGGTTCGCCACGGCGCTCACGCTGGTTTTGCTTGTCGGCGTGATCAACGCCATTAATCTGGCCGACGGACTGGATGGTCTGGCCGGCGGCATTACACTTTTGAGTTTTTGCTGCATCGGGTATCTTGCCTATCTTTTAGGCGATAAGGTCATCCTTCTCATTTCCCTGGCCATGGGGGGCGCCATCTTCGGTTTCCTTCGCTTCAACACCTATCCGGCTACTCTCTTTATGGGAGATACGGGAAGTCAACTCCTGGGATTTTCAGCAGGGGTATTGGCCATTAAAATCACCCAGAGCGGAAATCCGCTTAGCCCCGTCCTGCCTCTGATTATCCTGGGCTTTCCCATTCTGGACACCCTGACGGTTATGGCCGAAAGGATCAGAGATGGACGGTCGCCCTTTTCTGCGGACAAGAACCATTTTCATCACCGGCTGATGCGCTTCGGCCTGTTTCATACGGAAGCCGTTCTTGTCATTTATATCATTCAGGCGCTGCTGATTGCTTCGGCGATCCTTTTCAAATATCATAGCGACTGGACGCTCCTTATCGGGTATATTGTCTTTGCCGCCCTTATTGTTGCCGCCTTTGCCATTGGCGACAAAACATCGTTCCAACTTAAAAGGGCTCATGTTATCGATCATCTGATTAAAAAGAAGCTGCGATTCATCAAGGACGAGCGATGGATTATCAAGCTTTCCTTTGCCATCACGAGATTTTTGATCCCGCAACTATTTGTATTTGCCGCCTTTTTACCCGCAGGGATTCCCCGATATTTCTCCCCCATCGTTCTGGGTTTGATTCTCTTGATCGCTCTTGTTTGGATTTTCAGAAGAGAATACATGAACTGGCTCCTCAGGGGGAGCATCTATTTTATCATCCCTGTTATTCTCTATCTGGCCGAGCAGAAGACAGCCGTATGGATCAACAAAAACATGGAGTTTCTTTTTATTGGCCTTCTTATCATCGGGGTTTTTTTTGTTATTTTGACGGTCAAATATTCGCAGAGGAAAAAGGGGTTCCAGGCCACGCCCATGGATTTTCTGATCCTATTTATCGCCGTCGCCTTACCCAATCTGCCGGATCAGTTGATCAGAAGCCATGACATGGGGCGTTTGGCGGTGGGAATTATCGTTTTCTTTTTCAGTTATGAGGTTTTGATCACGGAACTGCGCGGAAAGTTCAATGCTGCGCTGACGGTTTTTACACTGGAGGCCTTGATATTGATCGGCGCCCGCGGCATTATAGGCCTTTAGCAAGAATAACGGATTGATGCAGAAATAACAAGCGCAAGGAGGAATATATATGTATATGTTCAAGCGATGCAAGGCATTCACAGGAGCCATAGCCATTTTGCTTGTTGCTGTGCTTGTGGCTTGCGGCGGCCCCGAAGAGAAAAAGATGAAGTTCTACAATAAGGGGAAGGCGCTCTACGAAAAGGGGGATTATGTAAAGGCAAAACTGGAGTTTAAAAATGCCATCCAAATCGATCCCAAATATGCCGACGCTTACTACATGATGGGTTTGATTGCCCTCAAGGAACGTAGTTTCAAAAGCGCCTATGGGAATTTTCTCAAGGTTGTCCAGTTATCACCTAACCATTGGGATGCCCATATCCAGTTAGGCAATATGTTGCTTGCCGTCGGCAAGGTGGATGAAGCCATGGAAAAGGCAGATATTGTTCTTAAAAACAATGCGAAAAACGAAGACGCGCTCCTGCTGAAGGGAATCGCTATGCTGATGAAAAATGATGCCTCCGGCGCATGCCGCTTCCTGGAAGATATTGTGGGAACAACGGTTAAAAAAGCCGATGGATATCTGATTCTGTCTTCTGCCTATGCGAAGGCGGGAAACGAACAAAAAGCCGAGGAAATCCTCCGCAAAGGGCTTGCCGCCCATGAAAGGTCCGTAACCATCCGTCTTGCCCTTGTTGACTATAACTTGAAGAAAAAACAAATTGGAGAAGCCATTAAGCTGATGCAGGAGGTTGTTGAACTGGCTCCAAACGGGGATCAACCTCGTCTGGCGCTGGCGGGGCTCTACTGGCGCGAAGGCAAGGAACAACAGGCCACGGAAATTCTAAAGGCCTTGGTTTCTGCCGATCCCAAAAAGGAAGAACGGTGGATTAAGGCGGCGGTTTTTTATGCCAATAGAAAGAAACTTGCCGAAGCCGAGCGTGAACTCAAGGAAGGAATCCGTCAAAACAATAAAAGTTTCCGCATCCGCTTTGCCTTAAGTGACTTGTATATGGGCACAAACCGCTCCGAGGAGGCGATTTCCCTGCTTAAGGAATGTTTGAAGCTGGATGATGATCCGTCGAACGAAAATATCATTTACACGAAAAATACCCTGGCCAGAATCTATCTGGCCAGACAGGAACTGGATAAGGCCAAATCGTATGTTGATGAAGTAATCGAAAAGAGGCCGAAAAATGTAGATGCCCAGTACATCAAGGGAACCATTCACCTCATGAAGGGAGAGGGTGCCCCTGCTGTTTCCGCCTTCCGTACGGTCGTAAGTGAAAATCCCCGATTTATCAAAGGTTATACCAGTCTTGCCGCCGCACATGCCCTAAACAAGGAAATGGGGCTTGCTTTTGATACCCTTAAAAATGCCTTGAAGAACGCGCCGGGGGCAAGAGATCTCTTGCGCGCCATGGCGCGCCTCTATGCAATCCAGAAAGATTTTAAAAACGCCGAGGCCCAATATCGTAAAGTCCTTGACGCCAACGCAGACGACCTGGCAGCGCGCGCTGAATTGGGCGATCTTTTACAGGCGGCAGGGGATTATCGACGCGCAGAGAGCGAATATGCGGATATCAAGCGGCGGGCTCCGAAAGTTCCCCTGGGTTACCTAAAGTTGAGCGGCTTTTACATGAGGCAGCAGAAGGCCGGCAGAGCCATTGCTGAATTGGAGCAGCTCCTTAAAATATATCCGAATATGTGGGATGTGGCAAACAATGTGGCATTTTTTCTGGCCGAATACGGCAATGGAAAGAAAGATCTGGATCGGGCCCTAAGCTATGCGCAAAAGGCTCAAAGCCTCAATCCGGCAAATCCCTATATACTGGACACCGTCGGATGGGTGTGCTATAAGAGAGGCGAATCAAACAAAGCCTTGGAATGGCTGCAAAAAGCGCAGTCAAAGGCGCCCCGCCACCCCGTTATCTGTTATCATCTGGCTATGGTGTATTATCAGATGGGAAATAAGGCAAAGGCGAAGGAATTTCTCCAACTTGCAGTGGCGTCAAAGGGCGTTTTCGCTGAAAGGGAAAAGGCGCAAAAGGTGTTGTCGGAAATACGGTAGGATCGTTTCGCAACGACGGTTATATCAGGGGGAGCGGTAGGGAACAATAAATACGCAACAAATTGATTGATTTACATCATAAAATCACTTATGAGTTTGTAAATTTGGTGGTCTCGTAAAAAGGCGGAGATGTCACCCTGAGCTTGTCGAAGGGTGAACATAAATAATTGATATTACGAGACCTTTGAAAA
>DHHR01000005.1:0-13264 GCA_002403385.1 Syntrophaceae bacterium UBA4767 | reverse complement strand
TCAAGTCAAGCACGGAATGACGGCAAGGCGATTTAATCACAAATTCAAAGGTCTCTTCCAATGTTTAAGGAGGGAATGGTATATGTTGCGAAAGTTATTGGTCTATGTCGTGATGGTCGGGGCGCTGGGCTTGGCAGTCATAACCTTATCGTGCGCCCATAAGGGCCAAGCTCTTCAACCCGCAAGTCCACCTGTTAAAGATGAATATATTATTGGAGCCGGGGACGCACTGGGAATCTCCGTCTGGAAGGACGAGGCATTAACCAGGGAGACCGTTGTGCGGCCTGATGGATACATAACGTTTCCTCTTGTTGGAGAGATTGTTGCCGCCGGAAAGACCGCAAGCCAGCTCAAGGCGGAGCTGGAAAAAAAGCTGAGCGGCTACGTGCTTGACGCCACGGTAACGGTGGATGTGAGGCAGGCAGGCAGCATGTTCATCTTTGTTATGGGAAAGGTCAACGCTCCTGGAAGATTTGTTGTCAACAGCAATATTAATGTATTGCAGGCCCTGGCTACCGCCGGCGGGCTCAATGCCTTTGCCAAAGAAAGCGATATCAAGATCTTTCGGGAAGAAAATGGCCAAATAAAAACATTCTCGTTCGATTATGACGATGTTGTCAAGGGAAGACATCTGGAGCAAAACATTCGCCTGAAAAGAGGCGATATAATTGTCGTTCCATGAAGCGTAAGATGCTAAGACGAATTTCTATATCAGTATTTTTCCTGATTTTTCTTTTCTCGAAGCAGGTTATGGGAGGCTATTTTCAAATTCTTCCCTCTCTGACGCTCAAGCAGGAATATAACAGCAATCTTTTTCTTGATGAAGATGATATTAAGGAGGATTTCATTGCCACCATTTCTCCCTGCATCAAATTGATGGAGAAGACAGAGCGACTGGATTCGGAACTGTCGGCGCAGATCAATCAACTTCAGTATATCGATAACCACGATCTGAATGCAACAGATCAGAGCTACGGAGGCCGGGCGAGGTACAGCCTGACAGAATTGCTGAACGTTTCCGCCGCTGCCGGTTATCTGACCGATTCACGACCGGACCGGGATATAACGGAAACAGGGCTTGCGCTGACCAAAGAGCGCCGGAAGCGTTTTAACGCCTCTATGTCCGCTGATCAGCGTATTACCGAAAAGGCCAGGGCCATAGTGTCGTACGCATATGCAAAGGACAGATACGAAAATAACGACACCGACGATACCCTATCGCACAATGTCACCGGCGGTCTGATCTACGATTTCAGCAAATATATTTCGGGATTACAAGGAAGGGTAAATATGGTTTATGATCGCCATGATTTCACCGACTCAGAGCTTGATTCCGTCGCCGGCACGATAGGGGCGAGCGCCAATCTCAATAGCATGTGGAGTATTTCTATTGACGGCGGCGTTCGCCATTCATGGTCACAATTTTCGCACCCCGAAGAAACAGAGGAATCATCCACGGGCACAGGAAAAATCTCGCTGCGTTACACGAACGCAGTAAGTATCAGCGAAGAAGAAAAACAGCGCTTCAGCGCAGAGCTAAGCTACGCCAGGGATATTATGCCGGCAAGCGGCTATGGAGGGGCAACCCTGCGCAATACCGTGAGTCTCTCCGCATCTTATAAAACCCCCCGCGGCTGGTCTGCAACAGCCAATGTCGGGTATTACACGAATAAATCGGATTCCGGAGAATATTCCGTCCGAAAGATTGATACCAAGACCTTCTTTGTGACTCCCGGTGTTCGATATCAATTTTCAGAAGACATTGCCCTTGACGCTTCTTACGATTATACTCTATATAAAGAAGATGAATCAGATGCCGCCACGAGGGCGCACAGGCATCTTTTTCTCATCAGGCTTTACATCCAGCATGCCTTGTTGAGTAAATAACGAAAGATAAATTGTATGGAAAAGAATGAAACAAAGATAAACATTAAAGCCTTCCTTGAGATTGTAAAAAGAAGGCGATGGGCGTTCATTGTGCCGGCTGTTGCCGTTTTTTCCATCGCCGTAGCGATTGCGCTCATCCTGCCGTCCGTGTATCGTTCAACAGCCAGCATTCTGATTGAGGAACAGGATGTGCCGCGGGAGTATGTCACGGAAACTGTAACCAGCTATGCGGAAAGTCGCTTGCAGACAATCACACAGAGGATCATGAGCGCGGCGCGCCTGATGGAGATCATCAATCGCTTCAATCTTTACGCGGAAGACCGCAAACGCCTGCCGATCGAGGAGATCATCAATAATATGCGGGAAGATGATATAAAATTCGCTCCGATTACCGCTAATGTGATTAGTCCCAGGACGGGGCGGTCAGGTGCGGCAACCATTGCCTTTACCGTGTCGTACGAAGGAAAAGATCCGGCAGTGGTTCAGCAGGTCGCCAACGTTCTTGCCTCTTTATATCTCGAGGAAAATATTAAGGTTGTCGGACAACAGACGGAAAACACCACGAAATTTCTGGAAGATGAAATGAGGGCCGTTCAAAACGAACTGAGCGAAATAGACAGGAAAATCGCATGGTACAAACAGAGCCATAACGTTGCCCTCCCCGAACTTTACCAGTACAATCTCCAAACGCTGGACCGAACCGAAACGGATATTGATCGCCTGAAGGATCAGCTCCAGGCCCTGCGAGAGAAAGAGACCTATCTGCGAGGCCAGTTGACCGGCGCCTCCATCAGCATCAGTCAGGACGAGGCTCGCCTTAAGGAGCTTCGGGAAAAATTGGCGGCTCTACAGGCGCAGTATTCCGATGCTTACCCCGATGTGGTCAATATCAAAAAAGAGATCGCTACCCTTGAAAAACGTGTCAAGGGCAGCAGCAAAGGTGAAGCGCAAAAACCGGACAACCCTGCCTATCTGAACATGGCCGCGGAACTGGCTGCCACCCAGTCAAATATTAAATCAGTCAACGAACAGATCTCCGATCTCGTAAATAAGAAAGACTCTTACCGACGGAGGTTGGAAAAATCTCCTAATGTAGAGGAAGGCTATAAAAGCCTGCAAATGGTAAGAGACAATGTCCGGGCTAAATACGATGATCTCGCAAGAAAATTTATGGAAGCCAGAGTGGCCGGCGGACTTGAAAAGGGGCAATTGGGGGAGCGCTTCACATTGATCAATCCGGCCATGTTCCCGGAAAAACCGGTGAAGCCGCCTCGTTTGACGATTATTTTACTGGGATTTATCTTAGCCATCGGCGCCGGCGTGGGAACAGCGGCACTGCAGGAGGTTTCCGACCATTCGGCGCGCAGTTCCGAAGATATAACCCAGACTTTCCAGTTCCCCGTCCTTGCCGAGATACCACAAATCGCCGCGCCGGGAGAAGAGCAGCAGCGGCGGCGGCGGTTTAGAAGGGCAGCCATAGCTATAATCATTGCCTTCATAATTCTGATTTTGGCCGTCCATTTCTTTATTATGGATCTGGATGTCCTATGGGCCCGCATGGTACGTCGTTTAAATCTTTTAGGAATTATTTAGAAAGGAATTCTTCCGCCATGAGCAAGCTCGATAAGAAGAAACCAGTCCCGACGGGAAAGCGCAGAACCATAGCGGCAAGGATCAGGGAAGCCCTATCATCCTCGGGGAAAAAACAGGGACGAACATTGGAAAAAGACACCCTGGCGTTATCCGTTCGCCTCGGTCAGGGAGAAGAAGGTAAGGAGCTTGCCGGCTGGACATCGCCTAGCTATTCCCAATCCAAAGCAATCCGTCTTGATCCTGAAGTTGTTCTAGCCAACAGGTGTATTGCCTATTTGCCCTATACCCCGGAAACGGAAGCGTACAGGGTTCTGCGAACGCGAATCATGCACATCATCAAGGAAAAAGGAAAAGAGGGAAACGCGATTATGGTGACCAGCTCCCTTCCCGGCGAGGGGAAAACGCTTACGGCCATTAATCTCTCCTTTATCTTTGCCCGCGACTTCCAGCGTACAGTCCTGCTGGTGGATGGCGATCTGCGGAGGCAAAATATCCATAAATACCTGGGATGCGCCCATAACAAGGGTTTAAGCGATTATTTGGCGAACGGCTGCCCCGTATCCGATCTTATTGTCTGGCCTGGAATTGAAAAGATGGCCTTAATTTGCGGGGGGCGTCCCGTAAAGGAAAGCGCCGAACTGCTGGGATCGCCGCGGATGAAGGAACTCTTGTCCGAATTGAAGGGTCGCTATACCGACAGATACATAATCTTTGACGCTCCCCCGATTCTTACCGGCGCGGACGTTCAGACCTTTGCGCCGCTGATTGACCATATCCTTGTTGTTGTGCGAGCCGGAAAAACTTCCATGGATGACATTGCCCGCGCGCTACATTTCCTTCCCCAGGAAAAAATTCTTGGATTTGTGCTGAACCGCTGTCAGAACGCCTTTAATAATTATTATAAATCTTACTATGCTTAAAAAGCACAAAATTAACCGTTTTGGTCTCTTTTTCCGTGTAAAGATAAAGATTGGAGCTGGCCCCGTGTGGCCGGCTTTTTATTTTGTTGTTGCCACCCATACCCCAAGCCACTGTGTCGGGGGATTTTCCATAAGGCAGCGGCATTTTTCCCTGTAGGCACGGGCTGCCGGATCATTGTCCGCGATAGCTGCGAATAATTTCTCCGCCTCATCGAAGCGTCCTTTGTAAAACGCCGCCAGCCCTTGAGAAAATACTTCCAAGTCTTCCTTGCGGGCGGAAAACTCCTGGTGCGACATGGGTTCATAGATTCGCGCCGGTTCATCGCGTCCCACAACACTTACCCTCGACACTTCCCGGGCGGGGAAAGCCCCTCCAAGTCGCTCAAGGGTAGCCTGAGAGATGATTGTGTAGGTGCCAAAGAGCTTATTGATGCCTTCCAGCCGGGAGGCCAGATTGACCGTATCCCCCAGCATGGTATAGTCAAAGCGTGTATGGGAACCCATATTGCCCACGATGGCCGGGCCGCTGTTCATGCCGATGCGCATGTTGAGATTTTTCCCGATCCGCTGATATATGCCGGGGCGCATTTTGGCCAGTTTGTTCTGGCAACGCAACGCCGCGCGGACGCAGCGTATCGCATGATCTTGCTGCTCCAAAGGGGCGTTCCAGAAGGCAATAATCGCGTCTCCTTCATACTTATCCACAGTTCCGCCTTCCTCCTGAATGATGTCCGTCATGGCGGTGAGATATTCATTCAACAGGGATGTAAGCGCCTCCGGCTCAAGTTTTTCCGAAATGCCGGTAAAACCCTCCAAATCTGAAAAGAAAACGGACAATTCCCGCCTTTCACCTCCCAGCTTCAAATGTTCCGGATGCCGTATGAGCTCTTCGATGACGGCAGGGCTTAGATACTGCTTAAAGGCATTTTTAATGAAGAGCTTTTGGCGTCCTTCCACAGAATAATAAATGGCCCCGGCGCTAAATAGCGTAAAAGCGACTCCCAACTCCTGAATTACCAAAGGCAGCCAGAGTTTCTGGACATAGGCTGCAAGGCACAGCGCAACGGGCAAAAGGATGAAAGAAAGATAAACAAGCAAACTCTTTATAATGCCGGAAGTATATGCGGTAGCAATACCGGCCAGAATTGCCAGGAGGATGAAGAAACCAAACACCAGCGGCGCGGGAGCATCGCGGATGAAGTCCGTGGAGAGCAGATTGTCCAGTGTGGTGGCGTGTATTTCGGCTCCCGGATAGATGCCTGACACGGGCGCAGATCTAAGATCATAGAGCCCCGGCGCTGAAAAACCTAAAAATACGTAACAGCCCTTGAAAGGATTTTTTCCCGTGATTGGCGGGTTCTGATTGTTCTGGAGGCGCAACCAGCTCTGGAGTACGGCGGCGGCGCTGTACGTTTTGTGGGCGCCGGAAGGGCCCCTGAAATTTAAGATGGCCCGGCCCTGGTCGTCTATGGGAATATCGCGATTACCAACGGAAAAAACGCCTCTTTTGATGCGCAAGGTTGTGTCGGGATGAGCTGCCAAATATGCGCCGAGCGCGAAGGATGGTATCACCAGACCATCGAAAACATTGAACAGTCTAACTCGACGATAGACGCCGTCAGGGTCGGGATCCAGATGGACATTGGCCATGATCGCTACGCTGCCTGAAATTTCGGGAATACAGAAGGTCGCCCTGGGCAAAACAATATCCTTGGCTCTCGTGGCGGCAAGCCATTCCTCAAGACCCTTAATCTGGATGGCTCTTTTTGGCGCATAGTCCGGCCATTTCCTTTCGCCGCCGCTGGTTTGACTTAAAAAAACGGAACCTACAAAGCGGCTGGAGCCAGCAATGGCATTCCCGAATGATTCGTCATCGGTTACACCGTATTTGGACGGTTCCGTAAACAGAACGTCAAAGGCGATGGAGCTAGCCTCACTGAGACGGCAGTAATTGATAATTGCGCTGTAAACTTCCCTCGGCCAGGGCCAGGAGAGGTCATTTTCTGTCTCTCCCCAGTCGAGGCTGTTTTGATCCAGCATGATGAGCCTTATTTGGGGGCTTGCCTTTTCAGCTTTTGCCAGGAGTTTTACACGCCAATCCCAAGTTTTCGCCTCCCATGTATCCAGCCAACCCGGCAACCAGACAAGTAAGGCCAGCGCCGAGCCGAGCAGACCAGCCATGATGCCATGGAGTAACTTTTTGACCATAGTATATGTTCCTTACAATCTTTTGATCATTCTCAGGAATCTGGCCTGGCGTTGCTCCACAACGGCCACTTTTTTGTATGAACCTGTCAGCTTTTCGATTTTTTCTATTCGGCTCTGCGGTGATGGGTGTGTTTTGGCGAAATCTGCTCCGCCCGGCTTCAGATGCTTTCCCATTGCCATAAGCATCTCCACAAGGGCATGGGGATCGTAGCCAATACGCCTTAAGATGACAACGGCGGACTGGTCGGCCTGGTATTCAAAGGCGCGTGAATAACCATTGTTGATCATGGTGGAGGTAATATTCATGATAGAATCTTCAAAATTCTTGGTCATCTCTGCAAGCTCTTGGGAGCCGAAGGCTTTGGCGCCCTCCGTAGCGGTTGTAGTCAGGGCATAGGTAATCCGCTCCCTGTTGATGGCTTGCAGGCCGTGCTTTAGCTGGATATGAGCGATCTCATGGGCCAGCACCGCCGCCAGGGCATCTTCCGTTTGGCAGCATTCCAACATGCCTCTGGTGACAAAAACCAGCCCTGATGGTGTGGCGAAGGCATTTATATCGGCTGAGTCCAAAACCAAGAAGTGGTAGCCATTGAATATTTCCGGCATATCCGATGCCTGCGCCAGCGTTTGACCAAGTAGGTTAATATATTGATTGATTTGGTCATTCTGATAGGGCTTGTATCTGGACAATACTACCGCGCCGACGGAGCGGCCTATATAATATTGCTGCTCCGGGGTAAAATCTTCAAAGGTTTTGGCCAGGGCTGCGACGCTTTTCTGGATGGCCGCGGCTTGTTGTGTATCGATAACACCTGTAGTCGTGCCAACGGAAGTAGCCAGGGTGGCGGCGTTCTGAACCGTATGACATCCCGACAGTGTTATTATTGCAAAGACAGCCACAATAAAATAGGAATAAGGAACTTTCATAAATCACCTTCCTGAGGTGGAACAATAAGGCCCTCTTTCAGGAATGACTCCATCTGTTCAGATCGTATCGTGATTTTTTCCATTCGGTCCACCTGTGTGAAGTCCAATTGATTTTTGTTCCTGAATTCCGCCTCGAGTTGGGCGTTGAAACCCTTGCCGGCCAGGGCCAGCTCGCCGCTGGCAACGCCGGTCCTTACGTTTGTTTTGCCGGAGCGCAAGACAATTTTCCTGGCTGTCAGAGCGGAGGCATGTATCCAACCCTGGGCGCGTCCCTTAGAGACCCTTTTCCATGCCCCTCTATCCTCTAAGAGGGTAACCCTTTCGGTGTAGAATACCCGCGTGACAATTTTTCCCAGAAAAGAAGGGGTGGTTCGCATCTGACTTTCTTTAACCTGAACGGTTAAGATGGTTTCTGCAGCCGGGGCAAAACATGGAATGGCCATAAGGCTGACAAAGATAATGCCCGTTAAAACAATCTTGAGATTAAACATAGCTCCATCTCCCTAATAAAGAAGTTTGATTAAAAAATTTTAATTCTCTCGTAAATTTGCTTTGCGGAATCAAACAGCGCACAATCTCCCTTATCTACGGACCCTACTATAATTATATGGCGATCGTCTGTGCTCAACAGCATTTTACGCCCTGCAAGAACCCTTTTTCTTGATATCTGTTTATTTTTTAGCCGGAAGATAACGGGGCTATGCGAGTGCCCACAGAAGAGAATGCGGAAATTTGTTTCTGCAAAAACACGGCAAGCGCCCTGTGTTGTCCCCGTGTCAATGGGGTCATAGAAAGCCCTCAGGTAATCAAAGGGGAGAGAGTGAGCAAAACAAAGTTCCTTGCCAAGCGTTCTTGTCATGGGGATGTTTTTAAAAAATGTTAAAATCTCATCCTTATTTGCACTCTTTATGCCGTTCGTACCGGCTAAGGCGAGTTCCACCACGTAGTCGTTATTCCCTTTTATCGTAAGGACATGGTTCGTTTGGAGGGTACGGATCATGTCATCAATGGGGTCCCTCTGGGCGGAATCGCAGAAATCGCCCAGGTGAACCAGAATATCCGCGCCTTGATTCCGCAGCACGCGGATGGATCGTTCAGTTGCCTGCAGATTGCCATGACTGTCGGCAATAAGCCCGATCCGCGGCGACTGGAAACTAGAAAACTCCTTCAAACAATGTCTTCCCCGGTTTTTATTGAAAATCCGTGCATGGATTTTAATTCGCGTTTTTCTAACGGAGAAGACGGCCTATTCGCCCCCATCTCACATTACGATTCTTGCTATCCCATGACCAATACAGAACGAATGCTTTCCCCATAACATCTTTCAGGGGCACAAAACCCCAAAAACGACTATCATAACTTTGATCCCTGTTGTCGCCCATTACAAAGATGGAATTGGGGGGAACTTTAACGGGGCCGAAATTATCCCGGGGATGCATGGAATTGGGAATGATAATGTCGTCCGTGTAAACCCCGTATCTGTCGTTATAGGGAAAACCGTTAACAAAGATTTTTTTGTTTATGATTTCTATCGTGTCGCCGCCGACGCCAATGACCCTTTTGATGAAGTCTTTCGACCGATCCATCGGATAGATAAACACAGCGATATCCCCTCTTTTGGGGGTCCCGACGGGTATCAGGGTCGTTCTGAAATAAGGGATTTTGATGCCGTATATGAATTTATTAACCAAAATGTGGTCACCGATCTGTAGAGTCGGCAGCATCGATCCTGACGGGATCTTGAATGCCTGAACCAAAAATGTCCTGATGACCATGGCAATCAAGATGGCAATGATGATCGCTTCCGCGTATTCACGAATTTTCGATTTTGTATCGGTCATTATGCTTCCTTAAAAGAGATGAAATCTTTTTCATAAAAAAGAGGTGTCTATGTCGATCTTCTACGAATAGACTTTCGATAGTGTAATTACGATCATCACAAGGCAAAACATACCCTTCAATAACGTTCCCAGCGCCCTTCCCAAAATTACGCGAGAGCCGGTTCTCAATGAAGGTCTAAGTTTATTTTGCCAGATGAGCTCTTCAATCAGCATCGCTGAAAAGCCGCCCAGAAAAAGCCCTATGACAGCGCCGACACCCAACAAAGGCGGCGTCAGCATTACGGCGCCTATAGCGCTCCCAAAGGAAACGGACAACAACCTCCTTTTCGTAACCCCGAATCTCACAATCCCTGCTACGACGAGGGCAAAATCCACGCCCTCTGCAATGACAGAAATAATCAGTAAAACAAAAATAATCTTCAACCCGATGGTCTCAAAGCCGGTAAACAACGAGTAAACAAACGCATCAACCACAACAACAACCGTTCCCGGCAGCCCGAAAATTATGGTAAAAAGGCCTACAAACAGGATAAGAATGAAAATGGTCAGCCCTGCTGTCTCAAGGGATGACAAATTATTTCCCCCTCTTCAGTCTTATTTTGGACGGCTTGATCCTTTCAAATGCCAGGATAAGCGGGCTGGCAATGAATACCGTTGAGTAAACTCCGGCCACCGTGCCAACCAGCATGGCAAAAGTAAAATCGTGAATCACTGCTCCGCCGAAGAAGAACAGAATAAGAAGCACCATAAAGACGGTCAATGAAGTCAACAAAGTTCTGCTCAATGTCTGGTTTACACTTAAATTAACAACATCACTCAACGCCATTTTCATGTTTTTCCGTGAATTTTCCCGGATTCGGTCAAAGATCACGATGGTGTCATTGATGGAGTAGCCGATAATCGTCAGCAAAGCGGCAACGATGTTTAAATCGAATTCTTTGTTTAGCAAAGCCATAGCACTGACGGTGACGAGAACATCATGAAGCAAAGCCATAACTCCGCCTAAGGCATAGCGGAATTCAAACCTGATGCCGACATAAACAAGAATTCCAATCCATGAAAAAATAACGGCCAAAATGGCTTTACGTGTTAGATCCTTGCTGACTTTAGGGCCAACGACCTCCACCCTTCGTATCTCGAAGCTGCCCTGTCCGAGCGCCGCGCCAAGAGCATCTTTGATTCTGACTGACGGATCCTGATCGTTGGTGGATGATTGGGCAATTCTTACAATCACTTCATTCAGTCCGAAAGGCTGGATAATGCTGCTTCCGAGGTTTATCATTTTGAGAGCATCCCTGATTCGGTTTGTAGGCGTTTCCTTGTGGAATTTAATTTGAACCAGCGTTCCACCGGCGAAATCGATGCCGTAGTTAAGGCCGCTGTGCCAGACAATGGAGGCGATGCCGATCAAGATGAAAGCGACAGACACAAAAATGGCTGGTTTCATCAGACTGACAAAATTAAAGTGGGTGTCTGATTTGATAATTTCCATTAAGGTCTCCTATATGCTGAGCGATTTTATTTTTCGGTTCCACACGAAATAGTCAAAGAAGATCCGCGTGACAAAAACAGCCGTGAATATGCTGACAATGATACCAATGGTTAGGGTTACGGCAAATCCTTTCACTGGACCTGTGCCGAACTGGAATAAAAACAGGGCTGCCACCAGAGTCGTGATATTGGAATCCAATATCGTAAGGAAAGCTTTTTCATAACCCGCCTCCACAGCCGCTCTTGGAGTTTTTCCCATACGTAGCTCTTCTTTGGTTCTTTCGAAAATAAGAACGTTGGCATCTACGGCCATGCCGATGGTCAGCACGATACCCGCAATGCCGGGCAGGGTCAGAGTGGCTTTGAAGGCGGCCATAGCGCCTAAAAGCAACAGCATATTGAGCATCAACGCCAGATCTGCGACGAGACCGGAAGCTTTGTAATAGATGATCATAAATACAATCACCAGGAGGCCGCCGATAATAGACGCCCAAAGCCCCTGGTTAATGGAGTCCTGTCCCAGCGATGGGCCGACGGTTCTTTCCTCCAGAATGGTGACCGGCGCAGGCAAAGCGCCGGCGCGCAGAACAATCGCCAGATCACGGGCCTCTTCCATCGTGAATGTGCCCGTAATTTGGGCTTGACCGCCGGAAATTCTCTCCTGGATAACGGGCGCGGAATACACCGTGCCATCAAGGATAATGGCCAGTCGCTTTTTGACGTTTTCCGCCGTGATCATGTCAAATATTTTCGCGCCCTGGGAATTGAATTTAATGGCCACATGGGGCTCACCGAAACGATCGCTTATTTGCACCTTGGCGCTTTCCAGGTATCCGCCGGTCAGGATCGCTCTATCTCTAAGCAATATGGGAATTTTGCTCCGCTGTCCTGTTTCTCTATCGTAATGATCCTCATAGGCAAGAATATCCCCTTCGGGAATATTGCCCCTCAAGGCGTCCTCCAGGGAAGCTTCTTCGTCCACAAGTTTAAATTCCAGCATGGCCGTTTTTCCAATCAGGGTTTTGGCGCGCGCCGTATCTTTGATGCCCGGGAGTTGAACAAGAATCCTGTTCTCACCCTGGGGAACAATTTCCGGCTCTGTGATCCCGAATTGATCAACGCGATTCCGAATGGTCTCCAGGCTCTGGTCAACGGCCATTTTTTTGATCTCCGAGGCGCGCTTGTCCTTGATCTTTAATGAAACCAACTGCTGACCTTCGGAAGTTTGGGAACCGGCCGGTTCTAAGTCGGGAAATTGATCCCTGATGATCTTGTCGAAGATTCCCCTTTCGCTGCCTTCGGTGAGTTCAAGGGAGATTGCATTGCCGCCTGTTCGCTCAACATGCCGAAAGTGAACCTTGCTGTCCATCAGCGTTTCTTTCAGGTCGTTTGCCGTTCTTTCCAGCGCGTTTTCCACGGCTTTGTCTGTGTTTACTTCCAGGACAAGATGGGTTCCACCCTGCAGATCGAGGCCAAGATGGATTTTGTCTGCGAAGAAATATTTTTTCCAATCTTGGGGGATATCAGTAAACAGCGTTGGTGCAATAAAAAATACACCGGCAAGGCATATGATCAGCGCGATAGCGGCCCTCAATGGAATGTTTTTAAACATGGGTTCCCCCTTAACTGAACGTTATTCTTTTGTTCCTTTTGGAAGCACGGCAGCGATGAAATTCTTTTGGACCTTAATCTTGACCTTGTCGGCAATTTCAAGGGTGATCACGTTGTCGGCAATAGCTGCCACCTTTCCGTGAATGCCTCCGGTGGTAATCACCGTGTCGCCATACGTAAGTTCGTTAAGCATCTTCTGATGTTCTTTTTGTTTCTTTTGCTGGGGTCTGATCAAAAGCAGGTAGAAGATGACAAATATGACGCCCATCACGATAAAAAAACCGAAGTCCCCTCCTCCGGCTCCCGTCCCGGCGCTGTTTCCACCGCCTAAACCACCCATGGCATAAGCTAAATCCATCAATTTTTCGTCCTCCTTAAAATAATAAAACTCTGCTGTATGTCATCATCCGATCCTTCGACACCCTTCGACAAGCTCAGGGTGACAGAAGGTGTCATGGTGAGCCTGCCGAACCAGATGGTGAGCCGTGAGCCTGCCGAACGGTCGAACCATCACGATTCGGAACAACGAACTAAAAACCGTTTCTTAAATTGTTCATAACAGTCTTTTTTTATCGCTTCCCTAATTTCTTTCATCAAACGCATGTAATAATGAATATTATGAATCGTGTTCAAAGTCATGGCCAGTATCTCTTTGGCCATGAAAAGGTGCCTCAGATAAGCACGAGAGTAATTTGTGCAAGTATAACAATCACATGTTTCGTCGAGGGGCAAATGATCATCTCGATAACGGGCGTTTCTTATAACAACCTTTTCATGATTTGTAAA
>DHHR01000061.1 GCA_002403385.1 Syntrophaceae bacterium UBA4767 | reverse complement strand
TTTTCCGCTATTCGTTCTTCTATACTCTGATATTTCTTCTTCAATGTTGCGTCCCGATTGAGTCTTTCCCGCAATCTCTTCCTGGACTGGCTGACGGCGCTGTAAGCTACGCCGCCGACGATCTTTCCTATTTCAGGCTGGGGCGCATCCGACAGCTTGCCTTTTTCGGTGCAAACGAAAACTGCGGCGGATTATTTGCAGTCTCACAATACCATCAACCGGGAAACCATGACCACCGGCGAGGGAATGTTTGCCCCGTATAGCGTTGCGGCGTCCTGGTTTTTTCCTGAAACGCGGTTTGCCGTGTTTGTCCTGATTGATGAAGAGGCGACCGATTCAGACCGCGTCCGGACGGCGCTGGAGCGAATCGGCGCATCCGGATACGGACGGGACAGCTCAACGGGATATGGCCGGTTTCTGGTGGAAGGCTGCTTTGAGAAGGCGCTTCCAGTGTGCGACGAAGCGAATGCCTGCTATACGCTGGCGCCGTGCGTGCCGGTTGCGGATCAATACAAGGATGCTTTTTTTGCGCCGTTTACGCGTTTCGGAAAGCATGGCGACAGTCTGGCTACCGGCAATAATCCGTTTAAAAACCCTGCGATTATGGCGGATGACGGCGCTTTGTTTTTTCCGGTTTCAAGCGAACATTTCCAGATACCGTATCTCGGCAAAGCCCTGCAGGGTCTTTCCAAAAGCGAACCCAACACAGTCGGTCAGGGATATGCCGTTTATTTACCATTGATGGTCTCGTAAAAAGTCCCAATTGTCACCCTGAGCTGTTTGTCCTGAGTTTACCGAAGGGTCGAAGGGTGAACATAAATAATTGATATTACGTCATGGTTCGACAGAGCCTGTCCTGAGCCAGCCGAAGGGCTCACCGTGACAAAACCCGCGAATTTTGACTTTTTACGATTTTGTCAAGAATTGACCTGATTTACGAAGGGATTGCGACTGCATTTGAAAAGGCATTGACACCTCGCGCGTGCTATGTTACAAGATTCCGAAAAATAACACTGGAAGAAAAAGTGTCAAATATTGTCAGATTTGGCGTTTCTTTGGATAAAGTGCTTTTGGAGAAATTTGATCGTTTAATCAGGGCGAGAGAGTATACCAATCGTTCTGAGGCATTTCGCGATCTCATCCGTCAAGAGCTGGTCAAAAAGGAATGGGAAGGGAATCAAGAAGTCGCCGGGGCCGTCACCATCATTTATAACCACCATCAACGGGCGCTCTTGCAGCGGATCAACGATATTCAGCATGACTTTCAAAAAATCATCATTTCTACTCAGCATATTCATTTGGATCGTGATAACTGTTTGGAAATTATCGCTGTAAGAGGCTACTCCGGTGATGTTCAAAGGTTGGCGGATACCCTGAAATCCATCAAAGGTATCAGACATGGAACATTGAGTATGTCCAGCACGGGGAAAGCGATTATGTAGGCGTTATTTTTTTGCCGCATAGTAACACGATTACGAAAGGTGTGCTATGTGTGATGAAATGATTTTTATCATGGCTTTGGGAAAAATTAGAATGAAAACCAGTGGGATATTTATAGGGCTGATGATTTTTTTATTATCGACAGGTGTCAGTTTTGCTGCTCACCCCCTGATAACAGATGATGCGTTAACTGTAGGGGAGGGAAAAGCGCAACTGGAAGTAACCGGGGAGTACGGATATGACGAAAACGAAGGAGTTACGGTAAGAGCGATTGATATAGAGGCCACAGTTACTTACGGGCTGTTGAATAATCTGGATATCGTATGCGGAATTCCCATGCACCATATCAAAACAAAAATTGATGCCACGCCTTTTGATTCTGGGGGTAAAACAACGGAAGACGGTTTGGGGGATATATCCCTTGAGGCGAAGTGGAAATTCTTTGAAGGAAGACCTCTTAGTTTCGCGTTGAAACCATGCCTCACTGTTCCTACAGGAGACCATGAAAAAGGCATGGGTGCGGGTAAAGTTACATACGGCGCTTATTTTATTTCAACCGGCGAGTTTAATCCCTGGGCTGTCCATTTTAATCTGGGCTACACGGAAAACAGGAATAAACTCGACGAGCGCAAAGGCATCTGGCATGCTTCTATCGCTGGAGAGTTTGCTATGGATGAACGTCTGAAATTGGTTGCGAATATCGGCTCGGAAAAGAATACCGATAAAGCCTCGAGCATAAACCCGGCATTTGCGCTAGGTGGACTTATCTATACTGTTCAAAAAAATCTGGATGTGGATTGCGGTGTGAAAATCGGGCTCAACACTCCAGAGACTGATATCGCTACCCTTGCCGGCATTACCTGGCATTTCTAAAGCGTTTTTATGGGAGATGATAAGTTTTTGAGAGGGAAAGGAGAAATTTTATGCATATTCCTGATGGTTTCTTGTCAACGGGCACATGGGTTCCTGCCTGGTTGCTTTCAGCGGGAGGCCTTGGCTATAGCCTGAAAAAAACCGCACAAGCAATGAAGGATAGAATGATTCCACTGATGGGTGTGATGTCCGCCTTTATTTTTGCGGCGCAGATGGTCAACTTCCCCGTTATGGGCGGCACCTCCGGTCATTTGCTCGGCGGTGTTTTGGCGGCCGTTTTGTTGGGGCCTTTTGCGGGAGCAATCGTCTTGTCCTGTGTTTTAATCGTGCAATGTCTGATTTTTCAAGACGGAGGTCTGACCGCTCTGGGCGCAAATATCTTCAATATGGCGATTATAGGCGCCATGGGAGGATACCTTTTTTACAAGGTCCTTATCCTATTGATGCCTTCCAGAAAAGGCATTATAGTTGCAGCTGCGGTGGCGTCATGGTTTTCCGTTTTTGCTGCTGCCACTATCTGCGCGTTGGAGCTGGCCATATCGGGGACATCTCCCATAGCGGTTGTTGTTCCGGCTATGGCGGGCGTTCATGCGATTATCGGACTTGGAGAAGCGGTTATTACAGGCTTGGTGGTCGGTTTTGTATTGAAAGTGAGGCCGGATTTAATTTATGGGCAGGCGTTTTCCCATGGGGCAGGCGCTTCATCATCTCCGTGCGGCGGGATGTTAGGAGGTGCGCCCGAGGAGGGAAAATCATGAAAAGGAAAGAAATTATTTTTGGCTTACTCCTTGCGGCATTGGTGGCATTGTTCCTTTCACCCTTTGCATCCCCCTGGCCGGATGGGCTTGAGCGCGTTGCCGAAGATAAGGGTTTTTTGCAGAAAGCTGAAGAGGTAAAGCCTGTTGTATCATCACCCCTTCCGGATTACGTGTTTCCCGGCTTGAAAAACGAGAAAGTCGCCACCTCCCTTGCCGGTGTTTTGGGGACGCTGGCAATGTTTGGTGTGGGCTATGGGGTGGCGCGGCTGCTAAAGAAAAGATCTTGATATGAAGCATTCCTATATTGATGAATACAGCGGGATAGACAGTTTCATCCACCGTCTGGATCCCCGAATCAAGATCATTACCTTTGTGGGATTTGTGTTTTCCATCGTATTTACCAAGCCCACTTCCTGTCTCACTTTTTTGTTGTATGGGCTGATTCTGGGAATCTTGATTGCCCTTTCCAAGATTCCCGTCCGGTATATATTGAAGAGGTCTTTAGTGGTGGTTCCCTTTGCGCTGGTTGTTGCCGCATTCATTCCTTTTATGAAACAGCCAGTGGGGGGCTATTCTTTAGGGCCTTTCGGGCAGGCGGTATCGCGCGACGGTCTCATGGTTTTCTGGAATGTGGCGGTTAAGTCATATTTGTCGGTTCTCTGCATGATTCTGTTGACGGCCAGTACCTGCTTTTCTGACCTGTTAAAGGGCTTTGCAATGCTTAAATGTCCCCAACTGATCATTATGGTGTTGTCCTTCATGTACCGGTATATTTTTGTGATCGAAGATGAGTTCATGAAGATGAAACAGGCCAAGGCATCCCGATCTGTGGAGGATTCAAAGTGGCTGGATGTGAAAGCGCTGGCCAACATGGTCGGCGTTTTGTTTGTCAGGGCTTATGAAAGGGCGGAATCCGTTTATCTGGCCATGAGTTCCAGGGGTTTTGACGGCACCGTCCGCACGATTCACCATTTCCAGATTACGGCCGCGGACATGCTTTTTTTTTCAGCTATGCTGGCGTTGTTGATTGGCGCTCATCTTTTTGGTGTGTAGGATGACGAGAAAAATTATTGAAATCAACAATCTTCATTATACCTACCCGGATGGTTCCCGCGCCTTGGCGGGGATAACGCTCGATGTGTTTGAAGGGGACAGCGTGGGGATTATCGGCTCCAATGGCGCCGGGAAATCGACTTTTTTGCTTCATTTAAACGGCATTCTCCGAAGCAATGGCGCCGTTCGGATAAAGGGGATGGAGATGACAGACAAAAACCTGCCCCATATCCGCTCTATGGTCGGTCTTGTGTTTCAGGATCCCGACAATCAGTTGTTCATGCCCACTGTCTTCGATGATGTGGGCTTCGGCCCGATCAATATGGGTTTGAAGAAAAATGAGGTGGAAACAAGGGTTCAGTCTGCGCTGAAGGAAGTGGATATGCTCGCTTTCGTCAAAAAGTCTTCCCACCATCTCAGCATCGGCGAAAAGAAAAGGGTAGCCATTGCCACCGTCCTATCCATGAATCCCCAGATTTTGGTTTTAGATGAGCCCACTAGCAATTTAGACCCGAAGCGCCGCCAAGAGCTTATCGACCTTTTAAACAGACTGTCTCTGACCAAGATTATTGCCGCCCACGATTTAGATTTGATTTCCCAGACCTGTTCGAAAATTGCCTTGATGGATCAAGGCAGAATTGTCGCTCTGGGACCAGCGTCGAATATCCTGCATGATGAAACAACACTGGCCATTTTAGGCATAAAAACACACG
This sequence comes from Syntrophaceae bacterium UBA4767, assembly GCA_002403385.1. Classification (GTDB taxonomy): domain Bacteria; phylum Desulfobacterota; class Syntrophia; order Syntrophales; family UBA4767; genus UBA4767. The sequence continues at coordinate 462 of DHHR01000061.1, read as the reverse complement.
ATCTTATATCCGCCTCTCCTAATGCACTTAGGAAGCCGCCGACGATGCCAATAAAGTTAGCCGAAGAAAGCGATTTGGATTAATGCATGCTCAGGTACGGTGGCGGAAGGCGTTCGTAGATTATGGCATACCCATGTTTTATGAAATCCGTGACGCTTTCTGGGGCGATTGGTCATATCAAGACTTGCCATTAGTCAGTGTTGATGCTTCCGTCCCGCCGGATGCTGTCTTTGCTACCGCTTCCTTAAGAATTTCATAGAGGCGCATAAACGTATTCTTCTTTTCATGAAAAGTCGTATGAAGAGGGATTCAAAACAGGGGAATTTATTAAGATAGAAATGAGACCTTTGAATTTATGATTAAATCGCCTTGCCGTCATTCCGTGCTTGACTTGAGCCTGCCCCGTACTCGATACGGGGGAATCCAGTGTTTTCAAGCCGTTATAGATTCCGCCCCGATTTT
>DHHR01000068.1 GCA_002403385.1 Syntrophaceae bacterium UBA4767 | reverse complement strand
CTCTGTGGTTCGGCGATTGAGGAAATTCCAGTCGTCCTACGGACTCCTTCCATTTCCTCAATCTTAACATTAGCGTTGGTTAACATGACCCCCTTCTTTTTCATCCCTGGTTCTCCTTCCCACCCTCTATTATAGAGTCTAAATCACATGGTGGGAAGTGTCTCACTTATATTGGCACAGAGGGTGAAGCTCAAAAAGATTACCCGATTTCGGTAACATTCTTTATGAGGCAACAGGTACATTAGAATCCTTGACAAATAAAATTTTTACAAGTATGTATTACAAAAGATGTATTACATGAAAAGTTTTTAAGAGAAGCCCAAAGCGCATAGAGAAAGACAAATATCGATATGGACGCAAAGATAAATCAACAAGACGCGAATGCTTATTCTACTCCAAAAGAAACGTCATCGCCGCCATGGTGGTTTCAGTATGAAGAACTGACAAGGGCGATTGAATCCGCCCATGAAATAAAGATAAAAAACCTCATCAACGCCTTAAACCACCTTCATTTCAAAAACGGACATTTGTATATTCTTCTTCATCATCATAAATACAAAGAAGACATTCCGGTAAAGGCCTATCCGCACATTTGCACGAAAACCGAAATCACCTGCTCTTGGCAGAACGATGCTATGGTAAATCTAAATATTGAAGCGTATCAATTTAAACATGCCTTCATTGAAGATGGACAATCCATCATCCTCATCCCCGCCATTCTGCAAAAAATGGACAATGAATCCTGCCGCTTGCAGCTTCCTGAGATCAGTTACGCCGTGGGGCGCCGGAGATTTGCCCGTTTTGCCTGTCAGGATATCACATCTGAGCTCCTTCAAAGCGGCTTAATCGCCAGAGGCGAACTCCTTGATTTCAGTCCTGCCGCTTTTCGCATCAGTATTCACAAGGACGCTTCAAATTTTATTCAATGGTTTAATCCTGATGTCGTTGCCACCATCCATTTAATCCATCGTCAAAATATCGTTTTCTCCGGCGCCTGCCGATGCATCCGCCAGCAGAAAACAGCTTCCCACGTGGAATTCGTTTTTGCCCCTTCCGTCAATGCCATCAGCCGCTTCAAAGCAAGGGAAATCCGGAGCCCGCGCCTGCAGATCACACCGCCTCCAACCGTTGCATTTGAACACCCCTTGTGCAACAAGATAATCCAGCGGGAAATCTTCGATACATCCGCAGGGGGATTCTCCGTTATGGAAAAGGCAGGCGAGGGCGTCTTGATGCCCGGCATGATTATTCACAACTTAACTATCATGTATGCAGGACTCTTAGAAATAACCTGTAATGTCCAGATCATCTATGCGAAGGAAGAGCAGCAGCAGGTACGGTCAGGCATGGCTATTTTAGATATGGAGCCGGCCGATTACAGCCGGCTGACCCAAATATTGGCCCAGAGCGTCGATCCTCTGCTGTGCATCACAGGCAAGGTTGATCTGGATGCGCTTTGGGAGCTGTTCTTTGAGAGCGGCTTCATCTACCCGAAGAAATTCGAACTCCTCGAGCCTTACCGGAAAGACTTTATCAAAACCCACCAGAAACTCTACCGGCAAGACTCGGATGTATCTGTTTGCGTCACCTACCAGAAAAGCGGTCGGATATACGGCCATATTTCCATGCTTCGCGCTTACGAAAAGACATGGCTTGTCCACCATTACGCAGCCCAGGCAATGGACAACAAACACACGGGCTTAAAAGTTTTGAAGTCACTCCTATTTTACATATACGACATCTACCGGCTTCCCTCCGCCAACATGGATTACTTCATGGCCTACTTCCGCCCGGAAACGAAAATAATGGATCGCTTCCTTGCCGGCTTTGCCAGATCTATAGCAAATCCCAAACTCTGCTCTTCAGATCTGTTTTCCTATATACCCTTCCATGCCCAATTTCCGGCGGCTCAGCTTCCTGAGCGCTGGGAATTAAATGCAAGCTCAGACGCAGATATATGGGAGCTTGAGCAGTTTTATAATAACGCCTCCGGCGGATTGCTGATGGATGTTCTTCAACTTCGCAATAAAACATCAACCGATACCTCCGTGGGAAAAGCTTATCAGCGCTTCGATTTAAAAAGAAAATGGGTTGCCTATACGCTCAGTTACAAAAGAAATGCAAGGGCTGTCCTGATCGCCGATCAATCCGACATTGGCGCAAACCTCTCCGAACTTATCAATGGGATAAAAATCATGGTTATGGACAATGACGAACTCCCATGGGACGTTCTTTCCACTGCCGTCTCCCAACTGGCCCAAGCCCACTATTTACAAAACGTAACCCTTCTCGTCTATCCTTCTGCATACATGGAGGATAAGAACATACCCGTCGGGAAGAGATATTGTCTATGGGCAATGGACATTCAATGTGGAGAGGAGTTTTTAAAATATATGGACACTCACTTCCGATTCGGGTTAAAACAATAACGCATGGAAAATGAACGATTATACAGCAGCCGAATTATCAGCACCTATATTGAATTCCTGAAAAAGGATTTTCCTGCGGTGGACATACCTTCCCTTCTTGAAGAGTCAAACATCGCCGACTACGAACTGCAGGACGAGGGGCACTGGCTCACACAAAAGCAGGTGGACGATTTCTATAACGGCCTGATCAAAAGGACGGCCAAGCCCCTTTTGGCCAGAGAAGCTGGACGCTACGTGGTTTATTCAGCATCCGTGGGCATCCTGAGGCAATTCCTTATGGGTTTTCTCGCCCCTGCTAACGCCTATCTGCTTCTGGATAGGATTACCCCTCACCTGGATCGGTCCGGTATCTATAGAACCAGAAAGATCGTTTCCAATAAAGTGGAAATCACATTTAAACCCAACCCCCAAGTGAAACAAAAACCATACCAGTGCGAAAACCGCCTGGGCACTTTTGATGCCGTGGGAAAATTTTTCCTTAACAGGTTTCCCCACATCGAGCATCCAGAATGCATCCATCAGGGAGGCGATTGCTGCCGCTATATTATCAGTTGGGATGAACCCCCGCAGCTTACGTGGCGCCGCGTATTGAGATACGCTCTTGCGTTTCTTCCCGTCGCTTGCCTGATCTTTTATTTTCTCCTGCCGGAACCTCTCTGGGAATTCGCCTCCCTGTCGGCAGGCCTTATTTTATTGTCCGTGGCCTTCTACAGCCAGTATCTGGAAAAAAAGGAAATATTGAACCAATTGGAAAAACACACAGATACGGCAAAACTCCTGTTGGAACAGATCAACATGCGCTACAACAGCGCCCTCTTAATTCAGGAAGTCGGCCAGGCCACCTCCATGACCACGGGGACGGAAAAGGTTTTGTTTTCCGTCATGGGATCCTTCGAAAAACATCTTGACTTTGATCGGGGGATGATCATGCTGGCCAACAAGGAAAAAACCAAGCTCGTTTATAGGGCAGGTTACGGACAAAACCTGGAGCTAAAAGAACTGCTGGAAAAGATAACTTTTAACTTAACCAACCCGCAATCGAGAGGTTTTGCTGTTCGCGCCTTCAAGGAGCAAAAACCATTCATTGTCAACGACATTGAAGAGGCCCTCGCAACTTCCTCACCCAAAAGCATAGATTTTGCCAAAAAGATGGGAACGCAGGCGTTCATCTGCGTTCCCATTGTTTTTGAAAAGGAGTCGTTGGGGGTCATTTTCGTTGACAACATTCACTCAAAACGGCGCTTTGACCAGAGCGATGTCAGCCTTTTGATGGGCATTGCGCCACAGATTGCCATCAATCTCTATAATGCCATGTCTTATCAGAGAATTCGCGAAAGCGAAGAAAAATTCCGTTCCCTAAGCGAAAACGCCCCCGATATCATCTGCACCCTAAACATCAATGGGAATTTTACCTACATCAATCCCGCCTGGGAAGCTTTGCTGGGTTACCGCATAGATGATGCCATAGGGATGCCCTTCGGAAGCTTTATCCGTTACGAAAACAACGATTACCCTCCTGCCGGAATTTTCGAAAGGTTAAGAGACAACAAACAAGCTATACGAGATAAGATCGTTACCATTACCCAACAAACTGGAGAGAATTGCTATTTTAGCATGAGTATCGCCCCCAACTTCGGCGCTGATGAAAGCGTTGTAGGTTTTGCGGCCATCCTAAAGGATATTACCGATTTAAAACATGCCGAACAACAACTCAAACAAAGTTACGATAAACTGCAAAACACCTTGAACGCGACAATCGAGACCCTATCCAAAATCTCCGCGGTGCGTGACGCCTATACTGCAAGCCATCAAATTCGCGTGGCCGAACTCGCGCGCTCCATTGCTAGAAAAATGCAGCTTCCTGAAAGACAAATCGAAGGGATTTACATGGCTGCCGTCATCCACGATATGGGGAAGATCAACATTCCTTCCGAAATTTTAAGCAACCCCCGAAAGCTTACCCCCATTGAATTCGAGTTGATTAAAACCCATCCTACCGTGGGTTACGATATATTGAAACAGATAGAGTTTGCATGGCCCGTGGCGTTAATTGTCCTACAGCACCACGAGAGAATGAACGGCTCAGGTTATCCATCTGGGCTTAAAGGAAACGACATTTTAATGGAATCGAGAATTATCTCCGTGGCCGATGTTGTTGAGGCCATGATGAGCCATCGGCCCTATAGACCGGCGCTGGGGCTTCAAAAAGCGATGGAAGAAATCTCTCAATCCAAGGAAACTCTTTATGACAAACAGGTTGTTGATGCCTGTTTGGAGCTGCTGAAGGAGGGAAAGTTTCCTTTGCAATAATGAAAACCCCTTTCCCTGAACAAATCATTAAGATGGTCTCATAAAAAATCGGAGAAGTCACCTTGAGCTGTTATATTTCATGCCATAGGCATCTCAATCGGAGCCGGGATTCCTTCCCTTGCAAAGAATCAAGGGTGTGTAAGTGAAGCGTCTGGGAAGATGGAGAAATGCTGTCCAATCATGCTTGAATCCAGCGTAGCCGTGGGGATAGCGCTTAAACAGATCCTTAAATTTCGGTGCATTGACCTCCACTTTTTTCATCCAGTTGTAAGCATCGTGATCCTTGATTTTTCCGTAAATCAAATGGTGCGCCATTAAACAAGCTTCGATATCTTCAAAACCATGGTCATAAAGATAAGCATATAATTTTCTTCCCGCATAGGTGTCAAAATTATATTCCTCATCCAACCTGACCATAATTTTGGGTAAAATATCCCTTAAATGAGGGGGCAATTCATAATGGCTAAGGCAATTGTAATCCAGATCGGCAAGACAAAGATACCCGCCTTTTTTCAGAGCATTCTTGAGATTTCCCACAATATCGGGACTTTCTTTCCTGTAATATTCTAAAATAAACCGAACCCATATCACATCGAAATATCCCAAATCTTCCAGCGAGTCCCTGAAATCACGAACAAAAAAATCAATGCCTGATTTGCCTCCATAATGATTGCGGGCATGGGAAATGCGCTCCTGCGAAAAATCGATGCCCGTAGCATGTCCCCCCGGCTGAACCATTTTATGAAGGATGGAGGTCGTCTTGCCGGGACCGCATGCTACATCCAGCACCCTCTGTCCCGGCTTTATTCCACACCATAGGGCCTGCCTGCGAAGGGCTTCACTGTCCGTTTTTTTCTCTAGACGAACAATCTCATCAGGGCTTTCCATCAAATAATCTTTAGTTCGGCGCATTAATCGTCTCCTCTACGTCGAATATCGCTCAATCTCCCTAGCCTTTCCGAAGATATTTGTCAAGCAATCATATGCTCAAGTTTTGTTGTCTCTCCACGCCGGCCTTTCTCAGATAAACCGGCATTCGCAAGGACTCTCAACTTGTCTTGATAATGGCAAGCAAACGGCTTTCGATAACGTGCAGGGGGAAAAGGCCAACCAGCCTGTCAAGCAGCTTACCCTCCCTAAAAAAAAGCATGGTGGGGATGCTTTGAACACTGTATTGGGAAGCAGTGATAGGATTTTCATCGATGTTGAGCTTTGCAATCTTGGCTCCGCCTGCATACTTAGATGCCAGTTCATCCAACACCGGTGCAACGGCTCGGCAGGGAGCGCACCATGGCGCCCAACAATCCACAAGCGCAGAGCCCGAAAATCGCAAAATCTCTGGATAAAAGCTTGCATCCGTGATGTCAACAGGATGAGCCGTCTCTTCCACAACCACCAAGGGGGAACCACATCGGCCACATTTCGGCTTGCCGTAAAGTCGGTCTTCGGGCATCCTGTTTTTAGCTCCGCAATTCAGACACCGAATCAGAATATCGTCCAAGGGCGCATGACATCGGCCACAAATCGGACGTTCCTGGAGCCGATTACTAGGAATTCTGTTTTTTATCCCGCAACTGAGGCACCTGAGAACCATGTCTTTTTGTTCGCTCATGCATTCCTCCTCGAGTTAATAAGGAGATGATTACGCAGACATCACACTGAGTAATCTACCAAAACTAAACAAAAAAGTAAATTTTCCGTATAATTTCCGAACTGCCGCAAAAATAACCAGATGATCATGCGCCTTTTCGATAACTAGTTACACCCAAATTCCGACGTTGGTGTAATTTTTGGGGGGAAGATGTGGGGAGCCGTCCAGAAAGAGAAGTTCTCCTTCCTTGCTGGAACGCTTTCTGCTTTTACGATGATGAGACCGTTTACGCACTTTTCCGCCGAAACCCAGAGGGCGGAGCCATTGCCGGAGTGTTTCTCCGTTAATATTGATGGATTCGTAAAAAGTTCTTTTATTTAAGTAGCGAAAATAATTAATAAATAGTTAATTTTCCCCTTGGCTATCCTTTCACAAAATGATATGAACCATAATAAATATTGACAAAATCGTAAAAAGTCAAAATTCGCGGGTTTTGTCATGGTGAGCCCTTCGGCTGGCTCAGGACAGGCGCTGTCGAACCATGACGTAATATCAATTATTTATGTTCACCCTTCGACAAGCTCAGGGTGACAATTGGGACTTTTTACGAGTGCATCATAAATGATTGTTCGTGCGTATTGGGCGGAACATCAGTGGGAAAGAAATGATTACATGGAAGTATAATCTCTGAATAGCTAAATAACAAAATTTGTTTCCTTTATCAATAGGAAGTTAAGTCGACGGACATGAGTTGACAGAGAAGAACCCCCATAGAAATTTTCCTCAATGGAAAGAAATATTCTTTTGAAGAGAAGGATTTGGAAGCAAAGTTAGTGGCGTAAACCCGGTTTACAACCCGGAGAATCTGGCCACTGTAAACTCAAGTCTTGTTCAGAACAAATAAGAAAAGGAACAAGCAAAGGGTCAAATGAGATGAAATTCAAATATGGTCTTGATCAGCATCCCCCTATTGTTGAAACATTACTTTTGGGGTTTCAGTGGTTTGCTGTCGCCATCCCCGTAATTATTATCATTGGCAAGATTGGTGGCGGGCTTTACTTTCACACGTTGGAAGATCAAATCACCTATTTACAAAAAATGTCCTTTCTTATGGCAACAGCGCTATTTATACAAATCTTTTGGGGCCATCGTATGCCACTCATAGTTGGACCATCAACCATTTTGCTGGTTGGGATGATCGCTTCCAGGGATTATAATGCAAATGCAGTTTATACAGCCATTATTGCCGGCGGGTTATTTCTATCGTTTGTAAGCGTCACCGGTTTGTTCAGTCATCTGAAACGCCTATTTACCCCTCGTGTTGTCTCTGTTGTATTTTTACTGATCGCTTTCAGTCTTCTACCCACAATCATTCACCTCATCACATATAGCGAAACAGGAATAACGCCCTTTTTAAACATCATTTTCTCTTTCATTTTGATTATTTTAACCTTTAGCTTCCACCGTTATCTTTTCGGGATATGGAAGTCAACACTGATCGTGTGGGTCATGATTTTGGGGAGTTTCTTTTATTTTACGATATTTCCCGACAATCTTCATTGGGAAAATGTCGCACGTTTTGCACCGATCTCCGGCTTCCTAAGGCATATGACCACCACCTTTACTTTTGACGTTGGGATCGTGGTCTCATTTTTGATTTGCTTTATTGCCCTTTCAATCAATGATGTTGCCTCGATCCAGTCCCTGAATGAGCTTCTAAAACCGACCAACACATCTAGAAGGGTAACTTACGGTGTTTTTATCACCGGACTTGCCAATATAGTGTCCGGATTTCTTGGCATCATCGGCCCTGTTAATTATTCCCTAAGCCCCGGCGTACTCGCCTACACAAAATGCGCCTCCCGATTCACCATGTTACCGACGGTTGCTCTCCTTCTCATTTTATCGTTCTCCCCATTTCTCATAGGATTTATTGGAAACGTTCCATCGGTGGTAATTGGAAGTGTTCTGATTTACCTTTTGTGTGCACAGATTACCACGGGATTGATGATGGCGTTTGGATCCGAAAAAACGTTTAAATTTGACAATGGGCTCATTATCGGACTTCCCCTTCTTTTGGCAGCAATGATCGATTTTCTACCACCACATGCGCTAGATACGTTCCCTTCTATCGTGAAACCCATCCTTGGCAACGGTTTTATCGTGGGAATTCTGAGCGCTCTGTTCTTAGAACATATTTTGTTCAAAGAGTAAGGCCTGTTGTTAGAGCTTTATTTTCCTAAAAGGCAGGTCCTGCGGCCTTTATTCGTTTGTGATGACGATTTTCGTGAAAGTTTTGATAAGCCAAGATCAAGTGGACTCACCGCTATCCGCGCGGGCGTGGATGTGCGCCATGGCTGCGCCTGTTTCCTGGTTTCTTCCGCAAATTCTTCAAGTGTGTTTGGGGGCTACTTCAAGTACCCGGTGAAGACGATTGCGGGTACGATGGGGGGGGTATCGAGGACGGATCAATACAGAAACCTTAAGAGCTATAAAGTTGAAGAGAAACGCTTCTATCGTAAACCGGAGGATGGACAATGCCTCCCCAACTTTCAAAAAACGTTTTTTGCAAAGCGCTATGCCTATAATTTTCTTTTGATTTTTTAAATTTCGTTATAAATAAGACCCCCCATGAAATCTTCATCTGACACCAAACGCAAGACAAATAGACTCTCGTCTGCCGATGCCGCCTTGAAGGAGGCTCATCGCCCCTTAATAACATACCCCCTAAAGCTTCCCATAATCGCGAAAAAAAGTGAAATTATAAAAACCATTCGGAAGAGGCAGGTTGTTATAATAACCGGAGAAACGGGTTCCGGCAAGACAACCCAGATCCCTAAAATGTGTATAGACGCAGGAAGGGGCATAGGCGGGCTCATCGGCTGCACCCAGCCCAGAAGAATGGCCGCCATTCACGTTGCCGGAAGGATTGCGGAGGAACTCCACGAGCCCATCGGGAAATCCGTTGGTTACAAAATCCGTTTTGATGAGCGGATAGGCTCCCATCCTTATATCAAGGTCATGACAGACGGGATTCTTCTTATGGAAACGCAAGGGGACCCATATTTATCTAATTATGACACTATAATCGTGGATGAAGCCCACGAAAGGAGCCTCAATATAGATTTTGTTCTGGGCATTTTAAAGAGCATCCTGCAAAAAAGAAAAGACCTGAAAGTCATCATCACATCCGCAACTATCGACACACATAAGTTTTCTCAAGCATTCGGCCATGCGCCAATCATTGAAGTGTCAGGCCGCATGTATCCCGTGGATGTGCGTTACATGCCCATTGATCCCGAACAGGATGAAAACGGAGAGGTTACTTACATTGATGCCGCCGTCAAGGCTGCAGAAACTCTTGTCAGGGAATACCCCCGGGGAGATATCCTCATTTTTATGCCCACGGAACGGGATATAAGGGAAACCTGCGGGCTTCTCGAAGCCGCGCTAAAAAACCGCGGCATTACAATTCTCCCTCTATTTGCCAGGCTTTCATGGACAGAGCAGTGTCGAATTTTCCGACCTGCAGCCGCCCCAAAAATTATCGTTGCCACCAATGTTGCGGAAACATCCATTACCATTGCCGGTATCTCCTATGTCATCGATACCGGCCTTGCCCGCATACTCCAGTACAACCCAAGAACAAGAACGACGGAGCTTCCCATAAAAAATATATCAAGAAGCAGCGCCGATCAGAGAAAGGGGCGCTGTGGGCGTCTCCAGCATGGCCTCTGCATCCGTCTCTACAGCAAGGAAGATTACGAAAACCGATCTCTGTTCACCCTTCCTGAAATCTTGAGGGCAAACTTAGCGGGGGTCATTCTGAGAATGCTCGACCTCGGCATAGGAGATATAGCGTCATTTCCCTTCATCGATGCGCCGCAGCCCAAAAATATCCGGGACGGCATCGAAATCTTACAGGAACTGGGGGCCGTCCAAGAAACAAAAAAAGAGGGCAGCGACACCCGCTGCCTGCGTCTGACCGAAAAAGGTCGAATGATGGCCCGTTTTCCCTTCGATCCCCGCATATCCCGCATGATACTTAATGCCCAGAAGGAAGGCTGCGTGGAAGAAATGGCAATTATTGCTGCCGCCCTCAGTATTCAGGATCCAAGGGAAAGGCCAACCGAACACGAAGCGCAGGCAGACCAGATACACGAACGTTTTAAAGACCCATCCTCCGACTTCATGACGCTTTTGCGGATTTGGGATTTGTATCATGACGGCGCTTTGGACACACAACAAAAACTAAAGAAGTTCTGCAAAATTCATTTCTTATCGTTCAGGCGGATGCGCGAATGGCAGGATATCTACGATCAGATCGCGACGATCTTGAATGAACTGAAGATAAAAAGAACCTCTCTCAAAAATATCGAGGATAGCGAGCAACGTTACAGCAGTATCCATAAGTCGATCTTAAGCGGCTACCTTTCCCACATTGCCGTAAAAAAGGAAAAAAATGTTTATTTAGCCACGAAGGGCCGCGAAGTTATGATCTTTCCAGGTTCAAGCCTCTACAACAAGGGAAAAAACTGGATTGTAGCGGCAGAAGCCGTAAAAACTTCCCGCCTTTTTGTCAGAACAACAGCCAATATTGAAAGCGTTTGGCTGGAAGAGCTGGGAGGCGCTCTTTGCCGGTCCACTTTTTTTGAACCACATTGGGAAAAGAAGCGCGGAGAGGTCGTAGCCTATGAACAGGTCAGCCTCTTTGGCCTGGTCATCGTACCCAAAAGGCGCGTGTCCTTCGGTCCCATAAATCCCACAGAAGCTTCGCAGATTTTCATACAAGCGGCCCTGGTGGAGGGAGAGATGGAAAATCCACCTTCTTTTCTCATTCATAACCAGCAGGTAATCCGGCACATCGCCGACATGGAAGCCAAGCTCAGAAGACACTGCCTTCTGGCCGATGAGGGAACAATCGCTCAATTTTACGCAGACAGGCTTCCCGGCATTTATGACACAAAAACCATGCGAAAATTCATTCGCGACAAGGGCGGGGACGAATTCCTCCGCATGAAGGAAGAAGACCTTTTGATGCATGCGCCGAAGTTGGAAGAACTTGCCAAATATCCGGATCAAATACAGATGGGACCATCGCAATTTTCCTGCCAGTATCATTACGAACCGGGTGCCTCCGACGACGGCCTTACCCTAAAGGTTCCCGTGCAACTACTGACAACCATTCCCCCCTGGGCGCCTGACTGGCTTGTCGCCGGTCTTTTGAAGGAGAAAATCATCTACCTTATCAAGGGGCTTCCGAAAGAGCGCCGGGGAAAGTTGCCGCCTCCTTCACAGGCATGCGAGATCATTCTCTCAGAAATGGGCAACCGGAGAGGAAATTTCCTGTCTCTTCTAAGTAATGTCATCTACCAGAAATTCGGCGTCGATATTCCAGTTTCCTTGTGGCGCGTACAAGACCTCCCCGACTATCTTAAAATGCGTTTTGTCGTGGTCGATGCGGAAGGCAAAACTACCGCAGATGCCCGCGATATCCGTTTCCTGCAGGATGGCATTGGAGCTTCCGAAGAGATGACGGCCTTCCAGAAAGCACGGGCAGCATGGGATAAAACGAGAGTTATAGACTGGGATTTCGGAGATATTCCCGAAACAGTTGCCATAACAGATGATAGCGCATTTCATATTCATGCATATCCAGGCCTTGAAGCGGCAGAGGATTGCGCAAACCTGCGCCTGTTTAAAACTCTCCATGAGGCACAGTCATCCCACAGATTAGGTGTGATGATCCTCTACAAACTCCGCTTCAAAGAAGAGCTTGCCTATCTGAAAAAGGCTGTTTGCCTGCCCGACAATATGAAAACGTGGACCAGCGCACTGGGAGGAAGCAAAGCGATAGAAAAAATTATCTTTGAAAAAATCATCAGAGATCTTTTTGCCCGATCCATCAAAACCCGGGAAGAGTTTATTCATTATGCCCAAACCGTGGAACATAAAATTTTGCCTTACGGACAGGAAGTCCTCCGAATAATCCAACCGGTTCTGAAAAGCTACTTTGAAACGCTTAAGGAATTTCAGGCTCACGAAGCCACGCACCGCATGAACGCACTGGCCCGCAAATTTCTGTCGGAACTCCGTTGCGAGCTCAATCGCCTTATGCCCCCTAACTTTCTCGAAATTTATGACAATGAAAGACTTTCCCATATGCCCAGATATCTTAAGACATTTGCCCTGCGGGCGGAAAGAGGCCTTCTGCACCTTGAAAAGGCCTTCTCAAAAACAGCAGAGGTTAAAATATTTGCCGATAAACTTATAGACATGATAAAAGATTTGACCCCGGAAGCTTCAGGAGAAAAAAAGGAGGCCATTGAGGAGTTTTCCCAGATGCTTGAGGAATACAAAGTTTCTTTGTTTGCCCAGGAACTGAAGACGGCATTTCCCATCTCCAAAAAGCGCCTGGAAGAAAAAATCAGGGAAATTGAAAGGATGGAGTAGCATTTACACATTTTTCAATTCTCTATTCAAAGGAGTAAAATCACTTGGAAATCATACTGGTAAGACATGGTGAAACCATCTGGAACAGGGAAAAAAGGGTCCAGGGGATCAGCAACATTGGGCTTAGCGATTTTGGAAGAAAACAGGCCCAAAGATTAGCCGAAAGCTTAGAAAGCGTAAAGATATCCGCTATTTATTCCAGTCCTCTGAAAAGAGCCTATCAGACCGCGGCAGCTATAGGAAAAGTTCATCCCGTAGCCATCGAAACCGAAGACGATCTGCAGGAACTCGATCAAGGCGACTTTGAAAGCCTGACTTTGGCTGAATTGCGGGAAAACCATGCCTCCTTTTTGGAAAAATGGATTGCCGATCCGGCTGCCGTTGCCATCCCCAACGGCGAAAGCCTGAATGACTTACAGCGTCGGGCGTGGGACGCTTTTCAGAAAATCATCGAAACCTGTCTGCGTGCGCCGCACAGCAGGGAAGGAAACAAGACCCTCATCGTTTCACACGGTTTTACGATCATGACGATCCTTTGCAAAATTCAGGGCGCCGCCCTAAATCAGTTTATGCAGATGCATGTGGATTTAGCATCCAAGACCCACGTGGAAATCAAAGACGGGAAATACAGCATTATGCATTTCAATGATATCAAACACCTGAAAGGCCTTTCGTCTATTTGGCTATGAATATTCCTCGATATATCTCTCGATATACTGCCTGACCCTTTCTTTGGGCTGAAAAATTCCGAAATGTCCTTCACAGAGAATATCCGCTTCAAGGGTCAGGAGTTTTTCCATGGATTGTTTCCATTGGCCAATATCCGAACCGAAGCTGTCATAAAAGGGGCCATGAATATCCTGGCCAAAGATAATCCGTTTCCCTCCCCTGTCAAGGTACAAAGAAATGGACCCCGGCGTATGGCCGGGGGTATGAAGGCAATGCAGCGCCTCATCGCCGAAGTGAAGATGCTCGTCTTCTCCTATCAAGCGCCTGTCCACAGTTGTCGGCGAAAATTTTGCGCCATACCAGTTGGCCGCTGTTCTTGCGGGATCTCCAGCTTCCAGCGCATCCGCATCGAGATCATGGATCAAAAGCTTGCAGCCAAAATGCTCCCTGAAATAGGGAGCCGAACCGATATGGTCGATGTGACAATGGGTAAGGATCAATGTAGAAATGGCTTTGGGATTGAGTCCCGCATCTTCGATATTTTTCTGAAGAACCTTTGAACTTCGGCCCGCGCCTGCGTCAATCATCACCAATTCTCCGGCAAAATCTATGATGAATGATGCGGCGTCATTGGGATGGGAAAGATTAGGCCCTCCAATCAGATAAACGCCTTCGGCAATGATTTCTGCTGCCATTATCAAGCCTCCTTGCCCCAAGTTGCGGTTAGGTGATTTCACCTTTGTGTTTTCTTGATTTATCCTCACCCATACAGGCATACCTGTCCGTTTCTGTGATGGTGGATTGGACACAAAACACATCGGAAACCCAACATAAACCAAGCATCAAGGCAACCAACATGCTTAACATTTTTCCCCTTCTTCCCTAAGTGTGCCGATTAAATCATGAATATCATCGATCCCACTTTCCACAAGATACGTTTCCAGACCCTCGAGAATATCCATCGTCGCCGTGTGATGAATAAAATTAGCCGTCCCCACCTGAACGGCTTTTGCACCGACAATGAAAAATTCCAGGGCGTCCCTTTCATCCATAATGCCTCCAACGCCAATCACAGGCACATGGACATGTTTGACAACCTGCCAGACCATCCTCAAGGCAATGGGTTTTATGGCAGGACCGGACAGGCCACCCGTAATATTGGCAAGGTGGGGGATTCTTTTTTCGATATCCACAGACATCCCGGTTATGGTGTTGATGAGAGAAATGGCATCCGCACCTGCATCTTCGACGCTTTGGGCTATTTCCACAATATCTGTGACATTCGGCGTAAGCTTTACCATTACAGGCAAACGGGTTGCCGTCTTCACGGCTCTGGCCACTTCCGAAGCAACATCAGGCCTTGCCCCAAAGGCAATGCCTCCCCGCTTGACATTAGGGCAAGAAATGTTAATTTCCAACGCACAGACACCGTCAATGCGGTCCAGCTTCTTGGCAACTTTTTGATATTCCTCGATCGTTTCGCCAAAAATATTGACGATAACGGTTGCATCATGGTCCCGCAAGAAGGGCATTTTCTCCTTGATAAACGCATCAACACCCACGTTCTCCAATCCCACCGCATTGAGCATGCCGCTTGCGGTCTCCATAATACGGGGGGGAAGATTTCCTCTGCGCGGCTTCAGGGATATACCCTTCACAATGATGGCTCCCAAACGGTTTAAATCCACATACGGGGTAAATTCCTCACCGTAACCGAACGTTCCGGAGGCGGTCATGATGGGGTTTTTAAGTGCAACTCCTCCTATATTCACGGCCATTTTGGGAGAGAATTTTCTGCTCTTGTCCATAATCTCAATCCTCTTGAAAACGACTTACCTCCAAGCCAGATCGCGAATATCGAAAACGGGACCGTCCTTGCAGACCCGCTTATACAACTGCCGATTGTCTTTATTTCTTATAGGGATTGCACACCCCAGGCAGGCCCCGATACCACAGGCCATCCGTTCCTCCATGGAAACCTGACAGAAACCGGAGCAGCCCCTCAGTATATCCGCAAGTTGTCTGATCATAGGATATGGGCCGCATGTATAGACAGCAGGCATATCTCCATGACATGTTTTCAGATGATCTTCAAACAGCTCTATCACCTTGCCGTGGTAACCAAGGCTCCCATCATCGGTACTGATAAAAGTTTTCGAACACATAGTTTCCAGCTTGTCTAAGCCCGCCAGATAACTAGCAGTTCTTGCCCCCACATAGGACACTATTTCAAAAGAGCTTCCAGCGCCACGACGTCTTACGTATGAAGCCAGAAAGGACAGCGGCGCCACTCCCATGCCGCCGGCAATAAGTATCAGCTTCCTGCGCCTGCCGTCTATTTTAAATCCCCGACCGAGGGGGCCTAAAATTTCGAGCTTTTCACCTTGTGGCAAGAGAGAAAAAATTCTGGTTCCCTGTCCAACGACACGGTAAAGAAGCTCCAGCGCCAATGCTTTTTTATCATGATAAAAATCATAAACGCTAAAAGGTCTTCCCAGCAAGGGGGGCTGCCGATTTTCGGCCCTAATCATTACAAACTGCCCGGGATAAGGGGGATGAAATGTCGGAGGCAAACGCAAGGTCATCAAAAAGTGAAGCGGCGCTATTTCCCGATTCTGTATAATCTCGGCCGAAACCGTAGTTCGCTTACGTGCCATAATTGTTTCTTTTCATAAACCACTCATTGATGTTCACCCACATGATGAGCGCATCTTCTCTTGTGTCGGTATAATAATAAAAGGGCCTTACACCTTCTACCACAAAACCATTTTTTTTATACAGGCTTATAGCGCCTTCATTCGACCTGCGGACCTCGAGAGTTCCCCAACTTGCGCCTTCTTTATGGGCAGATTTCATTATCTCCGCCACGAGTTTTGACGCAATTCCCTTTCGCCGCATATCTTTTCTCACGGCTATATTGTGAAGTTGCACTTCTGCTGGAATAATCCAATAATTAGCGTAGCCGGCAATTTCTTTACCCATGCCCGTTTCGATTTTGGCTACCAGATTCCGGGATATAGATAACCACAGTTCACGCATAAACACGCCCCTCGACCATGATGACGGGAAACAGGAAGCTTCTATGGCAAGAACCTCATCAAGATCGTCCATTTTCATCGGCGAAATTTCAACTGATATGTCCATTTATGGGGGCTAGAGCCATTCCAAAATTATCAATACAACAAGAGAAACAGCGCAAAAAACAGGGACAATATGACGCTGCTTAATCGTGTTGATGGCAACGGCAATACCCAAAACAGGCAGAAAAAGATAAATAATCGTGAGCGTCTTTATTATGAAGGCAGGAAGAAGGGGAAAAACATGAACCAAGGCAACGATTCCCAAAAGTAGTGAAACAAAGATAAATGCCGTCGTGGAAAGAAAATTCTTCATCAGCCCCCAGAGATGCTTTGCGGTAATTCCCCTAACATTCGCCCTTTTGGCATCCAGTATTGCCGCCTCCGAAAGCGCATAATTCGACTCGATGATCATCACTTCTATCTTCTGGAATAATACGCCGAAAGGAACAAAAATCAAAAACGACAAGGATATCAATTCCCGTGAAAAATGGCCTATTTCCTGTCCTGCAAGGATGGAAGCGGCAGTAATAAGCAGCGCAACAACGGCATCGTTAGGAGGGATGTAGTTCCCGATAGGAATTCGATCAATCCAGAATAATTCGACAAAAGCCCCTACGATTAAACCTGTGTAAGGATTATTCAAAAGCAAACCAACAACTGGAGCGATCACAATGGGCCGTGAAACCAGCGCCTGCACGAGAATCTTGTCCACACAAAGAATTCCTCCCACAAAGGCAACCATAATAACCTTTATTAACATGTAGCTCTTCTCTTCAATGGGTAAAACGATTCAGAAACCGATTTTTATAAAATTCCGAATATCAGTGAACCGTTCCCTGGGAACATGTCTGACGTCTATTTTAATTCCTGCATCTAGAAGCGCCACGATATCGCGGACATCACCTTCACCCAGGACAACGGAAGAAGAACATCTTTTTTTATGTTTTTCGGCATGAATATTCCCAATATTTAACTTCTCGAATTTGAATCCCAGGGTAAACGCCCTCAGGGCATCAGCAATGCTTGAAAACAAAATGATGGTTTTTACGCCTGATCCCCTGCTGTACGAATAATTTAAGGTAAAGTCTTTAATTCGATAGACAGAAACTTCCATCTCACGAGGGACCGCCATCTTCATGGCCTCCACACGAAAAGAATCAGCGGCGGCCGCATCATTGACCACAACAATCCGTGAAGCGCGAACAAACGGAACCCAAGCCTCTAAAATCTGCCCATGAACAAGTCGCTCATCTACCCTTACAAGCCTAATATCCGGAGGAAGCTGTGTCCCTTCCCTTATAAGCGTTTCCATGTTATCCGACTCAACTCATGTCTGTAGAACTTTTTATCCACTTGGC
The DNA here is from genome assembly GCA_002403385.1 of Syntrophaceae bacterium UBA4767. Classification (GTDB taxonomy): domain Bacteria; phylum Desulfobacterota; class Syntrophia; order Syntrophales; family UBA4767; genus UBA4767. The sequence goes on along the minus strand of DHHR01000068.1, from coordinate 17,073 downwards.
TTCTTATTTAAAACCTCGCTTGCCAAATAAATATTCTTAATGCCGCAGTCACGTATGTATTGGGCAAATTCTTTGAGCTTCATGTTTTTGCCCGCATCGGAAATTTTGAGCAACATCGGCAGGTTGACACCCGTGACAACCTCAACCTTGCCCTCCTTAATAAAAGATAGGGAAAAATTCGAGGGAGTTCCGCCAAATAGGTCTGTCAGAATCAACACACCTTGCCCCTGATCCAATTTCTTGATAGCCGTGCTGATTTCTTTACGCAAATCGTCCACGCCTTTTTCCTGGTCAACCGATAGACAGGCCACTCCATTTAGGTGACCTTTTATCATCTCGGCGGCGTTCAGAAGTTCCGTGCCTAAGTTTCCATGTGTCGTGATCAGCACACCTATCATCCTTGATTCTCCCTCCAAAGAAACTTGGGCAAGTAGGCTAATCAATTGCCCCACAATTGTCAAGATTTTATCCTAGTCACGAATTGCCTCATAAAAAATGTTACCGAAAGGAGAATCGGAAACATGCGATCCGGCGGTTAAGAGGATATAAGCGATTTACCAAGCCAAAAAGGAAGAAGAGAGGGCAATCTGTTGTTTACAATAAAGATATTATTAGGTGTTTAGTCCATCCTGAAAAACAGGATTATCCGAAGTTTGCAGTAGTTCCGTTCTTTGACAACTAAAGAAAGATAGAGGTGCACGGGGTACCCGAGTCGGATATCCGGTCATGCAATCGCGGGAAGGTTCCTGCCGTTCAACCTTTCTGCCTTTGCCCTAGCCAGTTGGACGATCTTTTTCGTGTTCCAAGCGAGCGTCGCCCAGACTACGTTGACCGTATCTCCTGCTTTTCCTCGGTATCGGCAGCGGTTCATCCGGTGATCGCCCGCCCCAGGGTCTTCACATCCGCCACGTTTTGCTGATACTCCTGATGGGAAAGGATCAGGCCGCCACATCCTTCTCGTGCAGAGAGTACGAACGATTGGCTGGATTCGTTCCGCGGAGCGCTTCTTCCGTCTGGGAGATGATCCGCTTGCCCAGAGCAACGAGGCGATCCAACTGACGACCGGACTCCCGATGACCACGGCTGTAAAGGGTGTTGGCCACACCGGCTGCCTGCTTGACCACGTGGGCGGTTCTCTCTTTGAGCTTCCCGATGGCTTTCTGCCTCGCTTCGGGGTTCTTCCGGTGGAACTTCTTGATCCCGAGGAGGATCCTCTTTCCGGTTCGGCTGAAGGTGCGAAAGGGTTTTTAAAGGGCAACCTCCTGGCGGACCCTCTCAATCTGCCTGACGATCTTCTACTTGATCCGATGAAGCAGATCAGCGTCGGTGGGATAAGCAATGCTCTTCGGCTGTGATGTCGTATCCACCGCCACCCGCCTGGTCTTGACTAAACCCATGTCTGACCAGGCCTGAAGCAGGATGGCTTCGATCCGCTGCATCCCTTCTGTCCCGATTCGGTTCCTGAACTTCACCAGGGTGGTGGAATCCAATATTTGACCGCGTTGAAAACTGTTGAAACCACAGAAGCTCTGCCAAGTAGGCGTTCTCATGGAGCATCTCCACCGCCCGGTCATCCGAACAGTTGTACCGGCGCTTCAGGATGTGGATACCCACCATCAAACGAATCGACTTCCCATGGCGGCCAATGGGACTGTAGTATACCGACAAGGCTTCGTCGAGGCCGTCCCAGCCGATCAGACGCGCGGCACGGAGAAGTTCATGATCAGCATTGAGCACATCCGCAAAAAGAGCCTCAAATATAAGAAGTTGCCTCTCTGGAATATCTGTTTTCATATCAACGACTTATATCAGATTCCCGAGGCAACAACAACCTCTTTTCAACAACTTTCTTCAGTTTTCAAAGAGCCTTCTTAATGACTACGCGACTTAGCAATTGCATTTTTCAGGATGCACTATTTAAACCATTTTTTCCGTCGACGAAAGCCGGTTGAGGATCGAAACAAGCGGGTGATGAACCCATTGTTAAGTTTTAAATCAGAAAAGCTATTCTGCTCCCTCCACAGCTGTTTGCTCGCGCTGCCCTCATCGGGATAATTGGCGAAGTCGTCAATTAATATCCGGGGCTTGTCTCCATTATCCTTACTTTTTTTGACAGTGAGCAATAATTGATGATTGTTCGCCGTCGTCCTTGCCATGACCTCTTCACGCATGGGAAACTGATTGATGGTAGGCAATCGATAACTTTGTTTCTTGAGCATTTGAAGCGCCTTCTCCATGATAACGGAGTAAGTTTCTCCAGTTTTCTCCTTCTCTTCCCTAAGGATGATCCGAGCCTCCTGGGATAGCATAACGGTCAATGAGGTCTTCCCTTCAGCTTTCTTCCTTTCACGCCAATGTTTTGTTCTATCTGCTTCTTTTCCCATCGCCTTTCCCATTACAAGTGACATTGTTGCCGTTACAAGTAACATTGCTTGAGAGCTTTGAATTTTTCCGCCTTTCCTGAACGTTCTATTTTCTCCCCGCGTTGTTAACAAGCGGGGATGCGATACTGTTGCCTACTACTGGATGACGCTAACCATGACTACTATGTCATCGCTATTCACCTCCCCAATACCGCTTTCACCCACCAGGTGAGGGTCCCGTTCTCCATATCTACAACTCCAGACACACACCTCCTTCCATCTATGTTGTCCCCAGTATCTTGCCCCCGCGAAAGATGTTGAAAGCCATCTGCCTAAAGAGGGCATCGATACTGTTTCTGATGATCCGAATGAACCGCGCCTTGAAGGCATCCATATGCAAATGACTCAACCCAAAATACTGCTCCACGATGTACCGCAGTTTGGCAATAGCCTTGTTCCGCTCCTTCTCCCGTGCCGTCAAGCGGGTGGAACGGGCATCCACGGCTATGCCTTCATTGATTACCAACCCCTTACGGGAGAACTGCCGGAGAAGGACACTGTTCACCTCCCTCATGGCCTCTTGCGACAGACGTCCCCGAAACCGGGAAAAGGTGGAATGGTCAGGAGAAGGTACATCAAAGGACAACCCCAAAAACTTCTTGAAAGAGATCCGATCGTTGATCTGGTTCTCCAGTTCCGGGTCGGAATCGATCTGGTACCACTTCTGCAGAAGCAACGCCTTCATCAAGAGAAGAGGAGGATAGGCATCGGCCCCTTCAAGACGGGTACCCACCATATAATGGGCGCTGATGACCGCTTCCACTTCAGACCAGTCGACGGCCCGGTTGATCTTCTCCAATCTCTTGAGACTGCGGTTATGTTCCATAGAGGTAAAAAGTGATAATTCGGCAAAGGTTATGTTCTGGTTCATCTGTTTGTAGCCCATAGTCCCTCCGGAAATTCCTGTGATGGAAGAAATATGGCACGAAATAGTTAAATGGTCAAGTGATATTAAATAGATAGCTTTGCATAACTCACTTCTTCAGACATACTCCCATTATAAAAAAATACTTGACATGCGTATTACAATGCAATACGCATTACTCATCTCAAGGTGAGTCCTCTAAAAAGAGAGGTTTTTATTTAGGAATGTTGGAGAGAACCTTCTTCAACAAAATGATAACAGCCAAATCAAACGGAGGCAAGTAAAATGTATGCTTTATATAACAAAGTCGAGTTTCCCGAAACAAAGGAAATAGTCGGAACAGGTTGGTTGCCACCAATGCCCGACTTGCGGGATTATTCTGTGGAATACCCGTCTATTAAAGATATGGCGAAAAAACTTGGGTTGGCCGGCAATAAACTATCTCTACCTGCAACGGTTGATCTGAGGCCATGGTGTTCCCCGATAGAAAACCAGTTAAATCTCGGTTCGTGCACGGCCCATGCTGGTATAGGGATAGTGGAATATTTTGAGCGAAGAGCCTATGGAAAGCATATAGACGGTTCACGTCTCTTTCTCTACAAGACCACACGCAATTTGATGAAAGTGACGGGCGATACGGGGGCATGGTTGAGAAATGTCATGGGGGCACTTGTCTTGTGCGGCGTGCCTGACGAGAAATACTGGTTCTATAATGTGCCTGACTTCGATAAAGAACCATCTGCCTTCGTCTATGCAGTGGCTGACAACTATGAAGCGCTCAAATATTTCTGCCACGACCCCCAGGGCGCAAATGTGCCGCCTGCAACCGTGCTTTCAACGGTCAAATATTATCTTGCCGCCGGGATTCCTTCTATGTTCGGTTTCTGGGGATTCCCTTCGTTTAATAACACAAATGTAAAAGGAGGCATCCCTTATCCGTGCCCGGGGGAGAGCGCCCAATGGGGCCATGCCATTGTTGCAGTGGGTTACGATGACGGCAAAAAGATAAAGAACACGAAATGTAACAAGGAAACGACGGGAGCGCTGCTGATTCGCAATTCATGGGGAACTAGTTGGGGTGACAACGGATACGGCTGGCTACCGTACGATTATGTCCTCAACAAACTGGCCCTGGATTTTTGGTCCCTTTTAAGCATGAAGTGGGTTGATACAAAGAAATTTGGCATTTAAAGAGATGGTTCAAGTGATCTAAGAAGGTGGGATGAAGATCAGGCACGAATTTGTGTGAATTTTAGACTCGTGATAGGAAAGGAGAAAAACATGGCAAAAAAAGCGCTATTGGTTGGTATCAATGACTATTCGCCAGTTGGAGCGGGTGGTCCGGATCTCCGGGGTTGTGTCAACGATGTGAAAGATATAGCCCATACCCTGAATGCACTTGGCGTTGTTCCTGCGGCGCCAAGAACGATGCGTATCCTCACTGACCGCTGGGCTACAAGGGCTGCCATATTGGATGGACTCAAATGGTTGGTCACGGGGGCGAAAAAGGGGGATATGCTCATCTTTCACTACTCGGGACACGGCTCGCAAGTCGCCGATGTGAGTGGTGAAGAGATAGACAGGAAAGACGAAACCATCTGTCCCCACGATTATGCAACTGCCGGGATGATTAAAGACGATGATTTTCGTGCCATCTTCAGAGGATTGGCAGCAGGGGTGAATCTAGATGTCCTTCTGGACTCTTGCCACTCGGGTAGTGGGACGCGGGAACTTGGCGCTATAGCTGCGGCGCCAGAGGAACAGAAGGTAACCTACCGTTACGTTGAGCCTCCATTAGATTATGGGTTTTTCCTGGACGCTGATCCAACAATCCCGCTAAGGGGTATTCTGAAGCCACAATCGGGGGAAAAAGAGGCGGTTATCGTTCGGGGGTTGAATCATGTTTTATGGGCAGGATGCCGTGACTATCAAACCTCCGCTGAGGCTTCCATCTCCGGGGTATATAGGGGGATATTTACCTATTGCTTCTGCAAGGCGCTTAGAAGAGCAGGGGTGGGAGTTACTCGCAACAAGCTCGACGCATTGGTCAGCGCGGATATCAGGAGGATGGGCTACAGCCAGGTTCCTCAACTCGAAGGAACCGCTAGGTCTATAGCGGAGAGGGTGTTCACGTAACAGCTTACTTGGCTACAAATCGGAGAAGATGTGGCGACCATTAGCGAAGTGGCGCAAAAGAGGCAAAAGAACACTAAAAAAACCATAACAAGAGCGGATTATATTCGCAGCGAGAGGTTTGTGACAGAAAAGGATGTGGTTTTAAATAACAAAAAAATTATCATAGTATTGCAGTGTTTTGGTGATTTGTCCAATCTACTTTAATAGGATGCATTACCATGATTACCCCCGTATCAATCGACAATCCTCAGGAAATGGAAGTTTGGGTATCTGGACCTAGTGGAGTGAACCGGTTGTTTATTTATACCGGTGTTGCCATTTTTTCGTTTAAAGGAACCAGTGGCAATTGGCTTCACGATTACATTGACTTTGAGTTAGGGCGTGTTTTTGCTCCAGGCCAGGTTCGTGATGTGCTCGCAACCGGCTCCCTTAATAGTATTAAGAACCTGCATACTGCCAATTATGCAGGATGGGCTGTTGATCGCTTGACAGCCAGATGGGACGCCACTGAGCAAAGGATTAAATTACGCGCTGACCTAGCTGTTAGCGATATTGACGGTTATCTTTTGCGCATGGGATATCAAGTAACTGTTTTGGCGAGAATCTAATTAGAACCTCACGAATAAGGATAGATCGTGAAAGCGGAGCGATCTACGATCTATCCTTATTCGTTCGACAAGCTCACTAACCTAAACTGTCCGGTTTTAAAAAGGTGATAAATGAGAAAGACAGGGGTGTTACAGGAGATGATGTGAAGTTAATGGTCCTTATATAATTATGTTTCACGCTTGTTTATGTGAGCATAGACGGGAGAGACGAAGGTAGATTTAAGGCATATTTATGGATGCTGTTTTAAAAGTGTGTCTGTTTTGATAGTGCGCATGCTTAAAGAGGTTTCTCTACTTACTCTGATAACTTTTGTTATTACTTCTGCAGGAGAGACTGTTCCCGTATTCCCGAAGCTTACCGTCATTTTGATCTGACGATTATTGTAATCGATACCGATATGCTGGATAAAGGGCCGAATATTTTTTACGGAACTTTTCCCCTTTCTTTGTCTTGGAACAACGAAATTTGTGGATTTCAGAAAGGCATCTATATTTTGAGCTATTTTGCTAAGCTCGGTATCGTCAAGCGCTTGCGGGATGGAAATGCAATACTCAAAGCCATTGATACATTCCGATAGGGGACGGTCATGGGCGGTTAGTGGATGCATAGACAATATCTTTAACCCCTCAGGCAAGGCGCTATTGGCCTTTGCGATAGCTTTCGGCATCTGTTCTTCTTCCATGTAATCAAACCAAATATCGGCGTATTCACCTAAACTTTCCATTCCCACAGCGGTAGCAAAGGCGAATGATATTTTAGGATGCGGATGAAAGCCTGCAGAATACGACAGAATAAATCCGCTCTGGCAAAGGGCCCGGACAAGGGCAGAGGAAACTTCCAAATGAGACAAAAATCCCGCCATCCCTTGTTTACTAAATGCTATCCGGAATGGCCTTTGGGGATGAGGATTATCATAAACGACCATCTGAGGTCCGGGCAGGGGTTCAGTTTTTTCTTGGGTTGCCATTATCAACTCAATGGCGCCACGATTGCACACTCCACAATTTGTGCAGCTACCGCAGCGGCAATCAGCCGTCAATGCGCCTTGTTGTGATTTCTTATATTCATGGAGGAGAAAATCTTTTCGGAGCCCTGTATCAATATGATTCCATGGTAATTCTTCTGAAATCACTCGTTTCCCGAGATAACGTTTGGCATCAATACCTACCTTTTCCATTGCTGCTTCCCATAGATCAAAGCGTAGATTATCCGCCCAACCGTCGAACCTGCAGCCGCAGTGGAATGCCTTTTCAATCAAAGCCCCAATCTTTTCATCGCCTCTGGACAAAATTCCTTCCAGTATGCTCATGCGCGCGTCATGCCATTTGATGTTCAGATTTTGCTTATAGGTAGATTTTTTGATGATGGTCTGTTTTTTTATTATTTCATCTATATCGATTTGACGATGCCATTGAAAGGGTGTATGTGGTTTTGGCACGAATGTGGAGAGACTAACGGTAACCTGTCCTGTGTTTCTAGCATGGGTTAGAACCCTCTGGGCAAGATCGATTATGCCGTAAATATCTTCCTCTTTCTCATCGGGGAGTCCTATCATAAAATATAACTTGATAGACTTCCAGCCTGCTTCAAAAATTCTTGCCGTGGTGGCTAGCAGGTCGCTTTCCGTAACACCTTTGTTGATAATATCTCGCATCCTTTGTGTGCCCGCCTCCGGAGCCAGGGTGAAGTTTGTTTTTCGTACGCGTTTGATGTCCTCGATCAGGCTTTGTGTGAGGGTTTCCACCCTTAAGGAGGGTAGTGATAAGGCGACATGCCGTCTGTAGCAACGATCCATAAGATTTTTCAAGAGGGGCTCGATGAGCGTGTAGTCTCCGGAACTCAGGGATAAGAGAGATAATTCATCATATCCTGTGAAGCGGAGCAGTTCTTCTGCCATCTGAATTATGACATCAGGCCTCCTCTCGCGAGCCGGTCGCCAGACCATGCCGGCTTGGCAGAATCGGCAGCCTCTGGCGCAACCTCTTGCGATTTCCAGGGTGGCGCGGTCGTGGATGATTTTCATTAAGGGGACGATCGGTTTTACCGGAAGGAAACAATTGTTTAGGTCAGGAACAACCCTTTTTTTAATATATTGTTGCCGTGTATGGATAGAGGGAACATAAAGACCTTCTATGCTGGCAAGGGCTTCCAGGAAATGAAATCTTTTTTTCCCTTCTTTTTTGGCGGAAAGGAGAGTTTGTACTATTTCTGAAAGAACTTCTTCTCCTTCGCCAATGGCAAAAACATCGATAAACGCTTTCATGGGAGACGGATTAAAAGCGCAGGGTCCTCCCGCGATGACCAACGGGTGTTCCTCTTTTCTTTCTTCCCGGTGGATGGGAATGCCGGCCAGATTCAGCATGTTTAAGACATTAGTGTAAGATAATTCGTATTGAAGGGAAAATCCCACGACGTCAAAATATTGCAATGGCGTACGACTTTCAAGTGATTCCAGTGGCAGAGAGTGTTTTCGCATCAAGTGTTCCATATCAGGCCAAGGAGCATAACACCTTTCAACAGCCACATCCCTGTAACCATCTAAAATGGCGTACAATATCTGGAGCCCCAAATGAGACATGCCGACTTCGTAGGTATCGGGAAAGGCCAGGACAAAACTCAATTTGCAGTCCTGCCGGTTTTTACGCGAGGCGTTCACTTCACCGCCAATGTACCGGCTCGGTTTTTCGACGGCCAATAAAACACTTTTCCAATCCATATTTTTGGCAAGGCAATCCAAGTCTTTTGTAATTCCTTTCTTCATCAATAGCTTTTCCGCACCTCCGGATGACAATGGCATATCTTTATGCAATTACAGGTAACTTATGATGATGTTTCATCATAGCAAGCAAGGTATTTATATGGATTTTTCATGATATCCCTGAAGTTGGAGAGGGCGAATTTTTTTGGAAAATCTGGTCTGGACAAATATGGCAGAACATTCTCAGTAAACGTTTTTATCAAGGAGTGGGAGACATGATCTTTTTCTTTGTTGCTAACGAAGCTGCGTTCCATTGTATATTCAAAGAAAACGTGAGAACCGAAGACATTTCTGGTCCGTTCAAAATGAGACGGCTCGGTGAAATAAGCTGGGTTAATATCAATCTTGGTTTTAAACAAAAATTCAACTTTTGTGGTATCTTTGCCGATAAGTCGGGATCGATCCCATATTTCAAGCGCCAGACCATTGGATAACGGAATTTCTTTGTATAATGTTCCTGTCATTTAACCTTCCTGTTTTTGTTTTGGGCCTCTTTACCATCTTTGGTCTTGACCTGCAATCCTATTCCCCATATAGTCAAAAAATGAGGTCCATCGGGACAAGATATCTTCGAAGCAGTTCTAGTACTTAAGGCATTTTGGGGTGGTGGATAATTAAGAACAAATGAATCAGGCTAATGCGATCTTATTGTTGTCATGTCCTGATCAAAAGGGGCTGGTCGCAAATGTGTCGGATTTTATCTTTCGGCATGGCGGGAATATTGTTCATGCAGACCAGCATACTTCTCTGCCGGAGAAGATGTTTTTCATGCGAATAGAGTGGGAATTGGAGGGCTTTGCTATTCCCAGACAAGAGATTGACGCTGCCTTTCGTCCCCTGGCCGACCGTTTCCAGATGAAATGGGAAATACATTTTTCCGATTATATCCCCCGCATTGCCCTGTTTATTTCGCGCCATGTTCATTGTTTCTATGACTTAATATTGCGGCAACGAATGGGGGAGTTAAATGCGGAAATACCGCTGGTAATAAGTAATCACCTTGACTTAAAATCTTTGGCGGAAGAATTCGGCCTTTCGTTTTATCATTTTCCGATTACATCCAAAGATAAAACCCAGCAGGAGAGACAGGAAATAGAGCTGCTAAACCAACACGGCATTGATCTCATTATTCTTGCCAGATACATGCAAATATTAACGCCTTCCTTCATTGCCAGGTATTGCAACCGCATCATCAATATTCACCATTCATTTTTGCCTGCATTTGCGGGAGGCAAGCCCTATCAACAGGCTTATGACAGGGGAGTTAAGATCATCGGGGCTACCAGTCATTATGTTACAGCGCAGCTTGATGAGGGGCCCATAATCGCCCAAGATGTCATCAAAATTAGCCATCGGGATTCTGTGCAGGAGATCATCTTAAAGGGAAAGGACATGGAAAGGATTGTTTTGGCCAGGGCCGTGAAGCTTCACCTGGAGAATAGAATCCTGGTTTTCGGGTCAAAAACCATTGTATTTGAGTAAATTGTTGGAGTGACGAGCTTTCCCCAATGATACAAGACGATACGTTTATTCATCTTTGCCAGCCGGATAGTTGTAAATCCTGCGGGGCATGTTGTGGTTTGTATAATTATGCCGATTCAACAAAAGGTTCTCTTGTGGAAAGATTGAGAAAAAGAACGAGTCTTTTTCATCAAACGGTTTCCGATCGGGCAGACTTGGTTTCTTTTTCCGAAGCAATCAAAACAATGGAAGATCAAACCAAACGATATGAAGTAATATATTGCTGTGAATATCTGGGCTTTCTGGATCGCAGCGAGAGAAGAATCGGATGCCTCTTGCACCCCCTTCAAAACGGCGGCGCAGATATGAGGGATGCCTCCTTTTACGGGAGAGAACTTTGTGATGGCCATTTTTGTCCAAGCTATCATTATATTTCCAGGGAAGAGAAAATGGCGCTGATCAACATTATAGATGACTGGTATCTATATGGTCTTTGCATCACCGACATCGATCTGGTGAAGACATACTTCCGTCTGATCAGCGAAGGGGTTTATGAGATGCCGCCCCCTTCTATCTTTAAGCATGGCCGATTGAAGGAGCTTGCGCTCAGTTTTTTTTCGTTAAAGATAAATTGGCCATTTATATCTCCATCGGTACACCGTTTTGGCAAGTACTATTTTGATGGCTCCCAGTACATGATTAAACATGTCGATTATGAGTCATTGGGGTGTGATCGTTCACGCTTTGACCGGATATTTTCAAGCCTTTCGTCTGAGTTCGGCAGTAAAGAGGAATTGAAAGAAGCTGAAGGGATCATTCAGCATATGATTGACGTATTCGTGACAGCCTATCTAAAAGAGCGAAAAGCACATCAAAAATAGCCAAGACTTACAAGCGAGGAATGCCTATGGACATTATGAAACGGGAAATTATTTTTACAAAGCAGCAAATTGATGAAAGGGTTCGGGAACTGGCAGCATGTATCTCTCTGGACTATGAGGGACGGGAATTGATCGTCATCGGCATTCTTAAAGGCGCCTTCATGTTTTTAGCGGATATTGTTCGATATCTGCGTATCCCCTGCCGGATTGATTTCATGTGGCTTTCCAGCTATGGAACATCATCTTCTAGTTCCGGCAAGATTGCCATCAAAAAAGACATCGAGATGTCCATTGCCGGAAAAGATGTTCTTGTGGTGGAAGATATCGTCGATACGGGTATTACCATGTCCTTTTTAATGGATCGTCTCCGGCAAAGACAGCCCAGATCATTGAAAACCTGTGTTTTCCTTGATAAATATGAACGGAGGAAGGTTCCGTTTAAAGCTGACTATGTGGGATTTCCCATTGACGATGGGTTTGTTGTGGGATATGGCTTGGATTTTGACGAACAGGGACGCTCTCTGCCCGACCTCTGCCGAATTATAGAATGATATCCTTGTGAAATAAGGAGTAGAAAAAACATGATCATTCAATGTGAAAAGTGTGAAGCAAGATACCGCTTTGATGATGCGCTTATGGAAGGTGACGGCGTATGGGTACGGTGCAGCCGTTGCGGACATGTATTTTTTCAAGCTAAGCCCCAAATACTGGATACAACAAAAGAAAATGGAGACACAGCGCAAGGAGAGGAACTTTCTTTGCGGCAAAATTTCATTCGTGATGACGATTCGGATTGGGATGAGTTTACAACGTCCCGACCACGGCGCGGGAAATTTTCTCGGAAAACATGGGAAAACGTTATCATAGGCATCTTGGTTGTTGTAACCTTGATTGCCCTGTCGTCGGGAATTTATTTTTTTATTTTCCCTCGTGTGGGCCAACAGGTCTTCGATGGATTTTCCCGATATGTTCCGGAAAATATTTTTTCCAGCTCTAAGAAAGAGCAGTTTAGTCTGAACCAACTGAAGCTGGTAAATATTAGGCAGAGGTTTGTCAATAATGTCTTCTTGGGATATATTCGTGTTGTAGAAGGATCGGTTGTCAATAAGTCGTCGTTTCCCATCACTCGAGTTCAGGTTGCATCGCTGCTGTATGATGCCTACGACATCGTTTTGGACAAGCAAATTTCCTATTGCGGAAATCTCCTCAATGAAACGGAATTGGGTTCTTTTACGGAAGATGAAATCAGGAAAACACTTTCCTTCGCACAGGGAAGCGACGTTTCAAATGATCGAGTGGACCCTAATGGTCAAATCCCTTTTATGGTTGTTTTTACCCACGACCCCGGCGATGTCTCCAAGACTGTGGTGAAACAGATTGCGGCAGAACGCCTGCTTCAGTAAAAATCTACATTTAAAGTTATCGCGAAATTTTACAAATAGGACCCAAGATGCAAGTGATATTTGAGGTGATGGAGTGAAGATGAATAGCGCTTTTGAGACGGAATGCATAAACACAATAAGGTTTTTAGCTGCCGATGCGGTGGAGAAGGCGAAGTCCGGCCATCCCGGCATGCCCATGGGGGCAGCCGCAATGGCTTATACCCTGTGGCATAAACACATGAAGCATAATCCTGCAAATCCTCGCTGGGTAAATCGTGATCGCTTTGTCCTTTCCGCAGGCCATGCTTCAATGCTACTGTACGCAATGCTTTATCTTACAGGCTATGACCTGACGATGGATGATATTCTTTTATTCAGGCAGTGGGGAAGCAGGACGCCGGGCCATCCGGAGCGTTGTTTAACCAATGGTGTTGAGGTTACCACCGGACCTTTGGGGCAGGGCATCAGCATGGCGGTAGGCATGGCCATTGCGGAGGCCCATCTTGCAGCGCAATTTAATCGCCCCGATTGTTCTATCGTCGATCATTATACGTTTGTTATAGCCAGTGACGGGGATTTGATGGAAGGAGTTGCCTCAGAGGCATGTTCTCTGGCAGGCCATTTCCGTCTTGGTAAGCTGATTGTTCTTTATGACGACAACAAGGTTTCTCTTGCCGGTTCCACGTCGCTTAGCTTTACAGAGGATGTTGGGAAAAGGTTCAAGGCCTTCGGGTGGCAAGTATTGCGGGTAGAAGACGGCAATAATGTAAGTGCGATTGATGCAGCTCTGAAAAGGGCAAAAGGGGAACCTAAACGGCCATCTATTATTTTTGTCTGTACGACCATTGGTTATGGCGCGCCACATAAAGGGGGCAGCTGTGAAGCTCATGGGTCTCCTTTGGGTTCGGAGGAGCTGCAATTGGCAAAAAAAAACCTGGGGTGGCCGTCGGAATCCACTTTTTTTGTTTCCGATGCCGTACATGCCCATTTCCGCCAGGCCCTGACACAGGGCCGTCATTTTGAAGATGAGTGGGAAAAGAGCTATGATCGTTATGCCCAGATGTGGCGGAAATCAGCTGATGAATTTGACAGAAGATTAGCGGGAAAACTTCCCGAAAAATGGGATGATAATATCGCTTCCTGCCTTACGGATACAAAACTCATAGCGACGCGTAAAACATCGGAAGCCGTTATGCAGGTTCTTGCCGCCCGGGTTCCGGAATTTATGGGCGGTTCTGCGGATCTTAATCCCTCGACCTTTACCTGGCTTAAGGGTTGCGGTGATTTTCAGAGTCCTGAGACGCCTCATGATGGCGTCGAAGGAGCTGTCGGTGATAGCTGGGGTTACCACGGACGCAACGTTCATTTCGGGGTTCGGGAGCATGCCATGGGAGCCATTGCGGCAGGTATGGCCCTTCATGGGGGAATTATTCCCTACACTGCCACCTTCCTCACTTTTTCTGATTATATGAGGCCGCCTATGCGATTGGCGGCGCTGATGGGCATACAGGTAATCTATATATTTACTCATGACAGTATTGCCCTTGGAGAAGACGGGCCGACGCATCAACCTATTGAACAATTAATGAATTTGAGAGCTGTCCCAAACTTGACCCTCATACGACCCGCCGATGCCGCCGAGACGGTTGAGGCATGGCGCGCCGCCATGCTTAATAAAAAGGGGCCTACCGCTCTGATCTTTACCAGACAAAATGTTCCCGTGCTGGAGCGGAAAGAGCTTTCTCCTGCGGAAGGACTTCACCGCGGCGGGTACATCCTCTGGCAATCGTCTCCTGAGAAACCAGACATTATCCTGATTGGCGCCGGTTCGGAGGTTAATATTGCCATGGAGGCCGGGAAAACTTTGGCATCCGAAGGCATTCGAGTACGTGTTGTTTCCCTTCCAAGCTGGGAAATTTTTGATCGCCAACCTGCCGAATACCGTCAAGACGTGCTGCCATCAGAGGTGAAAGCCAGGATTGCCATTGAGGCAGGCATCAAACTGGGATGGGAGCGCTATGTGGGTCTTGATGGCGCCATCGTAGGGATGGATGGTTTTGGCGCCAGCGCTCCGGCTCAGGTTTTGTATGAAAAATTCGGCATTACAAAAGAGCATACGGTTCGGTTAGCAAAAATGCTTGTAAAGAGATAACAATTTTCAAAAAGGATACCTCCCCCCTTGTCCACCAAAACATCTGTTCATCTTGGTTCTTACCGGTTTTGTGTTGATGAAGCCCTGCAGAAGCTGAAGGCCGATCGAATTATGGCCAGAATATGGGCCAAGGACCATACCCTCTGGAAGGAATCTTGCGAAGGCATCGGCAACCGTTTAAACTGGCTGGAAGCTCCCCAGAACATGGAGGAAAAGATTGCCTCCATAAGGCCTCTGGCGAAGGAAATCACCGCCGAAGGCTATACCCACGCCGTATTGCTGGGAATGGGGGGATCAAGCCTGGCAGCGGAAGTTTTTTTAAAGACCTTCGGGGTGAAAGATGGATGCCCCAACCTTCTAATTCTAGACAGCATCGATCCAGCCGCCATCAAGGATTGTGAGCGCGCGCTTGATTTTTCTAAAACCCTGTTTATTGTCTCCAGTAAATCGGGAACAACTATAGAGACTATCTCTCTCCTGAAATATTTTTACCATCGAACCATTGATACTTTGGGAAGAAATCAGGCAGGACGCCATTTTGTTGCCATCACGGATTCCCAAAGTCCTCTGTCTGCTATCGCGAATAATTATCATTTTCGCGCCACTTTTTATGGGGATCCGAATATCGGTGGACGTTATTCGGCGCTTGCCTATTTCGGTCTTCTGCCGGCGGTTATCATCGGCGTGGATATGGAACCTTTTGTGGAAAGCGCCAGATCCATGATGGAGCAGGAATGTTTGCAGATAAATAACAGCGCATATCTATCTGAAGGCGCCCGTTTAGGGACCATCTTGGGGACTATGGCGCTGCAGGGACGGGACAAGGCCACTTTCCTGCTTTCTCCTCGGATCGCGAGCTTTGGGCTCTGGCTGGAGCAGATGATTGCGGAAAGCACGGGAAAAGAGGGCAGGGGAATTTTGCCTGTTGTGAGCGAACACTGGAGTTCACCTGATAGGTATGGCAATGATCGATTGTTCATTTTCATTGGCCTCCGCGGGAATGAGCAAATGATAAAACATCAAAGCATTGCCGCCGGCAGGGCCGGCCATCCCGTAATTGTAATCATCCTTCACGATCTTTACGCTCTGGGGGGACAATTTTTCTTATGGGAGATGGCAACATCTGTGGCCGGCTACTGGCTTAGGGTCAATCCCTTTGATCAACCGGATGTGGAATTATCTAAAAAATTGGTCCGCCAGATGCTCACAACATGTCGTGGGGAAATGTCCCTGCCTTCCGATTTTTCCTGTGCCGGCAGTGAAACCCTAAAAATTGATAATGACATGGATACGATCAAATCAAAATTGGGTTCTTTTCTAAGAGGGGCAAAACCCGGCGCTTATATAGGCCTTCATGCCTATATCAGACAGACGGGTGAAACGGATGAGCTCTTCCGCAGATTGCGGGGCGTCCTGCGGGATCAACTTGGGTTGGCTGCCACCGTTGGTTATGGCCCCCGGTTTTTACATTCCACCGGTCAGCTTCATAAAGGAGACAGCGGAAATGGTCTCTTTATTCAATTAACGGCGGATGATCCGGAAGATATTTCCATTCCGGACGAAATGGATACGAGAAGATCTTCGATAAGTTTTGGCGCTTTGAAAGCGAGGCAGGCAGATGGCGACAGGCTGGCCCTCATCCATGCGGGAAGACGGGTTATCAGACTCTATCTGGGCGGGGATGCACTAGGGGCATTAAACCGGCTGGTTTCATCTTTGGAAAAAGATTAGAGCTGTGTTTCCTCGGCCTTAATATCATCTTAATATCGTTTACGGCCAAACGAATCTTTGTCGTATCCGCCGCATATACCTCCCATGAAAAAGCTTCAGTCAACAGAAAACTGAAGGCAGTTTATTTTTACGGCATAGATGATGATCACGTTAACCTCCCATTCGAGCTCGACCGCTCAACATTCTGGTTCAAATAAGGCGTCCCAATCTCCAAAACGATTTCTCGTCAATCAAGGAATATGCGGGCTTACCTTATGTCCTCGACCATCAATGCCTGTCAACTTTCTCATTCCGCTCTGTTTCAAATGATCTTACCCCGAAAATGTAGACACACTCATGCAACGTTTTTCAGCCAATTTTCCTCGTAATCGGCCGGTGAAATGTAATCTAATGTTGAGTGCCTTCTTACCCGATTATAAAACACCTCAATATAGTTAAAAATGTCTTGTCTGGCTTCAGTTCTGGTTTTGTATTTTCGCCAGAAAACATGCTCCGTTTTTAGCGTATGGAAAAAACTCTCTGTAACAGCATTATCGTAACAATTTCCTTTGCGACTCATGCTTTGTTCAAATTTAAGTGTTCTTAGCAATTCCACGGTTTCATTGCAAGCATATTGAACTCCCTGGTCAGAATGAAAGATAACATCCTCAACTGGCCGTCTGCGTAAAACAGCAT
>DHHR01000067.1 GCA_002403385.1 Syntrophaceae bacterium UBA4767 | reverse complement strand
ATTTGGCCAAGGCTATCAATGACTTTATAACTGCTTATGGGCCGACTGCAAAGCCCTTCGCCTGGCGCAAAAGAGAAGTAAAAGGTCCACAGCTGAAAAATACTATCGTTAACTTCCGCAATTAAGCACTAGTATCCCTCCGGTTGGAAAGGGCGAATCAAAAAAGCAAGATTCGCAGGGTCGGAAAAAGGTTTTGAGCCCAAACAGAGGGCGTTTTCAATCATAGCTTATTTCCTTATGCCAGCATCCCCCCATCGACAACCAAGCAGGCGCCTGTGGTGTAGGACGCCGCGTCAGAGACAAGACAAAGCACAGCGCCGGCCATTTCTCCTGGCTTCGCCACTCTCCCCATGGGAATTTGCGGCAGGAGGAATTTTAGCACGTCGTCATTTTGCGTCATCACCGCCGCAAACTTCGTGTCCGTCAGCCCGGGCAAAATAGCATTAACCCGGATGTGATAGGGCGCCAATTCTTTAGCAAACGCTTTCACCATGGCAACAACACCTGCCTTGGTAATGGAATACACGCCCTGCAAAGGAGCCGGGCGGATGGCATTGACGGATGCGACACAAACAATAACCCCGCCGCCGGTTTCCTTCATGAGTTTGGCTGCATTCTGGCTCATAAAGAAATAGCCCTTCAGGTTCACGTCAAAGGTCTTGTCCCAGACATTCTCTTCGACGCCCAGCATATCCCCGAAATACGGGTTGGTTCCCGCATTATTGACAAGGATATCAAGACGGCCATACTTATCCTTAATATCTGAAAACAACTGATTGATCTGCGAAAGCTCTCCCGTATGGCAAACCATGAAAGTCGCCTTGCCGCCGTCTTTGACAATCTCGTCTCCAACCCTTTTCAGGCCTTCCATCTTCCGGCTGGCAATAATAACTTGAGCCCCGTGTTTGGCCAGCGTTTTGGCAATGCCCTCCCCCAATACCCCTACTGGCGCCCGTCACAAGGGCAACTCTATTTTCTAAATTAAACACATCCTGACTCATCATAACGCCTCCCTTTTTCCCGTCGTCATATCCAGAATCACTAGCGTTTCGCTTGATCAATCAAGCCCTTTGCCGTTTCCTCCAAAATCCGCACCCCCTCAATCATTATCTTAAAACGCGCATTTCTGGTTTGTCCGTGATAGAAACGAAAATCTGCTCATAACCTGGCGCGCCTAATGTTCGAGTCTTCCCATCACACAAAACGGACTGTCATTGACAGATTCTTCTTTCGTGGAGGCCAGTGCCAGTGGTTCAAGACGCCGTTGAACAGGGTAATTTTTGTGGGACTTTCAGACTTCTGTTACAATCTTCGAAAAGTCTGCGATCTTGTTGAAAAGCATGGTGATTTCCCACAGCAGCGAAAGACGGTTAATGCGAATCCTGTCATCTTCGTCCATGACCAGAACAGAATCAAAAAAGGCATCCACCGGCCTTCTCAAACGAGCCATCACAATCAAAGCGGATTGATAATCGTCTTGCTGAATGTGGGCTGCCGCCTGTTCATGGATTTCCAGGTAGGTCTCATACAGGGTTTTTTCGGCGGCTGCTTCGAAAAGGGCAGGATTTACGACGCCTCCGGAGAAACCTTTCAGTATATTGCTTGCCCGTTTGAAGGCAATGGCCAGCGGTTCAAAGTCCGCATGCGCTTTGAAAGCCTCCATCGCCTCGATCTTCCTCAGAGCTTTCACGATATCCGAGATGCCCGTCACTAAAACAGCGTCTACCACATCATAGGGATGGCCATGAGCAATCAGTTGATTGCCGAAGCGCCCCCTGAAAAATTCCAGGACATCACTTTTAATCTGTCCTTTATCCTCTTTTATTTTATCGTGGAGGATATCAAGGCTTTTATCGACAAGTTCATTGATTCGCAGAGAATACCGCTTGTCTAAGATAATATTGATAATACCCAGGGCATGACGCCTCAAGGCATAGGGATCGGCCGTGCCGGTGGGAATCAAATTCACCCCGAAAAACCCCACGATGGTGTCCATCTTATCCGCTATACTTAAAATGGCGCCTTCATCCGTTTCCGGCAACTGTCCCCCTGCAACAACGGGAAGATAATGTTCATAGATAGCCTTTGCCACTACAGAGTTTTCGCCAGCAAGCAGGGCGTACTCTCTGCCCATGACGCCTTGAAGCTCGGGGAATTCCCCCACCATCTGCGTATCCAGATCGGCTTTCGCCAGATAGGCAGCGCGATTGACCGTCGGTTTCAAAGCTGGGTACAGTTGCTCGGCAATAAAGTCCGCCAGCGCCCTGAAGCGCATGACCTTTTCGTACGATGTCCCCAAAAGGGTATGAAAAACCACTTTTTTCAAATCTTCTACACGTTTTTCCAGAGAAACTTTCTGGTCTTCCTCGAAAAAGAACCGTGCATCGGAGAGCCGCGCGCGGATAACCCTCTCATTGCCTCGCGCTACGACAGATAAATCGCGAGTTTTTGTATTGGCAATGGTTATGAAATAGGGCAGAAGATTTCCTTTTTCATCCACCACAGGAAAATATTTCTGATGGGACATCATGGACGTGATAAGCACTTCTTCGGGAAGACGAAGGTATTTACGGTCAAAACTTCCGCAGATGGCGATGGGATATTCTACAAGGTATGTCACGGTTTCAAGGAGCTCATCCTTTCGCAGAATCCTTCCTGAAACGTTGGCAGCGGCTTTTTCGGCCTCTTGCAGTATAAACTTTCGTCTTTCTTCCGGATCAACCATGACATAATTTTGCCGCAATTTTTCCACATAATCTTGAAAATTGGATACCATTATGGCGCCCGGGCTCATGAAGCGATGTCCGAAACTTTGATTCCCGGCTGTAATGTTTTCTATCTTAAACGATACCACCTCCCCGCCCCAAAGAGCCAGTATCCAGTGAATTGGACGGGCAAAGCGGATCTGAAGGTCCGACCACCGCATGGATTTTCTGAAGGGAATCGAATAGACGAGCTTTGTTAGAACATCCGGAAGCAAGCTTACGGTTTCCTGGCCGGCCACATGTTTGCGGGCGCAGATATACTCCCCCTTTTCTGTAGAAACAGTCGCCAGTTCCGCAACCTCCATTCCCTGTCCCCTGGCAAAACCAATAAGCGACTTGGATGGTTTGCCGGTTTCATCAAACGCCACCCGTTTGGCCGGCCCCAGCCTTTCCATAATTTGATCTTCCTGCTTTTCAACGACATCCATCACAACAAGGCAAAGTCTTCTGGGAGTTGCCATCGTTTTTATTTCTCCATGACGTACCCGTATGCCGGAAAGCGCCTTCTCTATAAGTGCAGCCATATCTGCCTGCGCGGCCGGCAGAAAAGCAGCCGGAATTTCTTCCGTTCCAATTTCCAGCAACAGTTCCTTTGCCATGAAAAAATCTCCAAAGAAGTTGAGAGCTATCCTTACAGCGGGCGCTTCAGCGATTCTTCTTTTTCATCAGCGGATAGCCCATGCTTTCACGCTGTTTTAGATACCCATCGGCGCTGAGTTTAGCCAGAGCTCTTACACGAGCGATATAGCTCGTCCTTTCCGCCACGCTAATGGCGCCCCTAGCGTTGAGCATGTTAAACGTATGAGAACACTTGAGGCAATGGTCGTAGGTCGGCAGCACCAGTCCCTGCTCAGACATCCGTATTCCCTCGGCTTCATACATATCGAAAAGTTTTCTCAGCATGTCTATATCGGCCATTTCAAAATTATAGGTTGACCACTCCACTTCGCCCTTATGATGCACATCGCCATATTTGACCTGTTCGTTCCAGCACAGGTCATAAACATTATCAACACCTTGGATATACATGGCAATCCGCTCAATGCCGTACGTCAGCTCCGCACTGATGGGATTCAAGTCAATGCCGCCAACCTGCTGAAAATAAGTAAATTGCGTGATTTCCATGCCATCCAGCCAGACCTCCCAGCCCAGTCCCCATGCTCCGACAGTGGGGGATTCCCAGTCATCCTCCACAAAACGGATATCATGCTCGAGGGGATCGATGCCGAAACTCTTCAGGGAATCCAGGTAAAGTTCCTGAATATTCATGGGCGACGGCTTCATAAGAACCTGATACTGGTAATAATGCTGAAGCCTATTGGGATTTTCCCCGTACCGGCCGTCCGTGGGTCTGCGGGAAGGCTCAACATAGGCCACATTCCAGGGCTCCGGCCCCAGCGCCCGCAGAAACGTAGCCGGATTGAACGTGCCGGCGCCGACCTCCACATCGTAGGGCTGCTGAATTACACATCCGTGATCAGCCCAGTACCGCTCAAGGCCAAGAATCAGTTCCTGAAAAGTCACGTATCCTCCTAGTTTTATGACCTATTTATCTCTTTACTCCCGCGGCTAAGTAACACGGCCAAATGTCCGTGTCAACATTAAACGTTGCTTCTCTGAGATTCTATCCTTCTTATCTGCTGGATAACCTGCCACGATTTTAAATCCTTGCCGGTGAGATGGCGGATAAAAGCCGTTAAGGCGGCCCTGCTTTCCGCTATGGTCTGTTCTGACAGCGGTAAGCGCTTGAGCTGGGCAAGTTCCAATTCTTGCCCTAATGTAAGCGTCCTAATTGTTCCGAGAGATAGAGGAAAAACTCCATTTCCCGTCATACAGCAACTACCGCACCTGATTCCCCCCTCTTGAGGGACAAACATATAGCGGCTCTCGCCTCCCACCGGTGTTTTGCAGACTATGCATCGGTCAAGCGCCGGTCCATAACCGGCAACTTTAAGAAAGCGAATTTCAAAAAAATGAAGCAGTCCTTCCACAAGAGTCTCGGAGTTCAAAAAACCCAAAAAAACCTGAAGCATCTGGAATAAGGCATCGTTTTTCTTCCCTTCCATGGTAAACTGATCCGTCAGCTCAACCATATAGGAAGCGATAAGGGTTTTCTCCAGGTCGGCTCTGATGGCAGGAAAATGGCTCAGAACATCACAACCCTCAATCAAGGCCAATGAATCTTGTCTATGCCTAGAAAAAAAAATCCGCAGGCAGGAAAATGGCTCCAAAGCATTTGCAAATCTTTTTTTGCTGCGCTTTGCGCCTTTGGCAATACCTTTCAGCTTCCCAAGCTCCTCCGTATAGAAGGTAACTATCCGGTCGGATTCACCGTAATCCATACAGCGAAGGACAAAGGCGGCTGTTCTATAGCGCATCATGGCATTCATCAACCCTGAACCATCATTGCCAAAAGCATCACGTTCAAAATTATCAATAAAACAACGGCCACCCAGACAATCTTATTGTACCAAGGTGGATTCACGTGACGTCCCATAAGAGCTTTTTTGTTCACCAACAGAAGGATGAAAATTAGAATGAACGGCAGGAGGATTCCGTTGATGACCTGGGAAATCAGCATGATATGGATCAACGGCGCCTCTGGGAGCAGGACCAGCGCCCCGCCAATGATGATGAGACCTGTATAAAGACCAATAAATTGAGGCGCTTCATGGAAACTTTTGTTGATGCCCGCCTCCCAACCCATTCCCTCACAAACAGAGTAAGCCGTACTCAAAGGGAGGATGGATGCCGCAAAAAGGGAAGCATTGGCCAGCCCCAGCGCGAATAAAAAACTTGCGTAGTTTCCCACCAGCGGGGCCAGGGCCACCGCCGCATCTTCGGCAGTTTCAATCCGAATATTGTTGACGTGCAGTGTCGCCGCACAGGCAATGATGATAAAAACAACCACGACGGCGGCAAAAACACACCCAATAATCACGTCCCATCTGACATAGCGGTAATGTTCCACCTTGATTTCTTTTTCAACGATTGTAGATTGCTGATAAAACTGCATCCACGGCGCAATTGTCGTTCCGACAATGCCAACCAGCATAACCAAATATGGGAGGTCCATTTTCATTTGAGGCTGAACGATCCCTTCCATGACAGCGCTCCAGTCCGGCCTTGCCAGTATTCCCGAAATAACGTAGGCCAGATAAATCGCGCAGGCAGCGAGAAATACCTTCTCCACAAGCCGGTAATTGCCGCGCACAACCAGATACCATATCATCGCCCCCCCAACAGGAACCGAAATATACCGGCTGATGCCGAATATCCCTAAACTAGCCGCGACACCGGCGAACTCGGCCGTTATATTCCCCAGATTGGTTAACAAAAGGGCGGTCATGACAAAAAGTGTTGTTTTTACACCGTATTCCTCCCGGATTAAATCCGAAAGTCCCTTGCCTGTCACCACCCCAAGGCGCGCCACCATTTCCTGCACCATCACCAGGAGTATTGCTACAGGAAGGAGCGACCACAGCAGGCTGTAGCCGAAATGAGCCCCAGCGAGGGAATAAGTAGCGATCCCGCCTGCATCGTTGTCCACATTGGCAGTGATGATTCCAGGCCCGATGACACTCAGAAAAATCAGGAGCTTCTTGCTTTTGAGATGTTTGATCAGCCGGCGCATGAACTAACGTTTTTTCCTTAAGGGGGTGGGAAGAAGGATGTCCACAATATCATCAACGGTAATGATGCCCAGCAGGTGGTTTTCTTCATCCACGACGGGAACAGCGATGAGATTATACTTGGAAACCAACTCCGCCACTTCTTTTTTATCGGCATCCACAAGAACCTTCTTGGGATTGGCCGTCATAATATCCGCCAGCTTTTCATAAGGAGAAGCCATCAATAGGTCTTTCAGAGACAAAACACCTTCCAATCGGTCTTCCGTATCCAAAACATAAAGGTAGTAAATCATCTCGATATCAGGCGCCAAAAGCCTGATTTCCCTTATGGCATCCTCCATCGTAGCGTCTGGAGAAAGAGACAGATAGTCCGTCGTCATCAACCCACCAGCAGTATCCTCGTCATGCTCCAGAAGTTCCTGAACATCTGCCGCATCTTCCTCTTCCATCAAATCCAGAATTTCCTTGGCCTGACGATCCGGCATTTCGCCGAGAATATCAGCCGCTTCATCCGGATTCATGGCTTCCAGGACATCAGCCGCTTTTTCCGGCTCCATCTGTTTGATGATATTTACCTGGGTTTCTTCATCCAGTTCGGAAATGACATCCCCTGCGGTTTCCTTGTCCAACGCATCCAGCAGCGTGGAGCGCTCCTGGATGGAAATTTGTGATAATATCTCTGCAATATCAAACGGATGCATCTGATCCAGAGCGGTGCGGGTAACGGTCAGCGTCAGACGATCCAAGCCCGCCTCTAGTGGTTTCAGATACTGCCAGGAGATCAGTGTTCCTTTTTTGACCCTTCCAAACCCCATGCGACGCAGGAGGCCGCCGAAGCCCACATCAATGGCAATAAGACCGAACTGATTATTGACCCATCCGAGGTGAACATCATTGACACGGACGACCTTTACACCGTTAACATCCACTACCTGCTTATCCATGATCTGCTTGCCGACAAGCGTCTCGCCCTGCCGGTATTGAACCGGTCTATATGTGCTGATGTCGCTCTGCAGGGATATATAGCGCTTGTTCAGGACGCTCACATCAGGAATAGGAATATAAAAAAGTCCCTTCGGGCTTTGCAAATAAAGGCCTTCCACCACGGGGAAGGTCTCTCCCGGAATGACGTTTAGGTCCTTGATCTTGCCAATCTCATTTCCTCTTCGATCGAGAACGGGCCGATTAAGCAGCTCGCTTAAGAATATATCATCTGTAATCATCGGTCTCATGATCGTCTGCTCGGTGTTCATTATTGATGGTCTCGTAAAAGGTCCCAATTGTCACCCTGAGACTGTCGAAGGGTGAACATAAATAATTGATATTACGTCATGGTTCGACAGGCTCACCATGACAAAACCCGCGAATTTTGACTTTTTACGATTTTGTCATTATTTAATGAGACCTTTGAAAAACGGCCTCTCACGTCATTCCGACGCGTCACCCCGATGAAAATCGGGGCGGAATCTATAACGGCTTGAAAACACTGGATTCCCCCGTATCGAGTACGGGGCAGGCTCAAGTCAAGCACGGAATGACGGCAAGGCGATTTAATCACAAATTCAAAGGTCTCTTAATGTCTATGAAATTTGTTTTTGCGCCGGGTGGAGCAAAGATTTCTTGGGGCTCCACGCCTCATAGTTCCCGATGCTTTATCTTCCCGCCAACCACCGTGAGAACCGCCTTTCCCTTCATTTCCCATCCGTCAAAAGGCGTGTTCTTGCTTCGCGAATGCAACGTGTCACGGCTGACGGTCCATTTTTTATTCAAGTCAACCACCGTAATATCCGCATCTGCTCCTGCTTTTAATGTTCCCTTCGGAATTTTGAGAATTCTGGCCGGATTGAAGCTCATCATTGCGATCAATTGCTTCCATGTCACAACGCCTTCCTCAACGAGCCTTAAGCTCAAGGGAAGAGAGGTTTCCAGCCCGACAATCCCGCTTGCCGCATATTCAAATTCCACTTCCTTGTCCGTCCGGGCATGCGGCGCGTGATCCGTCGCGATGACGTCAATCGTCCCATCTCTCAGTCCCTGTTTAAGCGCCTCACGGTCTTCGGAGCTTCTGAGGGGCGGATTGACTTTCATATTCGGATTGTAGTCCCGCAGGAACTCCTCCGTCAGGGTGAAATAGTGCGGCGCCGTCTCCGCTGTTACCTTAACACCTCTGTTCTTGGCGTCCCTTATTATTTGAACGGATCCCGCCGTGCTGACATGGGCGAGATGAACGGCCGTCCGAGTGTACTGGGCAAGAAGGATATCCCTCGCAACCATCATCTCCTCAGCAACGGAAGGGATGCCGCTAAGACCCAGTTCTGTTGCAACAAAGCTTTCATTCATCACCCCCTCGTTTGAAAGGTTAGCATCTTCACAATGGGAAATAACGGGCATGCCAATCGAATAGGCATACTCCAGAGCCCTCCTCATGAGAGCGCTGTTCATTACCGGCTTGCCATCATCCGAAAAAGCAACAGCTCCGGCATTTTTCAGGTCGATAAATTCTGTTAATATCTGTCCTTGCAGCCCCACACTGATGGATGCCACGGGGAACACATTAATCAGATCGGACTGCGCAACCTTCTGCCGGATAAATTCAGTCACCGACCGGTTGTCGTGCACGGGATCGGTGTTGGCCATACAGGCCACAGAGGTGAAGCCGCCGGCGGCGGCGGCTTCAGAACCGGTTTGGATTGTTTCCTTGTATTCAAAACCAGGTTCGCGAAGATGGCAGTGTATGTCAATCAAACCCGGCACGACAAGCAAGTCCTGAACATTGATTATTTCCAGATCTCCTTTCTGCCCTTTTGCCCCCACTCCCTGGGAGTCGTCAGATATATTTTTCCCGAGCTTGGCAATCTTTCCCTTTTCAACAAGAACATCCATCTGATCATCCATATCACGGGAAGGATCAATGACCCTTCCCCCTTTAAGCAGTAATCTCATTGCCCGCCTCCCGTCACCAGATACAGGAGCGCCATTCTTACCGCAACACCGTTGGTTACCTGATCGAGAATGACAGAATACGGGCCATCGGCTACATCAGGCGATATTTCCACTCCCCGGTTGATCGGCCCAGGATGCATAACCAAGACATCCTCTTTTGCCAGTTTGATATTTTCCCCGTTCAGGCAGAAATAATTCGCGTATTCTCGAAGGGAAGGGAAGATATTCTGCTGCTGCCTTTCCGTCTGGATCCTAAGCATCATAATGATATCCGCACCCTTTATCGCCTCTTCCAAACGGCAGTAAACCGCTACGCCCATCCGTTCGATATCCCGCGGCAGCATGGTCGCAGGCCCCGCGATGACCACATGAGCGCCCATTTTCCTCAAACCATAAATATTAGACCGCGCAACACGGCTGTAAGCGATGTCGCCAACAATGGCCACTTTAAGGCCTTCCATCTTTCCTTTCTTTGACCGGATGGTCATCATGTCGAGCAAAGCCTGAGTGGGATGTTCGTGCGCCCCGTCTCCGGCATTGATAACGGGTTGCTTCACCATCCTTGCCAGTAGATGAGGAGCGCCTGCCGATCGATGGCGAATGACTATGACATCAGGATTCATGGCTTCCAAATTCCTTGCGGTATCAATAAGAGTCTCCCCTTTTACCA
Source organism: Syntrophaceae bacterium UBA4767 (assembly GCA_002403385.1). GTDB lineage: Bacteria > Desulfobacterota > Syntrophia > Syntrophales > UBA4767 > UBA4767. The sequence goes on along the minus strand of DHHR01000067.1, from coordinate 63,454 downwards.
TACTGCTGGTGGAAGACGAAATGTTGATGGTGTCCGCGCTGAGCCTCTTGCCCGCAATTTCGAACGATGTCCTTGTTCGGGTGCTAGCTTCGAGAAACAGATTGATGATGGTTCTCCCCCGCAGAGTCGGGAGCTTCTTGATTTCTCTCGTCGAAACCTCTATGAAAGTTTCTGCCGTATCCAGAATCAGATTGATCTCGTCGGCGCCCAGTTCCTTTATCCCCAAAATATCCTTTCTTGATAGCTTCATAATCGAACTCCCCTAAAAAAATAATTTGGTTTTGGGGGTTTTTAAAATTAAGCGCTCTCTTCTATAACAACTTCATCTTGACGCTGCTTCTCCACGAGATTAACGCTGACCGCTTCCCACAATGAAGAGGGCAAATTTTTCCCCACATAATCAGCCCTGATGGGAAGCTCCCGATGTCCCCGGTCAATGAGAACGGCCAGCTGGATCAGCTTGGGCCTGCCAAAGTCAATCAGAGCATCCATCGCCGCCCGTATTGTTCTGCCGGTAAAAAGGACATCATCCACTAAAACAACTTTTTTATTGTCCAGGGAAAAGGGTATATCGGTTTTGCCTGGACGCGGTTTTTGCTTTGCGGTAGAAAAATCATCCCGATAAAAGGTAATGTCCAAAATCCCCAGGGGAACGTCAATGCCTTCAATACTCGAAATTTTCTTTTTTAGACGTTCCGCTAAAAAAACCCCGCCTGTCCTGATTCCCACAAGGACCAGCTCGCTTGCACCCTTATTTTTTTCCAGAATTTCGTAAGCAATTCGGATCAGCGACCTGTCAATGCCTGCGGCATCCATGACCTGTTTTTTCTGTTTCATGCGCGCTTCCCCTTTATATTTCAAGTTTTAAACAAAACGGGATACAAAAAACCAAGAAAAAGGCCTTCCCTGCTCGAGAAGGCCTCTGTTTGCGTTATAAAAGCACCTTCATATTACCTTTCCTTTTTCAATCTCTCCGGACTAAATTAAAAGGACATTTCTACGCGCTATTTATATAGGGTTTATAGGGTTTGGTTCATACAATGCTATCTCCCTTCCTGTCAAGGGAAAAGCTTTGCCACCCCTCCTCTATTTATTTACGACGAGCCGGTAAAAAACGTAACCCGGATAAATCCATTACATGGGAATGTTGCCATGCTTTTTATATGGGCGTTTTTCCTCTTTGTTTTCAAGCATTTTCAATGCGTGAATGATTCTGGGCCGGCTTTCCCGGGGGGCAATAACCTCATCCACAAAACCCCTCGCTGCTGCAATGTAAGGGTTCGAAAAACGGTCTCTGTACTCCTTGATCTTCTCTTCCCGCTTTGCCTCTGGATCTTCTGCCGCCTCGATCTCTTTACGAAAGATAATGTTGGCTGCGCCTTCGGCGCCCATCACGGCGATTTCCGCTGTCGGCCACGCCAGAACAATATCCGCCCCCAGATGCTGACTGCACATGGCCAGATAAGAACCACCGTAATCCTTGCGGGTAACCAGCATTATCTTAGGCACCGTGGCTTCCGAATAACACCACAAAAGCTTTGCCCCGTGGCGGATAATCCCGCGCCATTCCTGATCGCTTCCTGGAAGGTAGCCGGGGACATCCGTAAGGGTCAGCAGGGGAATATTGAAAGCGTCACAGAAACGGATAAAACGCGTCGCCTTATCGGAGGCATCGACATCCAGACACCCGGCCAGAACTTTCGGCTGATTGGCGATGATTCCTACTGCTCGTCCTCCCATGCGCGCGAAACAGACAATTATATTACGTGCATAGTGTTCATGAGGCTCCAGAAATTCACCGTTGTCCACCAAGGAATGGATTACCGTCTTCATGTCATACATTCTTCTCGGATTTTCGGGCACAATGGTATCTAACTTTTCATCCATCCTTGCCGGATCGTCTCCCGTCTCTACAAAGGGAGGCTTTTCGAGGTTGCTCGACGGCAAGTAGCTCAACATCACCTTGATCTGCTCGACGGCTTCCGCGTCGCTTTCACAGGCAAAGTGCGCCACACCGCTTTTCGTGTTGTGGGTCATGGCCCCGCCCAGAGATTCCGGATCAATCTCTTCTCCTGTTACCGTCTTGATGACATCAGGCCCCGTGATGAACATCCGGGAGGTTTGTTTGACCATAAACACCCAATCCGTCATGGCAGGAGAATACACTGCTCCTCCGGCCGTCGGCCCCATAATGGCGGAAATCTGTGGAACAACGCCTGACGCACAAGAATTTCTGAAAAATATCTCGCCGTAACCGCCTAGGGCATCCACACCTTCTTGAATACGTGCCCCGCCGGAATCGTTAAATCCGACAAGGGGCGCCTTCATTTTTAAGGATAGATCCATGACCTTGCAGATTTTTTTGGCATGCATCTCTCCCAGGGTTCCCGCGCGGGAGGTAAAATCCTGTGAAAAGGCAAGCGCCGTGCGACCATTCACCGTCCCAAAACCCGTGATGACGCCGTCCGCCGGAATATCCATATTTGCCATGCCAAGACCGGTGCCACGGTGCTTTACAAAAAGACCCACTTCATTGAACGATCCCGGATCAAACAATTTATCGAGCCTTTCCCTGGCCGTCAACCTTCCACCTTCACGATGCTTTTTGACCTGTTTTTCGCCGCCCATGGCCCGAATACGAGCAGCCATTTCCTCCATTTCCTTTAACTTCAAGGGTTTCTCGCTCATTTAAGTTTCTCCTTCATTTGTTTGAACGGAATGTCAAACCGTTATTTTTTCTCACACAGCTCCACCAAAACGCCGTAGGTATCTTTCGGGTGAAGGAATGCGATGCGTTTTTCACCTGCGCCCATACGCGGCTTCTGGTCAATCATCTTGACCCCTTTTTCTCCAAGTTCTTTCAGGGCCTCTTCAATATTATCCACCAAAAAGGCGATGTGCTGAATTCCTTCCCCCTTCTTCTCGATGAACTTTGCGATGGGCCCATCCGGCGCCGTGGATTCCAGAAGCTCTACCTCCGTATCGCCGATGGGAAGAAAAGCCGTTTTCACCTTTTGTTCCTGAACCACTTCTTCTCCTGCCAATTTCAAGCCCAGGATATCAGAATAGAATTTCAATGCTTCCCCGATGCTTTGAACTGCTATGCCAATGTGGTCAACCTTCAGTGTTTTCATGATACATTCCTCTCGAATTAATATTATTTTTGCCTTTCAAACGTGTCGATCAGCTCTCTGACCGCCATCGTCGCGGAAAGCTTCCCATTCAAAACATCCTGCTCCACCTTGGGGGTAATTGCCGCAACACCCGGATGATTCAGAAACCTTATCCGCAGGTGCTCCCAAACCATCGTATAGACCCAATCCAAGATCTGAGCCCGCCTTCTGTCATAAAACACGCCTGATTTCACCGTCTTTTCCCGAAAATCCTCAATGACAGCCCAAATCTCCTCCACTCCTTCCCCTGTCAGCGACGAACAGGTAAAGGCGCGCGTTATCCAACCTTCCGTCGCGGGCTGGAGATAGTGCAAAATCCGGTCATACTCTGCCTTGGTGGATTGAGCGCGAAGCCTGTTGTCCCCGTCCGCCTTATTTATCACCAACGCATCGGCCAGTTCCATGACCCCTCTTTTTATGCCCTGCAATTCGTCACCGGCTCCCGTAAGCACAAGCAACAGAAAAAAATCCACCATGGACCGCACGGTGACTTCGCTCTGACCCACGCCTACCGTCTCGATAAGAACCACATCAAAACCGGCAGCCTCGCAAACCAGCATGGTTTCCTGGCTCTTACGGGCGACACCTCCCAGCGTTCCTCCCGAAGGAGAAGGGCGGATAAAAGCATGCTTTTTACGGGAAAGGGCGTCCATACGCGTCTTATCCCCTAAAATACTGCCACGAGTAATGGTGCTGCTCGGATCGACCGCCAGAACCGCTACCTTATGCCCCTGAGCGCAAAGCATACACCCCAGAGCTTCGATGAAGGTGCTCTTCCCCGATCCCGGAACACCGGTAATGCCCACACGCATAGCCCTGCCGGTATGGGGCAAAAGTTGCTTAAGCGCTTCCTGCGCCATTTCCACGTGAGCCGGCGCGTTGCTTTCAATCAGTGTAATGGCCTGCGCCAGGATGGTTCGATTTCCTGCCAACACTCCCTTGACATAATCTTCCACGGAAAGCCGGCGATACACCGGTCGGATAACATTGGCAGAACCTCTTGTAGATTGCCCCGGCATACCGTCATGACCGCCTTCCACCCCCTCCATCACAAACGAGGTAAAAGCGTCACCACTTTCCAGCGGCGCCCATTCTGGCCTCTGCTTTTTAGGCGTCATCATTTAATGTGTTTCCGTCAAGCGGCGGTTGATCTCCTCGAGAACCTTCTGAGCGGCAACAGGAATAACCGTTCCCGGACCGAAAATCGCAGCCGCTCCATTTGTTTTGAGATATTCATAATCCTGCGCGGGGATAACACCGCCTGCTACAATCAGGATGTCCTCCCGACCGAGTCGCTTTAGTTCCTCCACCAGTTTTGGCAAGAGGGTCTTGTGGCCGGCGGCCAGAGAACTCATGCCGATCACATGGACATCATTTTCCACCGCCTGCTGAGCCGTTTCTTCCGGTGTTTGGAAAAGGGGCCCGATATCCACATCAAATCCCATATCCGCGAATGCCGTGGCAATGACTTTCGCGCCGCGGTCGTGTCCATCCTGTCCCATTTTCGCGATCATAATCCGGGGACGGCGTCCTTCATGTTTTTCGAATTCATCCGTCATCTTACGGACCTTCGCCACGTCTTCCTCCTCGCCGAATTCGGCGCTGTACACACCGGAGATGGATCGGATAACGGCCTTATGGCGCCCGAACACCTTTTCCATGGCATCTGAAATTTCTCCCAACGACGCCCGCGCCCGGGCCGCTTCAATGGAAAGGGCCAACAGATTTCCCTTGCCTGTTTCCGCCGCCTTGGTAATCGCATTGAGGGCTGCCCGCACCTTCGCTTCGTCCCGTTCCTTGCGCAGTTTTGCCAGGCGATTAATCTGAGCCGTGCGAACAGCCGTGTTATCGATTTCCAAAATTTCCAGGGGTTCTTCTTTGGCCAGACGATACTTGTTGACCCCGATGATGGCTTCCTTGCCGGAATCAATATGGGCCTGACGACGCGCGGCAGCTTCCTCTATACGCATCTTAGGCAAGCCCGTTTCGATGGCCTTGGCCATTCCGCCCAGCGACTCGACCTCCTGTATATGCTGCCACGCCCTGCGGGCGAGGGCGCCTGTCAGCGCTTCCACATAATACGACCCGCCCCAGGGATCCACCACGGCGCACATGCCCGTTTCATCCTGCAGATAGAGCTGGGTATTACGGGAAATACGCGCCGAAAAATCCGTCGGCAATGTACACGCTTCGTCAAAAGAATTGGTATGCAGCGATTGGGTATGTCCCATGGCTGCCGCCATGGCCTCCACGCAGGTTCTTGCCACATTGTTGTAGGGATCCTGCTCCGTTAGGCTCCAGCCCGACGTCTGGCAATGGGTGCGCAGCGCCAGGGATCTGGAATCCTTGGGATTAAACTGCTTGATGATCTTCGCCCAGAGCAGCCGGGCAGCCCGCAATTTGGCCACTTCCATGAAATAATTCATGCCGACGGCAAAAAAGAAGGACAGCCTCGGAGCGAAGGCGTCAATATCGATCCCCGCCTTAATTCCCGCCCTCACATATTCCCATCCGTCCGCCAGCGTATAGGCCAGCTCGAGGTCCGATGTCGCTCCCGCCTCCTCCATATGGTAACCGGAAATGCTGATATTGTTATATTTCGGCATGTTTTTGGACGTGAACTCAAAAATATCGGCGATGATCCGCATGGAAGGCGAAGGTGGATAGATGTAAGTATTGCGCACCATGTATTCTTTGAGGATGTCATTTTGAATGGTGCCGTTGAGCTGGGGAAATTTGACCCCCTGCTCTTCCGCGGCTACAATGTAAAAGGCCATCACAGGGAGCACGGCGCCGTTCATGGTCATGGAAACGGACATTTTATCGAGGGGAATGCCGTCAAAGAGGATCTTCATGTCCAACAGCGAATCGATGGCCACCCCCGCCTTTCCAACATCGCCAACGACACGGGGGTTATCGGAATCATAGCCACGATGGGTTGCCAGATCGAAAGCGATGGAAAGCCCCTTCTGACCGGCCGCCAAATTGCGGCGATAAAAGGCATTGCTTTCCTCCGCCGTCGAAAAACCGGCGTACTGGCGAACCGTCCATGGCCTTGTCACATACATCGTGGGATACGGCCCCCGCAGGAAAGGTTCAATCCCTGCCGTAAAACCGATGTGTTCTTCCTTATCCAAATCCTCTCTGATATAAAGAGGTTTGACGGCGATCTGCTCGTCGGTTTTCCAATACAGCGCTTCCAGCGTCCTTCCCGCTTCTTTTTCAGCCTGCTTGCGCCAGGCGTCAAGCGAAAGAGTCGGGACATTCCCTTTTCCATATTCAATCGCAGTGAAATCCGGTTTATTTGCCATTATACGCCACTCCTTTCTTCTCCTGTAACTTGCGAAGCATCTCATAACAATTTGCCCTCATGTGGATAAAGTCATCAACGCCCGCCTGCTTGAAGGCATCCACATGATCCACCGGATAACCGGCAAGAATAATCGTTACATTCGGACTCGCTTCCTTTATCCGTTTTGCAAGCGGTGGGACCAATTCCGGATAGGTATCGTCCGTCGAGCAAATCACAACCAGCGATGCTTTCGATTCAAGAGCGGCTTTTGCCGCATCTTCCACGGTTGGAAAGCCGTCGTTCTTGATCACTTCAAATCCGCCCGTTTCAAAAAAACCTGTGGAAAAATCCGCCCGGGCTTTATGCTGGGGGATGGGCCCCATGTTGGCCAAAAACACCTTCGGCCGGGAGCCTGTTTTTGTCTGATATTGCTCTGCCGCTTTCCGCAGGGCCTCGAAAATTTCGGCTCCTCGTTCACATGGAATAGCCTGAATTTTCGGTGTTACAGCATCATCCCTAAGCTTTTCGGCAATATCGCCCAGTGTGGCCCCGGCTTGGGCTGCCGCAATGGCAGCAGCAACCAGTTCTTCGCCCGCGGTTTTCTTGGCCGCGGCAAGCATCCCCAATGCCGCCTTTAGCTTTTTTTCATCCCGCAAAGCTCGGAAACGAGCCAACTGCTCAGACTGTTCTTCCTGAACAGCCTCATGATCCACCGCCCGGGGAGGCAGAGGAGTTTCTCCCAAGTTGGGATACATATTCGTTCCGACAAAAATGTCGCGACGATGGCCGATGTTTGTTTTTCGCTCCGCCGCCACCTTGGCGATTTGTGCCTGGGGAATGCCTTCCTTCAATGCTTTGGACATACCGCCCTTCGCCTCCAGCTCCTGGAAGACAGACCATGCTTTTTTCGCCACCTCATCGGTCAGCTTTTCAATGTACCATGAACCTCCTGACTGATCGATGGGAACGCCTAGCTTGGATTCCTTTTCCAAAATAATTTGAATATTTCTGGCAATACGCCGGGAGAATTCATCCGGCGGCCGGATGACCTGATCGAAAGCTCCCACGTGAATGCTGTTGGCGCCTCCCATGATTCCCGAAAAAGCCTCCGTTGTTGTCCTTAACATGTTCACATAGGGATCATAGACGGTTTTTGTCCAGAGGGAGGTACAAACATGCATGTGCATCTTCTGCGCTTCTTCTTGCCCTCCAAAAGCTTGCACGATCTGTGTCCAAAGCAGCCGGGCCGCCCGCAATTTGGCAACTTCCATAAAAAATTTCGAACCCACAGAGAAGGAAAATCGAATCCGTGGAGTTATCTCATCAATGGAGATGCCCCTGGAGAGCATTTCGCTTACGTATTCCACCGCCGTCGCCATGGCGTAGGCCAGCTCCTGAACGGAATTACCGCCGCCATTATGGTAAGGGTGGGTCTGAACCACAATTGTTTGCAATGCGGGAACGTTTTTTTTCGCCCACAGGGTCAAGGCCGCCATCATATCGTAGGCCCCCTGCAAAGAATAGGGTAAGGCGCCCTTATCGGCTAAAACGGCAAGCGGGTCCATGCCGACACACCCGCTTAGCTTGTCAAGCGGAATTTTGCGATCCTTTGTCACGGAGATCAACAGCGCCAGCGCCGGCAGCGCCACAGCGCCGGCCTGAAGGTAAATCGGCGCCTTATCGATGGCGATATCTTCCAGCATCTTTGCCATATCTTCACTACTCGATATGGAAACGCCGCCCTTGCCTACCTGCTGTGTCTTCGCCGCATCGGCATCCATACCCGCCAGAGCGGCCTGGTCCAACAAAACATTCAATTCCGTCTGCCCTCTTTCCAAATCATTGCGGGCTGCTTGATTCAGCAACGCAGGCGTTGCATCCACCAACTCCTGGCTTACCCGCCATGGTTCCAACAGGTAACCTAGTATGTCGCGATGGCGGAGATAGGGAATTTTCCCCGGAAAGGAAGCGGTATGGGATAAAGTTTCGATATCCTCCTGCCAGTAGATAGGCTGAAGGTCTATTCCCTCATATGTTTTGGTAACGAGTTTCTTCTCAAAAGGCGCCCCTTTCAGGGTCTGTTCGGCAGCATCACGCCACTGTTTGTATGTCACACCGGAAAATTCGGCAAACAAACCCACATCTACATTTGCACATTGCGGTTCTTTGTTTTGATTTTGATCTTTCGACATAACCCTCCACGGTGTGCTCCAACCAGCTTTCCGCCGGCCTTACACCTCCGCTTACATCCTCCTTCCTCTAAAATATTGAATCCTTATCAAAACAACTATCGTTATGAACGGGTATACGCCCCAGCCAGGATTTCCTTGACCACGACACCAATCTCAACAGGATTTTCCGCAATGGTCGCACCCGCCCTTTTCAATGCTTTTTCCTTCTCCTGCGCCGTTTCTCTGGCCCCGCCGATGATCGCACCGGCATGGCCCATCCTTTTTCCCGGAGGAGACGTTCGACCCGCCACAAAGGCAACCACCGGCTTTTTCATCTTTTCCTTAATAAAATCGGCCGCTTCATGCTCCGCATCGCCGCCGATTTCCCCGATGAGCACGATCAGTTTCGTCTGGGAATCCTGTTCAAAAAGGGCCAATATATCAACGAAATCGGAACCCACAATGGGATCGCCGCCAATTCCCACCGAGGTCGATTGACCGATGCCCATCTGGGTCAGCTGCCAGATAATCTCATAGGTGAGCGTTCCGCTTTTGGAAACCACACCCACATGGCCTTTTTTATGAATAAAGTTAGGCATAAAGCCAATTTTACCGTCTCCAGGGGTGGTGATGCCCGGACAATTCGGGCCGATCATCCGAGACGCCGAACCTTTCAGCGCCTGTTTGACCTTCACCATATCATGAAGGGGAATACCTTCCGTCACACATACGATTAAGGAAATCCCCGCTTCAATCTGCTCAATAATTGCGTCCATCGCAGAGGCTGGGGGGACATATATCCCCGAAGCATTAGTCCCATGTCGCTTTACGGCATCAACCACCCGATCATAGACAGGAATCCCGTCAAAAAACGTTTCGCCTTTCCCCACCGCCACGCCGGCAACAATCCTGGTTCCAAACTTGATGGCTTCACGGGTATGGAAGCGCCCTGTTTCCCCTGTAATGCCCTGGGAGACGACTCGGGAGTTCTTATCAAAAAGTATGGCCATTTTCAAGTCATTCTTTCGTATTTTTCATTGTTTCAAGTTAAAGATACAGCCTTTTGCACCGCCTCGAAAAGACCTTCCGCCGTTTCAAAATGAAAGTCCGCCTCCTTGAGAAGGCGACGGCCTTCTTCCTTGTTGGTCCCTTGCAGACGGATAACCACAGGTATATCTCTTCTCATTTTTGGGACCGCTTCGCACAACCCCGCTGCCACCCAATCACAGCGAAGAATCCCTCCAAAGACATTGATCAATATAACCTTGACATTCGGATGTGAAGCCAGGATACGAAACGCCTGTGCTATCTGCCCGGGAGATGCCCCCCCTCCCACATCCAGAAAATTCGCCGGCTTCCCTCCGGCCAGTTTAATCAAGTCCATCGTTGCCATTGCGAGTCCCGCCCCATTGATAATGCATCCCACGTCGCCATCCAGGACAATATATCTAAACCCCGCAGCAAGGGACTCCCACTCCAAAGGATCCACTTGTGTCACGTCCTGAAGTTCCTTTAGTTTCGGATGGCGAAAAAGAGCGTCTTCGTCGAACTGGATTTTCGCATCCAAAGCAACAAGCCGTTCCTGATCATCGATTCCCAGGGGATTGATTTCCACGAGCAACGCATCGTTTTGAACGAAAAAATCGTATATGTTTTTGACAATATCAGTCAGTTGCTCTCTCAAAGAATCCTTCAAACCCAGTCCGCCGGCAAGTTTTCTCCCTTGAAAAGGGCTAAATCCCACAGCAGGGTGAACGGCAACCGTTGCCAGCTCTTCCGGAGCTTTTGTGGCTATTTTCTCTATCTCCATCCCCCCTATGCTGGAAGCCATGAAAACAGGACATTCCATGCCCCGCGCGCGGCTTATGATCAAAGCGAGGTACATTTCTTTCCGGACAGGCGTCAGCCTTTCGACCATGACCTTTTGGACACGCTTCCCTTCAGGTCCTGTCTGCGCCGTAACCAGAGTCCTGCCTATGAGCTTTTTCGCTTTCCGGTATGCATCCTCAGGCGTTTCCGCAAAAAGGATCCCTCCTGCCTTACCCCGCCCCCCCGCGTGGATTTGCGCTTTGATTACCACTTTCGTTCCCAGTTGCAAAGCGATCTTACGAACCGACTCAGGGGTTTGCGCCATCTCACCCAAAGGCACAGGCACACCATAGCGCCGCAAAAGCTCCTTGGCCTGAAATTCGTGTATTCTCACCGTGAGTTGCCCATCAATCCTTCCTTGTGGGTTGTTTACATCTTTAGGATAACTTTTAAAGATGTATTTCTATGTGGTTGGAGCACAAATAGTCAAGTTTTTTGTGTCCTATCATTTTCTGCTCGCGGGGCGCCCTAAGATAAGACATCCTTTTCTGCAGCGCCATGACAGCAAGAAGCTTTTTCGGAATGGTCTTTTCCGATTACTAAAAACCATGTGCACTTTACCTTTTATTTGTTATATAGGTGAGAATGGGGTTTGGTGTCCTGCTTCCATGGAAGCGCCGTAAAATCTTAATTAATAGGGAAGCCGTGTTCGGAAAAAGACTTACACTTTTCAGGCTCTTGGGTTTCGAAGTCCGCATGGATGCCAGCTGGTTGATTCTTGCCTGGTTTGTAACGTGGTCCCTGGCAAGAGGATACTTCCCCACTCAGTATCCGAACATGCCTCCATCAACTTACTGGTGGATGGGCGCTGCCGGGGCGCTGGGGTTATTTTTGTCCCTTGTTTTCCACGAGTTATGTCATTCTCTGGTCGCCACCCGTTATGGCATCCCTATGAAGGGCATCACCCTTTTTATCTTCGGTGGCGTTGCAGAAATGGACGATGAACCTCCCAGCGCAAAAGCCGAATTTTTCATGGCAGGCGCTGGACCACTGTCCAGTTTTTTTATCGGCATGGTCCTTTATGGCCTTTCCAAAGCAGGCATATCAAGCGGACTGTCCGTATGCGTCATCGCTGTGATTTACTATCTGGCATGGCTCAACCTGGCGCTGGCCGTATTCAATCTGATTCCTGCATTTCCCCTTGATGGAGGCCGTGTGCTTCGTGCCACCCTGTGGAACTGGAAAAAGAACTTCCGCTGGGCCACCAATATTGCCGCCCAGATCGGTTCGGGTTTTGGTATTGTGTTGATTGTTTTAGGAATCATCAGTTTCTTCAGACAAAATTTCATCGGAGGACTGTGGTGGTTCATGATCGGGATTTTTGTCAAGAACGCCGCCCAGATGTCCTACCGGCAGGCGCTCACACGCAAAGCGCTGGAGGGGGAGAAAGTAAGTCGCTTTATGATTGCCAACCCTATAACCGTTCCCCCTTCCACTTCCATGGAAGAATTTGTCAATGAATACGTCTATAAATATCATTTTAAAATGTTTCCCGTGGTATCATGGGGGAAACTGCTGGGTTGCGTCACGGTCAAGGAGGTAGCAGGAGTGGACTATAAGGAGCGGCCCCTTCGTACGGTGGGGGACATTGCCATACCATGCGCTCCGGAGACAATTGTCAGCCCCAACGACGATGCGGCATATGCTCTGTCTCTCATGAGCCGCTCGGGAAACAGCCGACTTATGGTGGCAGACGGGGAACGCCTGGCAGGGGTCATTGCCCTGAAAGACATGCTTAATTTCCTTTCCCTCAAAATCGAACTGAATGATCTGTGATACGTAATTCTCCTTTCAAAATTGATGCACTCGTAAAAAGTCCCAATTGTCACCCTGAGCCGGCCGAAGTGCTCACCATGACAAAATCCGCGAATTTTGACTTTTTACGATTTTGTCAAAATTCATTGTTCGCCCTAGGCAGTTATCATATTTTTACATCTAACTGGTAAAAAATAGTTTGCGTTTAAATAATTAGTGTGCTAGTTATTTACCTGAAGTCTTGCCATATGGTTGCGTGACCTAGCGGAATACTATTTTTATAGAGAAATCATCTTTGGGCAAGCTTATTTGCAAAATAGGAGGCGGATAGAAACAAAAACACTGTGAATTGTTCCTTGTTATTCAATTAACAAAACAAGATTGGAATGAACTTAAGGAAGGAGGGTGTTATTATGTCCGTAACCGCATCGAAAGATAAATCGTTAGAAGAGCTCAAAGAAAATCGTGAGTGGTGGTGGATGGCGGAAAAAACCAGATCGAAGAGATTGGATTATTTAAGAAAAGCGGTATGGAAGAAAGGAGCTATTGGTGGTTTGTATGCACCAGGAATAAAAGTTGACCTAGAAAGATCAGTTCTCTTCACAGAAGGGTGGAAGGCCAGTGAGCATGATTCAACCATGCTAAGAAAAGCAAAGGCATTAGCAAATGTATTAGACAATATCTCCATATTTATTACGGATCAATCTCAAATAGTAGGATGTGTTTCTAACGCGCCACATACTTTGCTTCATGCACATGAATGGGCGAGTATGTTTAATGAGGAAGTCTATAATACCCAAGGTCTCATTCCTGAGCCAGAAGATGAATCATTAAAGCTTTTGGCTGAATTGAATGATTATTGGGCTGGACGGACTGCGCTCGATCACCTGGTTCGCGCTATTGATCCTGAAGATGCAGTGAAATTTGTCAGTGGCGCCATAGGTTGGGGCGTTCCTACCTCGTTTGGTGGTTATGCCAGCAAAGATTTTAATTTCATATTTAAAGGATTTAAAGCGATAATCGCCGAAATTGAAAAGCATCTGGATGAAACAGATGAAAAGCTTCAGGGGCCTTCCGGACCAGAACTCTTTCCTCTTTATGAGAAGATGCGAAATTGGGAAGGCATGCAGCTCATCCTTGATGCTGCAATTCGTTATGCACAAAGATATTCTCGACTTGCACGAATCATTGCAGAGCATTTTGAAATGGATACGAAAAGAAAAGAGGAACTTTTGCGTATTGCCGAGACCTGTGAACGTGTTCCCGCTATGCCACCACGGAATCTTCAAGAATCTTTGCAGTTTGACCATTTTGTGCACGTGCTTTCACGTATAGAAGGAATAGAATTGGCCTGGCCGCATCGCCCGGATTATGTTCATGGGTCTTATTATGATAAAGATGTAAATGTTGAAAAACGGTTAACCAAAGAAGACGCTTTGGATCTAATTGGAGAGCAACTAATAAGGGCCTATGAAATTGGGATTTTTGTTCCACGTTTGGGAAGAGAGGGACTTCAGGGCATTACCGGAACCTGGGTTTGGACTATGGGAGGAGTTCATCCAGATGGCTCTGATGCATGTAATGATATAACTGTAGCTTATATGCAGGCTGCGAGGTTGGTAAGAGTATCTAATCCGACATTTGGTTTTAGATGGCACCCCAAGGTGAAAGATGAAGTCATGCGGGAGTGTTTCGAATGTATCAGGCAAGGTTTGGGGTACCCTTCTATGCGAAATGATCCCGTTCTGATTGCCAATTCCATGAACTGGCATGGTCATCCCGTTGAAGAAGCAAGAACCTGGGTTCATCAGGCCTGTATGTCTCCTTGTCCTACTACTAAGCATGGGTGTCTGGCTATGCGTATGGCTCATGCTACGGCTAACACCGCCAAGATGATTGAATATGCTCTTTCTAATGGATATGACCGTGTAGTCAATATGCAGATGGGGCCAAAGACAGGAGATGCGCGAAAGTTTGCTGATTTTGAACAGCTTTTTAGTGCATGGGTCAAGCAGATGGAATGGATTATGAATATTTTGACCCGAACAGTAAATATGGGAAGAATGCTTGATCCCAAGAACAATGGTCGCCCGTTTTTATCAGCGATATATGAACGTTCCGTAGAATCAGGGATTGATGCTATAAGTCCTGAGGGTGAGCGCGGCAATGCTTGGGTTACTTTCTTTACCTGGGTGGAGAATGCAGATAGTCTTGCTGCGGTTAAGAAGTTGGTTTTTGATGATAAGAAATACACGATGGCTCAGTTGATGGATGCTCTGGAGGCTAATTGGGAAGGTTTCGAAGAAATGCGGATGGATTTTGTTCGCAATGCGCCGAAGTGGGGTAATGATGATAACTATGTGGATCAGATTATGCTTCGATGTTTAAGAGAAGCAGCGCGCCATTCCCGGGTTATTAAGTGCACTTCAGGGAATAACTGGCCTGCTCTTCCCGAGAATGTGAGCGGCAATATACATTATGCCAACGTTGTAGGGGCGCTACCCAATGGCAGAAGGCTTGGCGACGCTTTGTATGATGGCGGTATCTCTCCAGGGCCGGGTCTGGATAAAAAGGGCCCAACGGCTGTATTGAAATCATGCGGAAAAATTGATCATGTCAGTGACGGGCGGGCGTTTTTGTTAAATCAACGCTTATCTCCAACACAGTTAGCCGGAGAGAAAGGTTATCAGCTTTGGAAAGCATACATGCATACATGGGCTGATCTCGGGAATGATCATGTTCAGTTTAACATGATTGATGATGCGACGCTCCGTGCTGCGCAAAAGGATCCAGAGAAATACTCAGAGGTGATTGTTCGTGTAGCTGGTTACAGCGCTCATTTTGTGGACATCAGCCGCAAAACTCAGGACAATATCATCCAGAGAACCGTCCAGGGGTTGGGATAAGAATATGTAAACGTTTAATGGCAGCGTTTTGTATTTATTTCCTATCGGGTGCGTACATACTTTTACTGTTGCATCCGCATCTAGTATAGTTTATATTTCGCGCCCGATAGCTTACTTTTAGAGCCTCATCTGATTTAAGTAAATGGAACAAAAGGCAAAAACTGAAAAGTCACTAAAAGCCTGGAGGTAGCGTGATATCTGGTGAAATAAAAGTAATGAGAGAAGAAAGTCACATGTGGCCTGCTTCTGCAAATGTATTCCTTGTCCGTGATCGAGATGGAGCCATCCTCATTGACGTCGGTTGCGGAAAAGAAGAAAAATTCAACACCTTGAAAAATTTTTTGAATAATGAAGGTCTTAGCCTTCGTGATGTCCATACCATTGTGATTTCCCATGCCCACCCAGACCACATGGGGGCGATGGGTTTTTTGTTGCAAGAGATATCCCCGCGCATATACCTGCATGACTTTGAAATCCCTCTGGCTGCCGACCCCCAGCTCCTGAACCAGACTTTTGACTACAACCTCGCCAAAAGACGCGGATCATCTGAAAGTAACCCCTCTTTAGAAAACATCAATGTCTTGGATTATTTTGCCGGGCTATGTCCTATGTCTTCCTCGCACGCTACCAACGCCATGACGGATGGAGACACCCTGTGCATGGGTAAATTCCGTTTCCATGTAATTCACACACCTGGCCATGCCCCCGGCCATGTTTCTCTTTTTGACCCCGACAGCGGAGTATTATTTACCGGAGATGTGGTGGGAAAGGTAGTGGCATGGTATTCGCCGTCTTCCGGGGGAGCCATCGGTTATCTTAATGGCCTGGAGCGGCTTGCAAAGTTAAATGCCCGCATTATTTTACCTTCTCATGGTGAAAATATCGTAATGGCGCGTGAGGCGATTGAACGCACCAAGGCGCACATTCTTCAACTCGAATCGCTCATATTGCAGACTCTAGGCGATCGTCCTCTAAGCTTCATGGATCTATGCGGCAAACTTTACCCTAAACCTACTGTCCAATTATTCCCTGGCCCCCAATTGCTGGAGAGCCACCTGATTAAGCTCGAGCAGGAAGGCAAGGTAATACGGCAAGAAGATGGACTTATACGCAAAAGATAGAAAAGGATGAATAGATGAGCGAATTGGAACGATGCGTTTGTTTTCAGCTTAATCGAGCTTCACAAAAAATCAGACGAAGATATCGGGAAGGCATAACAAAATACGGGCTGACACATGGGCAGTTTTTCATGCTGTGCGCAATTTTAGAAGAAGAAGGTCTTCTGCCAAGCCAACTGGCCGACAAAACTGAACTGGATCGTCCCACTGCCACGGGTCTGCTTGATAGACTCGAGAGGGATGGCTGGGTTGAACGGCATACGGAACCTAGGGATCGTCGCATGTATCGAATTTTTCCATCTGCTAAAGCCATAAATAATAAAGGGGATTTTTTAAGCTTGTTTGAGCAAACAAATAGCCATTTTGTAAACCGCTTCGCCCCCGATGAATGGAAGCGATTTCAAGAATATTTGAGTCGGCTGGAGTTGCCGTAAGACAAATCATCTTTCCCAAACAGAGAACCTTCATTAAAAAACATTGCAACATGAGGAAAAACCAAATGCCTATTTTCTCTTCCCATCAGCGCCCTGTGATCATTGGCATAGGGCAGAGCGTCAACAGATCTTACGATCCTGTGGACATCAAAAACCCCCTGGACATGATTGAAGCGGCCGTTCGTGCGGCGCAAGATGATTCATGCACAAAAAAGCTGACAGAAAAGGTGGACACGCTTTATCTGGTGAATATCATGTCGAGTCATTACTCTGACCCTCTTTCAGAAATATCGTCAAGGATTGGCATTGCACCGAGGCAAAAAGCCTACACATGGATCGGGGCAACCGCCCCCCAATGGTTTGTCAACCAGGCCGCCAAGAATATTTTTGAAGGGAAGACAGGCATTGCCCTGATTTGCGGTGGAGAAGCGTTTCACTCTGCAAAAATCGAAGCGAAACTCAAGCGAAAAATATTTCAGCAGTGGGATTTGCCTCCTAAAAAGCCATGGATGGCAGGGGAACTCCGTGACCCGTCCTCTGCTCTGGAAGTGAAATATGGACTCACGCTTCCCATCAACGTATATCCCCTCTTCGAAAATGCCTTTCGGCATCACAAAAATCTTTCCATCGAAAACCACGCCGCGGAATTAGGCGAGTTCTGCGCCGGACTGTCCGCCATAGCCGCCGAGAACCCATTTTCATGGTTCAGGGATAAAAAAACGATGGAGGAAATTATCAACGTATCAAGCTCTAATCCAATGGTATCCTTCCCCTATACAAAATTTATGTGCTCGATCATGCAGGTGGATCAGGGTGCGGCTCTTTTTCTGACGAGTGAGCGGACCGCGTCAGAATTGGGCGTTCCCGCAGAAAAATGGGTCTATCTTGTGGGATCGGGAGACGCTATGGATATCTGGCATGTATCTGAACGGGTGAATTGTTTTTCGTCGCCTTCGGTCAAGATTGCGGCAGCGATGGCTCTGGACCAAGCGGGAATAACCATCGATAAAATTGACTACCTTGACCTGTATAGCTGTTTTCCCTGCGCGCCGCGCATGGTGCGCGACATGCTGGGCATACACGACAACCGGCGGCCTCTCTCTGTCACAGGAGGCATGCCCTATTTCGGCGGACCTGGCAACAATTATGCTCTGCATGCAATCTGCAAAATGGTCGAGCTGCTCCGGCGCGAGAAGGACAAGATTGGTTTGGTCCAGGCTCTAAGCTGGTTTATCAGCAAGCACTCTGTGGGCATATATTCTGGAAGATGGCGGCAAACTCCTCACAACATCCCCGCTCCTGACGTCTACCGGAAGGATCTGGATGAGATAAAAGGGCCGCAACTTCTGTCGGATGCCTCCGGGGATGCAGAGATTGAAACCTACAGCATTTTCCACGACAGAGAAGGCCGTCCTGTAGATGCGACAATCATCGGAAGACTCCCCAACGGCCACCGCTTTTTGGCAAAAGCCGAACCGGATAAGGATGCAATCGATGAGATGACAAAACGAGAGTTTATCGGTAAAAAAGGCAAGGTGCGCTTAAAAGGTGGCCTGAATTTTTTCCGGATTTGACCCGATCCGCAAAAGTAGTCGAAAGGTGGAATCAATGGTTCGATCGTTAAGAGACATTGCCAAGCTGGCGCAGAAATGTGGGCCGAAGAAACTTGCCGTCCTTGCTCCGGAAGATGAAGAGTTCATGCTTGCCGTAAAAAGAAGCTGTGAGATGGGGTATATCGAACCGATCCTCATCGGGAATACAAAAAAGATGGAACGGCTAGCAAAAAACATTAAATTCGACATCAGTGGATTTGAAAAGATTGTCGAAAACGACCGGCAAACCATCTCCGATCTTGGGATCAACCTGCTCTTTTCGGGAAAGCTGTCCATTGTAAGCAAAGGTCAGATACCCACATCCTACATCTACCGCTCGACAATTAGGGCCGAAGCGAAAGCGGGCTCCGGCATGAAAGTAAGCGTCATATCGCTCTGGGAAATGCCCGAAGTCGATCACTTGGTTGCCATCACAGACACGGGTGTCACTATTAATCCGGATTTCAAGACAAAGGTGGAAATCCTCAAGAATGCCGTCTTTCTGTACCATCTGTTTGGGTATAAAAAACCGCAAATAGCCGTACTCTCCGCCCAACGGGAGTTCAGTGAAACATTGTCTTCTTATCATGATTATGAATCGCTCAAACAGGTTGCTGCTTCTGGCGATATGGGAGAGTGCGAAATCATCGATTCCACGTCTCTCTCCGAAATCTTCATGGGTATGGGGGGGCATTTAAACAATTACAGTGAAATCGATCTCATGAAAACACCCCATATCTTCCTCGTTCCCTGCCTTGACACGGGAAACATTCTCTGCAAACTCGACCTGCTGCTTGGGGTAAAGCGTTGTTCTCTTACCGTGACTTCCAGGGGAGCAGTATGCATCCCCGCGCGATCGGATCTTCGCGATGCTATTATAACGCAAATTGCCATGGGAGTTGTTGTGGCCGACAGAATAGGAAAATCGGTGAGTTGAGATGATCGGCACATTCACGGGAATTGCTAAAAGGGCGAGAAAGGATGAGGGAAAAAAACGTCTGGCGGTTCCGTCACCAAACAAGCAAGAGATAGAACTTCTCTGTAAGGCAGCTACAAAAATGCCCGTTATTCCCCTGTTGGTCGGTGACGGCAAGGCAATTAGAGCCACACTGAAAAAGAGTCCCCTGGCATCCATGGAGCACGAGATCATAAATGCAAGGGGCGCTGGTGAGGCGCTTCGGGCGGCGATAAGGCTTGCCAGGGAAGATCGAGCGGATATCCTGATGCAAGGAGGGGAAGATCAGAAAACCTTCATACAGGCAGCGCTAAATGTCAAAACAGGTCTGCTGAAAGACAAGGTGGCAAGTTATCCCTCCGTTGTTCAATTGCAGAAACGCAATAAGTTAATTATCGTGACCGATACTTTGGTGAATAACTCTCCGGGGATTGTCGAAAAACAACTGATTCTTGAACACGCCCTCGGTCTGGCCGACATACTTGGGATTAAAGAACCCAAAGTCGCGGTTCTTGCTGCCATTGAACAGGTGAATCCAAGCATTCCATCAACGGTTGATGCGGCTGTCCTTGCCAAGATGGCGGACAGAAAACAATTCGGAAAGGCTATCGTCGAAGGGCCGCTCGATATGGACTGTGCCGTAAGCTGCGTCGCAGCGAAAAGAAAGGGAATCATGAGCGTCGTGACCGGCAACGCAGATATCTTTCTTGTTCCCTGCATAGAAACAGGCTATTCGCTTATTGAGGCTCTTGTTTTTTGGGGCAAGATGAAAACTGCGGGCATCCTTATGGGAACCACAAAACCGGTGGCGCTGAATCCGCCTTTTATCTCCGATGAAAATCGCTTAGTTGAAATTGCCATCGCAACCTTGATATCCGCAAGGGGAATGAAACATGGATAATAATTATCGCCTGCTTGTGATCAATGTCGGTTCGACATCGACGAAGGTCGGTTTGTTCACGGGAGGAAAGCCGTCCATTCTGGATACGATACGATACAGCAGCGAGGCCCTTGCCCCTTATCCTTCTTTGCGCGCGCAATTGCCCCTTAGGGAAAAGGACCTCTTTGCCTTTTTAAAGGCAAACGGCATCGACCTGAAAACTATCGATATGATTGTGAGCCGCGGTGGCTTGGGAAAGCCGGCGCCGGCAGGAGCTTACAGAATTGATGATGCAATGTGTCATGACCTGCTGGAAGGAAGATACGGAAAACATCCTTCGGCGCTTGGACCTGTCGTGTCTTTGAACATATCAAGGAGATGCGGCATGCCGGCTATCGTCATCGATCCACCGAGCACAGATGAATTGCATCCCATTGCCAGGATTTCCGGCATTCCAGAAATAGAGCGCAAGAGCGCCTTTCATGCATTGAACCAGAAGATAGCCGCAAGGCGCCTTGCATTGAAATGGGGAAAGAAATATGAGGAAATGAATCTCGTCGTTGCTCACCTTGGCGGCGGCATTACCATCGGCGCCCATCAAAACGGCAAGGTAATTGATTGCACACATGGTCTTGGGGAGGGGCCTTTGACGCCCGAAAGAGCGGGGGCTCTTCCGACAACCGATCTGCTTGACCTTGTCTTTTCGGAAAAGTTTGACAAAAACAATATTCAGAACCGACTTGTGGGGCAAGGCGGCCTCTTTGCCTATTTGGGCACGACAGACGTGAAAAAAATTGAAGGCATGATCCGTGCGGGAGATGAGAAGGCCAAATTAATCTTCAAAGCTATGGCTTACCAGGCGGCCAAGGATATTGGAGCCATGAGCGTTGTTCTTAAGGGGCAGATAGACGGCGTCATCCTCACCGGAGGGCTCGCCAATTCTGAGATGTTGACGGAATGGATCAAGGAGTGGGTCCAATTTCTCTCTCCCGTCTTTGTTTTTGCCGGAGAAGATGAAATGTCGGCTCTTGCCGACGGCGGCCTACGGGTTATGCGGAAAGAGGAGGAAATAAAACATTATGGCGCTGACCCTTTCAAAGACAAGTAAATCCTTGGTTGAGCATTAACCATAATATGCCTCATTGGCTACAAACTGCGCGTCAATTTGATTTTGAAGGACAATTAAGGAGAGAAATGCACGTAGGAATTTTTGCTGATATTGAAGGAAGTTTCGGCATCTGGCGTATGCGCCAATGCCGTACGGGGACCGCAGAGTGGCAATACGGCAGGCAATGTTTGACCAAAGACGTCAACTGCGTTATTCAGGGAGCCTTCAACGGCGGGGCGCAGAAGGTGACGGTAAAAGACACCCATGACGTCGGTTTTAACTGTATTATCAACCAGTTGGACCGCAGGGCGCGTTATATCGGCGGGCATTACATCAGGCCGACATTATTCGGAAATATTTCGCAGTACGATTTGGTTTTATATGTTGCCATCCATGCCGCCTCGGGAACGCCGGATGCTTTCTTCCCACACACCCATTATGGAATCTTCTCTGAAATAAGGATAAATGGAAAGCTCGCCTGCGAAATGGATATCTATGGCGCCTGCCTCGGTGAATGCGGCGTGCCGGTGGGATTTGTCTCCGGGGAGGATATCGCCGTCAGGCAGGCCCTGCAGTGTCTGCCGTGGGCAAAATTCGTGATCGTGGACAAACGTAAGGAAGCCTATGCCTCGGGGGAGGAAAGTGTTCAGTACATCTTAAACGGCAGAAAAAGGTTGCAGGAGGTAGCCGAAACAGCGGTTCGTGAAGCCTTCAGCATGAAACCATTAATTCTGCCGGGGCCATTGCGCTTCGAGGCTGTCTTTCGCAGTGAAGAACTCGCAAATAAATTCAACACGTGGAACTTCACTCAGAACAAAAACACGGTTGCATGGGACGCAAATAACATGCTCGAAGGATGGGAAAAGCTCAATAAGCTTACATTCTTTCCTAAAAACAAATACCCCTTCAGGAGACCGCTTTTTTTTCTCATGAGAAATTTCTACCGGATAAAAAACACCTACTTTGCGCCGGCGCCCAACCCGGAAGGAGCTGCTCAACCATAGCGGCGCGAATTATATACTGTAGCAGAAGATATGGACAAACCAAAAAGCTCCCTCTGCCGGGAGCTTGATCTGTTGGCTGGGAGACGTGGATTCGAACCACGATTCACGGAGTCAGAGTCCGTTGTCCTGCCGTTGAACGATCTCCCAGTAATAAATGAACGGAGGTTTTATATCCCCTCCATTTTGTTCTGTCAACAGATTTTCATTATAAGCGCATAGTCCAACAAGTTCACCAACCTATTTCTGCCAACACCCTTGGGGAATGAAGTGGAGCGGTTCGCATTGCCATGCGAAAAAGCAGGATATGATCTACGGATAAAATGAACCAATGTTTTCTTTACACGGAAGTAAAACTATCCTTGACAAAACAGGTAATAGCTGGTAAAAAGCCTCTAGGTTAAGGTTAGTAGAGGTTTTTATGATGCACATGCGCGACAGGGCTGGCTACTTGATCGAGATAGCGATAATTATCCCCCCGTATAGGGAGGCTGGCTGATGGTTTGCGTTTAACATATCAGAAACAAAAAACCGTTACCGGCTCCTGGTAACGGTTTTTTTTCGGAAAAATACGGATTAGATGGAGGGAACAAGCGCGTGCAACTAACAGGATCACAGATCCTTTTTAAAATTCTAAAGGAAGAAAATGTAGATACCATTTTTGGTTACCCTGGCGGTAGTGTCATGGATATATATGACGAATTGTTCCGACAGAACATAAAACATATTCTCGTCCGGCATGAACAGGGAGCCGTTCACGCCGCTGATGGTTACGCCAGGGTTTCCGGCAAAGTGGGCGTTTGCCTGGTCACTTCCGGACCCGGCGCCACCAATACCGTCACCGGCCTTGCCAATGCCTATATGGACTCCATTCCCCTCGTCGTTTTTACCGGGCAGGTGCAAACATGGCTTATCGGCAACGATGCTTTTCAGGAAGTGGATATTACCGGCATTACCCGACCGTGCACAAAGCATAATTTTTTGGTCAGACGTATTGAAGATGTGGCCACAACCATTAAAGAAGCCTTTCGCATCGCCCGCTCCGGACGCCCAGGCCCCGTGCTGGTTGACCTCCCTAAAGACGTCATCCAGACGCGTATTGATGAAGCAGAGCTAAAATATTCCATCAGCCTTCCTGACAAACCTGTGATTCCCAATGCCAAAAGATGCGCGAAGGCTCTCGATCTTCTCAAGAAAGCACAGAAACCCGTTATCATCAGCGGCGGCGGCGTCCTGCTCGGCAGGGCCTCGGAAGAACTCAGATCCTTTGCAAGAGTGCTGAATATCCCCGTGACATCCACGTTGATGGGGCTGGGCACATTTCCGGCATCAGACCCCCTGTGGCTTGGCATGCTGGGAATGCATGGAACGTACTACGCCAATATGGCAGTAAGTTACAGCGATCTTCTGATTGCGGTGGGTGTCCGGTTTGACGACAGGGTAACCTCAAACGTCGAAGCCTTTGCTCCCCATGCCCAAATTATTCACATTGATATTGATCCCGCCTCGATTGATAAGATTGTAAAATCCCATTTGTCTATCGTGGGAGATTGCAAGCCGGCTTTACAGTGGTTTAACAAGGAAATCACGAGCGGACGCCTTTCCCTTCCGGCTGAACAGATAAAAAGCTGGCGCCAGCAGATCCGTCAGTGGAAAGAGAAGTTTCCCCTGGCTTACTGCCGGAGCAAAAAGATCAAGCCCCAATGCGTCATCGAGACATTATGGAAGATTACCAATGGCGAAGCCATCATTACAACAGAAGTCGGCCAGAACCAGATGTGGACGGCCCAGTTCTACCGTTTTGATCGCCCCAACACCTTCATATCCTCCGGTGGACTAGGGACAATGGGATTCGGCTTGCCGGCAGCCATCGGCGCACAAGTGGCCTGCCCGGGCAAACTTGTCGTGGATATTGCCGGAGACGGAAGCATCCAGATGAACATTCAGGAATTGGCCACGGCGGTTCAGTATAACATCCCCGTAAAGGTGGTTATCCTGAACAACAACTTTTTGGGCATGGTGCGGCAATGGCAGGAATTATTCTTCGACAAGCGCTATTCGCATACGGATATGAGCCATGCGCCGGATTTCGTTAAACTGGCGGAAGCTTACGGCGCCACGGGATTCCGGGCATCTGCGCCTGATGAAGTAGAAACCGTCCTCAAAAAAGGTCTCCATACGCGGGGTCCCGTCATGATGGATTTCGAAGTTGAACCGGAAGAATGTGTTTACCCCATGGTCAAATCAGGGGATCCGCTTACGGAAATGTCTTTAGGCGACAGCAATATTGTCGCGTAGCGGTTGCGACCCGTTGAAAACCATTGAGTTCTTCCTCTGCCAAATAAAGAAAGGCTTGTCCTTATGGAAGTTCGAGAAAATATCATTTCCATCCTCGTAAACAACAAACCCGATGTGCTGGCCCGCATTGCCGGCACCTTCAGCGGCCGGGGATTCAACATCGAAAGCATCTCCGCAAACGTGATGATGAACCCAGCCATCACCAAAATCATCATTACCACGCGGGGTAACAAGCAAACGGTTACCAAAATGGAAAAGCAACTCCACAAACTCGTAGATGTCCTTCAGGTAGATGACCTGACGGATGTCGATTCCGCCTGCGGCGAGATGATCCTTATCCGCATCAAGCTAACGGAAGAAAACAAAGGCAAAGTTATGAAAGCTATCAATACCTACAACTGGAGAGTCGTCAGCATGGATCCATCTTCCTGCATTGTAGAAGTGACGGGAGATAAAGAACTCATTGATGACGCGTTGGCTCTGCTGGCTCCGCTGGGAATGGATGATTTTACCAGAACGGGGTGCATTGTTTTAAAACGTTGCAAATCATAAAAGGAGGAGGATATTCATGGCAAAGATCTGTTTCGGCGGCGCTTCGGAAGATGTTGTTACTTCGGAGGAATTCCCCTTAACAAAGGCGCAGGAAACCTTGCAGGATGAAACGATTGCCGTTATCGGCTATGGCGTCCAGGGACAGGGCCAAGCGCTAAACATGAGAGACAATGGCTTTCGGGTTATCGTGGGAGAAGGCGACTATTCCTGGCAAAAAGCCATAAAAGACGGCTTTGTGCCCGGGGAAACTCTCTTCCCTCCGGAAGAAGCGGCAAAACGAGGGACCATCATCCAATATTTGCTCTCCGATGCCGGGCAGAAAGCCATGTGGCCGGTCATGAAAGCCTGTCTTGAGGAAGGCAATGCCCTTTATTTTTCCCACGGGTTTTCCATCGTTTACAAGGAACAAACGGGGGTTATCCCTCCTGCCGATATAGATGTCATTCTGGTTGCCCCCAAAGGCGCGGGGATCACCGTCCGGAGAAACTTTCTTGCCGGCAGCGGCATCAATTCCAGCTACGCCGTCTATCAGGATTACACCGGGCGGGCCACCGAAAGAACCCTGGCCATGGGAATCGCTGTAGGATCCGGCTATCTTTTCCCGACCACGTTTGAAAAAGAAGTTTTCAGTGACCTGACCGGCGAAAGGGGGGCGCTCATGGGATGTCTGGCCGGTGTCCTGGAAGCTCAATATAATCTCCTTAGAAAACACGGTCACAGCCCCAGCGAGGCTTTCAACGAAACCGTCGAAGAGCTGACCCAAAGCCTCATGCCTTTGGTCGCCGAAAACGGCATGGACTGGATGTATGCCAATTGCAGCACAACCGCCCAGCGCGGCGCCCTGGACTGGAAAAATAAATTCCGGGATGCCGTCGCCCCTGTATTTGATGAACTTTACAAAAGAGTGGTCGAGGGGAAAGAAACCGCGGTTGTCCTTTCCGCCAACAGCGCTCCCGATTACCGGGAAAAACTGCAAAAGGAGCTGGATGCCATGAAAAACAGTGAAATGTGGCAGACGGGAGCAACCCTGCGCGCGTTGAGGCCGGAAAGAAGGAAAAAGTAACCGGAACCTGCCAACTATAGAAACTATAGAAAAAGGGAGAATTTATGCGAAGCGATGTCGTCAAAAAAGGGCTGGGAAGGGCTCCCCATCGTTCTCTGCTGAAGGCCATGGGCTACACGGACGAGGAAATTAGCCGTCCCCTGATCGGCGTTGTCAATTCCGCCAACGAGATTATTCCAGGGCATATTCACCTGAATCTTATGGCGGAAGCCGTCAAAGCAGGGGTTCGTCTGGCTGGCGGAATGCCGGTCGCATTTCCCGCCATCGGGGTGTGCGATGGCATCGCCATGGGTCATATGGGCATGAAATATTCCCTGGCCAGCCGTGAGTTGATCGCAGATTCCATTGAAGTCATGGCTATGGCGCATCCTTTCGACGGACTCGTCATGATTCCCAACTGTGATAAGATCGTCCCCGGCATGCTGATGGCGGCCCTCAGGCTGAATATCCCCGCCATCTTCATCAGTGGGGGCCCCATGCTGGCGGGGAAACTGGAGGGCGAAACCGTTGATCTTATAAGTGTTTTCGAAGGAGTTGGCGGCGTAAAAGCCAAACGCATCACACCAAGCCGATTAAAGATGCTTGAGGATTGTGCCTGCCCGGGATGTGGGTCCTGCTCAGGCATGTACACGGCAAATTCCATGAATTGCGTAACCGAAGCGCTGGGAATGGGGCTGCCCGGAAACGGCACCATCCCTGCCGTTCAGGCCGCCAGGGTTCGCCTGGCAAAACAGGCCGGCATGAAAATCATGGACCTGCTCAGAAAGAATATCCGGCCACGGGACATTGCCACCCTTGATGCCTTCAAAAATGCCATCGCAGTGGACATGGCGCTGGGTTGTTCCACCAATACCGTCCTGCACCTCCCGGCAATCGCCCATGAAGCGGGAATAACGCTTGATCTCGATCTGTTCAATGCCATCAGCGCAAAAGTTCCCAATCTCTGCCGGTTGAGTCCCGCGGGCCCTCATCACATGGAAGACCTGGATATGGCGGGTGGAATCCATGCCGTTCTGAAAGAAATCAGTCCCCTTGGCGTCCTTCATCTGAACGCCATGACGGCAACGGGCAAAACTCTCAGGCAAAATCTACAGGGAGCGCGTATTTTAAGCCACGAAGTCATCCGCCCGGTTAGAAAGCCCTACCAGAAAGAAGGCGGAATCGCTATCTTAAGGGGCAACTTGGCGCCCGACGGAGCCGTTGTTAAACAATCGGCCGTAGCCGAAAATATGCTGGTCAATGAGGGCATTGCCCGGGTCTTTGACTCTGAAGACGATGCCATTGCCGCCATCTTAGGCGGGAAAATCCATGCGGGAGATATTGTCGTCATTCGCTATGAAGGCCCTAAAGGCGGGCCGGGAATGCGTGAGATGTTGGGGCCCACTTCGGCCATTGTTGGTATGGGGCTCGATAAAACGGTTGCGTTGCTC
Organism: Syntrophaceae bacterium UBA4767; assembly: GCA_002403385.1. Taxonomy (GTDB): domain Bacteria; phylum Desulfobacterota; class Syntrophia; order Syntrophales; family UBA4767; genus UBA4767. The sequence goes on along the minus strand of DHHR01000067.1, from coordinate 35,857 downwards.
ACCGACGGCCGCTTCAGCGGTGGAACAAGGGGGGCGGCAATCGGCCATATCTCCCCGGAAGCGGCGGAAGGCGGCCCCATCGCCCTTGTTCAGGAAGGCGACCGGATTGCCATCCATCTTCCAAAGAAAACTCTCACACTCAAAATAAGCAAGGAAGAATTTGCCCGACGGGAAAAGGCATGGAAACTCCGCCAGCCCAAAATAAAAAGCGGATATCTGGCCCGTTACGCTAAGCTTGTATCATCAGCCAGCACTGGAGCTGTCTTCAAGGAGTAGCGCTGTCCAACAGGCTCTTTACCCGCTCCAGTTCCTGGGGGGTATCAACTTCAATGGAGTCGTGAGGGGTTACGACGACCTTGATCTTATACCCATGCTCCAGCGCCCGGAGCTGTTCAAGGGCTTCCAGTTTTTCCAGCGCCCCGACAGGCAGACGGGTGAACGTCTCCAGAAAACCTCTGCGGTAGGCATAAATCCCGTGATGCTTGTAATACTCAGCTTTCAGGCCCTGATCCCGCACATAGGGAATGGTGGCACGGGAAAAGTACAGGGCAAAACCCTGCTTATCGAAGACGGTTTTTACCGCATTGGGGTGGGTGATCTCTTCTTCCCTGATAATCTTATAGATTAAGGTGGACATGGAAATCGCCGGATCCGCTATCAGCGGCGCCGCCACCTCATCAATCTGGGACGGTTCAAACAGGGGCTGGTCCCCCTGGATGTTCACCACGATATCCGAAGGTTCAAGGTCAAGGTAGGTTGCAGCTTCCGCGATGCGATCCGTTCCCGATTTGTGCTCCGAAGAGGTCATAATCGCATGTCCGCCAAACTTCCGCACGGCAGCGAAAATGCGCTTATCATCGGTAGCCACAGCCACAGAAGAAACTGTTTTTGCCTTTAAAACCCGTTCATAGACGCGCTGGATCATGGGCTTGCCCCAGATGTCCGCCAGGGGTTTGCCGGGAAAACGGGACGATTGAAAACGAGACGGAATAACACACGCAACCCTCATAAACACCCTCTAAAGATAGGGATCGGGCGTCTGCAGATGTCCGGCCACATAATCCCGGATTGAATCTTCCATCTCACGGAAGGATAAGGGACAGCCCGTCTCTGCGAGCTTATCCATCTTTGCCTCGGTAAAATATTGATACTGATTGCGGATACCCTCCGGCATTTCGATATATTCGATCCGAGGCTCGATGCCCATCGCGGAAAACACGGCACGGATCAGAGCGTTCCACGTCCGCGCCTTGCCCGTACCCAGATTGAATATACCGTTGGTTTCGGGATGATTGAAGAGCCACCACATCACATCCACGCAGTCCTTCACATAAACAAAATCCCGCCTCTGCCCCCCGTCGGCATACTGTGGTTTGTATGACCTAAACAACCGGACCCGACCAGTTTCTTTGATCTGATGAAAAGCCTTGTATATTACGCTCGTCATTTCGCCCTTGTGATATTCGTTAGGTCCAAAGACATTGAAAAATTTGACGCCTGCCATCTTGTTCTGCATCCCCTGGCGCAGCGCCCATAGATCAAACAGCTGCTTTGAATACCCGTACATATTGATGGGACGCAGCTTTTTCGTGGTTTCGTCGCCATCGGAAAATCCATGTGAGCCATCCCCGTAAGTGGCGGCGGAGCTGGCGTAAATAAACCGGATGCCCTTTTTCAGCGCCCAACTGGCCAATGCGCAGGTATAATGGTAATTGTTTTCCATGAGGTAATCCGCATCCCGCTCCGTCGTGGAAGAACACGCCCCCATGTGGATTACGGCGCCAACGTCAAAGGGAAGGCGATCTGCCTCCAGCCGTCCATGAAATTCGTCCTTGTGGATGTAATCGACAAATCGTCGGTTGACAAGGTTCTTCCATTTATCGGAGGTCCCCAGACGATCGACGATGATGATATCATCAATCCCTTCCTGATTGAGCTTCCAGACGAAAGCGCTGCCGATGAAGCCGGCTCCGCCGGTGACAACAATCATCTTCTTTCCGCCTCTAAAGAACGTCCGCGGCTTTTTCAATGGCTGCCTTGATTTTGTTGAATCTCTCTTTCGGCATCTTAACCGAAATCCCTATCACCAGCGTCCGTCCCAGCAGATCCTCCGCCTGAGGGATAGACTTTCTATCGTATTTTACCGCGCCTTTGTTAATTGGATCGGCAAAGGGATATTTCTTGGAATTGGCCGTGGATTTTGCCAGGAAATGCTCCCAGTTGGGAACGTAGTGCCAAGCATTCTTCTTGAAAATGACGGCATCCACCCCTTTGTCCGCCATGGCTTTCTGGAACTTTTCCGCATGGGTTTCGGAGGGAAAGTTAAAGGCCAAAAACGTCGCCGTATCTCCGGCGGGATCGGGAATCTTTCTGAATTTGACACCTTTGACCTGGGCAAGCACGTCTTTTATCGCCTGCTTATTTTTTTTCTGCTCGGCAATGAGCCCGTCCAGCTTTCTCAACTGGGCAAGCCCCACCGCCCCCTGCAGCTCGTTCATTCGGTAGTTGAATCCTAAAATAGACCGTCCTTCCATGGCCCGGCTGACCTTGGGATTGTGATCATGGCCATGGTCGTGGTACCAATCGGCACGCTGGTACAGCTTCTGAGAGTCCGTCAGAATCATCCCGCCTTCGCCGGTGGTCAGCGTTTTGTAGTAATCAAAACTGAAGATGCCCATCTGTCCGAAAGTTCCCAGCTTTTTCCCCTTGAAGGATCCCCCGCAACCCTGCGCATTGTCTTCCAAAACCAACAATTTATGCTTCTTTGCCACCTTCAGGATCTTATCGATGCGCGCAGGCGCCCCGCACATGTGTACGGGAATGACCGCCTTCGTGGAGGAGGTCAGCTTCCTTTCAATATCATCGGGATCAAGATTCAATGATTCATCAATGTCCGCCATAACGGGAATAGCGCCTACTTCCAGCACCGCTTCATAGGTCGCAAGGAAGGTAAAGGCCGGGCAGATGACCTGATCGCCGGGCCCCACGTCCAGGGCCGTCAACGCCACTTTCAGGGCTGATGAGCCAGAGGTTACCCCCAGCGCGTATTTGGCGCCACAGTACTTCGCAAATTCTTGTTCCAATTCGCGGACTTTGAAAATACCCTTTCGTTCCTTATCAAAGCCATACCGCATCAGAACCCCCGTTTTTAAAACGTCCATCACTTGTTTCATTTCTTCTTTCCCGATAAGTTCTGCACCCGCCATGAGATCTCCTCCCCTTTGCCGCTATCTGTTAATTTTCACATTTGTTACCGTGCAACACTGTTTCAATAGATTAATACGCTTCCGAATAAATCACGATAGCGTCTTCCGCCGTCACCCTCCGGGGATTGTTTTCCAGGGGTCTGGCAACCGTCATGGCGACCTTGGCCAGTTCCGGAAATGCTTCCTCGGGTATTTTCAAGGTTTCCAGTGTTTCCTGAATATCGCAATCCTCGATTAAGGCTTCCACCGCATCAATGGCCAGATAAGCCGCTTCTCTAAGCGGAAGCCCATCCGTAACTTCCCCCATTGCCTCCGCCATGATCGCAAATTTTTCCAACGTACCCGGCAGATTAAATGCCATTACGGCGGGGAGCATCACCGTATTGGCCAGCCCATGAGGCACTCCATATTTCCCGCCCAGAGGGTAGGAAAGGGAATGAACCGCCGTAACGCCCGCATTGGCCAGCCCCAACCCTGCATAAAGACTTCCCAAAAGCATCTGTTCTCGCGCCGCAATATTGCTCCCGTCGTGAACACATGTCCTCAAATTTTCCGCGATCAGTCGGATCGCCTCCAGGGAAATTAGCTCACTCATGGGCGATGCGTTGATGGATGTATAGGATTCGATGGCATGACAAAGGGCGTCAATGCCTGTCGTTGCTGTCGGAAAAGGTGGCAGCGTTACCGTAAGCAGTGGATCCAGAAGGGCAATGTCAGGATAGAGATAGGGACTGTTCATTCCCTCTTTCTTTTTCAGCTCCTGCCGTATAAAAACAGAAGTAAAGGTCACCTCGCTTCCTGTTCCGGCTGTTGTGGGAATCATGATTTTGGGCAAACCCGGGCCGGGGATATTGTTCAACCCAAGGTAATCGACTGCTTTTCCTTTATTGGCCGCAATGACCGCAATCGCCTTGGCCGCATCCATGGCGCTGCCGCCGCCGATGCCAACAACAGCATCACATTTTCCCTTCAGGGCCACTTTTGCTCCTTCGTCAGCCAATTCTATCCGGGGTTCAGGGGAGACCTTTTCGAATAATTCAAAGCGGCATTTGGCCTTCTCAAATATCGCCGCCACTTTTTCCCTGAAACCCATCTTGGCCAGGCTTTGATCCAGAACGACCAGCGGTTTCGACGCATTGAGTTCACGAAGCTGCTCCAGCAAGGTCTCAAAAGAGCCCTGGCCAAAAACGATCTTTTTTGCACCTGCAAAGGTAAAAAATTTTTTCATGTTCTAAATTCCCCTGTCTTTAAATAATGTAAAAACGACTCTTTCTCGTACCGTGTGGGTAATGGTTCGACAAGCACACCATGACATGTCATCCTGAGCCTGTCGAAGGATGACGAAGAGTCAAAGAAGGACTACCCACTTGAAATGAGATAAGGATCAAAAAAATTTAATTGACTGATTCAATAAGGTGCCCTTGTGGGAAAGTCAAGCCTTTTTCTTGCTTTGCGCTTCTCTTCATCCCGACAAGGAAAACTGTTACTGCATTCGCGCGGACGATCCTATTTCTGCGCCTGATAAATGCCTGCGGCGCCGAAGAACAGAGGCCGAAAAGAAAACCGCCGAAAGCCGGCGGCAAGAAGGAGCTTTTCCAACTCTTCCGGCGTATAAAAATGAATGGCCGATTGGACAAGATACCGATAAGCATCCCGGCTGCCAGATATCAAGATGCCCACACCATAGACGTAGGTGCGCAGGTACAGATGAGACAGTAACCGAATAATTTTATTGCTCGGCTGACTTGACTCAACGATCAGGCAATATCCTCCCGGCTTGAGCACCCTGATGATTTCAGATAGATGCTTTCCTGCCAACGGATTCTCAAAAATCAGGTTGCGCAGGGCAAAAGCAATGCCTATGCAGTCAAAGGTTTCATCGGGAAACGGCATTTGCGCAACCTCGCCGTGGATAAAGGTTGCCTTACCGTTCGGCGCCAATTCCTTCGCCTTCTTAACCGCCATTTCCAGCATCGGTTTGCTGAAATCACAACCCGTAATTTCCACCTTCCCATGGGATTGCCGGGCAATACTAATAGAAAGGTCTCCTGTGCCACAACCAATATCCAGCACCTTTTTCGGCTCGAGTTTGAGCAATGCCGCAACCAGCCGCTTGCGCCAACGCTTATCCATACCCCAGGTAAACAATCGATTGATCCGATCGTACCGCCCATGTATTACACCGAACATACGGTCAAGCGGCGTTTGTCGCCTCCCATCTTCAGGCGCCTTTACTTTCGGCATGTTTGTCCGCTCCCTCACAGGGTATAATTTTATAACCAATACCTTACGGCAAGATTTTTGAGCGCTCCAGATGGCGGAATATAGGCCGGTCGCACCGGTTTGTCAATGATTATTGCGCATTAGAACATGCGCCTATTGGTTGGCGGAAGGGTTAAACCTTTTTGTTGTCTAGATACCACTCCATCTGCCGGCAAATCCCCCGAACAATCTTTACCTCCCGCGAGCGCAGTTTCGTTCTGGGAAAAAAGCGACGGATATACATCATCCAGCGTTCGGGATTTTGCGGATTGAGAAAACCGATTTTCATTAATAGTTCCTTTATCTGAGAGTACATGCCTTCCAGTTCGGCAGATGTGGCCAGCCGGGGTGTAAACCTCTCCGCTGTTTCCATTCGGGCGATAAAGATTTCATAACACAGTATCATCACAGCATGGGACAGGTTAATAGATTTGAATGACGACGTGGGAATGGTTACAACCGCGTGGCAAAACTTGAGATTATCGTTGGTCAGTCCCGTGTTCTCCGGGCCAAAAAGCAATGCGATTTCATTGTGTTGCGATATATCTACCAAAGATGCGGCGGCTTCCCGCGGTGAAAGCGTTGCCCCTCTTGCGGCGCCCTTCCTTGCGGTCATCCCAACCACATATTGAAAGTGGGCCAATGCCGTATCCAGACAATTAAAGTACCGGATGCTATCGACCAAGTCAGTCGCAAGATGTGTGGACATTTTTCTCATCTCTTCCCCGTCAGGATCCGCATGCCCTACCACAAAAATACGTTCGATCCCCATATTCTTAGCGCAACGGGCTACAGAGCCGATATTCCCCGAGCGCTTGGGCTTGTTCAACACGATAGCTATATTTTGCAGCGCCGCCGTTGTCTGCATTTTACCTTATTTTGCCCCCGTTGCCTATTGCTTGTCTGGATGTTTTTTGATATTCTTTTGCCCAAGCGAATTTCTTATACGTGTTATTTCCCTAGGAAGCAAAACAAAATTTGGTGAGAGCTACGCAACGCCACATGGAAAATCCCGCTTGCAAAACATTATCTAAGGCCGCTTCAATATTAGGGCTTACTTTGGGAAAAAGGGAGCTTTCTCTTTTTGAGCGTTACCATCAAGAGCTTATCTTCTGGAACAAAAAAATGAGCCTCCTCTCAACAAAAGCGCTTGACGATATATGGGCCAAACATTTTCTCGACTCCCTGGCCCCGATTCCCTTTATAGCCAATAAAGGCTGCCATGTGCTCGATATTGGAGCCGGAGCCGGATTTCCAGGGATTCCCATAAAAATTGCCGTTCCCTCCCTTAAGGTCTCATTGCTGGAAGCTTCTCGCAAGAAGGTCTCCTTTCTCAAGCATGTCATTCGTACCCTGGCCCTACAGGAAATACATGTGATACATCGTCGCCTTGAAAAGCTGCTTGAAGAGCCGCCTCCCGTTTTATTTGATACGGTCATTTCGCGCGCCACCTTAAAACTTCCCAGATTTATACAGGCAGGCGGCACCTTGGTCGTGAAAGATGGGCTTCTCATTGCCATGAAGGGTCCCAATATTGAGGAAGAAAGGCTTGCTGCCCAATTGCCATTGGATCAATGGGGGCTTGCCTTTTTAGATTGCTATGATATTCATTTGCCCCTAACAGGGATTCCAAGAAAAATCATGGTATATCAAAAAGTTGGGTGATTCTGGCTTTTGGAAGAAATACCCCTTCAAAAAAAGGACTTTTTATGGTAGGTTCCACACCGGAGCGTTAATATAAATACATAAAAATGCCATACGGATTTATGTGTAAAATCATATGTATAGCCAATCAAAAAGGAGGGGTCGGGAAAACAACAACGGCAATCAATTTATCAGCCTCTCTGGCCGTGGCTGAAAAAAAAACCCTTATTATCGATTGTGATTCTCAGGGTAATGCCAGCAGCGGATTGGGGATCGGTAAGGATGTGATTGCAAAGCAAAACCTGTATCTCGCGCTCAGTGATCAGGCTCCTTTAAAGGATATGATCGTAGATACGCAAATTACACACCTGAACATGGTTCCAGCCGACCAAAATCTGATCGGGATAGAGGTTGAATTTATCCATCTTGAGAATCGAGAAAAAAGACTAAAAAATCTCATAAAACAGCTTGATATCTCATATGACTTTGTTATTATTGATTGCCCTCCAGCTTTGGGGTTTCTGACGGTAAACGCTCTGGTGGCAGCCGATTTTCTCATCGTTCCCCTTCAATGCGAGTATTTCGCGATGGAAGGTCTGGGGCATCTTCTCAACACCGTCAAACTGGTTAAGGCCAGATTGAATCCCACTCTTTCGTTGGGGGGAATTCTGCTTACCATGTTCGACTCGAGAAATCTGCTGTCCCACAGAGTAACGGAGGAAATAAAAAAACATTTTGGGAATAAGGTTTTTAACACCATTATCCCCAGAAACGTTAGGCTCTCGGAAAGCCCAAGTCATGGGTTGCCGATTATTCTCTATGACATAAAGTCGCGCGGAGCAATGGCTTATATGAACCTTGCACAAGAGATTCTTACGAACGGGAGGATATAGATGCCGCCCAAAAATTCCCTTGGTAAAGGCTTGGGCGCTATCTTTTCCGATCTCCTGGATGATGTGACGCAAAAACCTTCTTTTGTTTTGTGTGGAATTGAAGAACTTGTACCGAACCGGTATCAGCCGAGAAAGGATTTTAATCTTCAGGATCAAAAACGGCTGGTTGCATCCATAAAAAAAAGTGGCATCATTCAACCTATCATTGTAAGAAAGTTTGGCACTGGTTACGAAATTATTGCTGGAGAACGAAGGTGGCGGGCGGCACAAGCGGCAGGATTCAAGGAAGTGCCTATTATTATTAGAGATGTTGAGGATTTAGCCGTCGTAGAATTATCGCTGATCGAAAACATCCAAAGAGAAAATTTAAATCCCATAGAGGAAGCGCACGCATACGCAACGCTAAGCAGTAAGTTTGGTCTTTCGCAGGATGAGATTTCCGCAAATGTCGGAAAAGATCGCTCAACCATTGCCAATACGATCCGCTTATTGAAGCTTTCGGATATGGCAAAAAATGCCATTATTGAGAAAAAAATATCCAGTGGACATGCAAGGGCTCTTCTTTCTCTGGAGTCTCCGGAAGAGCAGGAGCATCTGCTGAAGCTCATCATCGAAAAAAACTTAAGTGTAAGAGAAACAGAAGCGCTAATCCACAAGAAAAAGAGTTTTTCTATTAAAAAAGATAAGAAGAAGAAGAAGAATGATGTTTATACCACTGATCTAGAAAGAAGTTTATCTGCCGTATTGATGACGGAAGTTCATATCATACATGGAAACAACAAGGGCTCCATAAATATAAGATTCTCCACAAAAGAAGATTTTCACCGTTTGGTGTCTATGCTCATGGATATTAAAATGGATTGAGATATATTGTTTGTTTTCACGCAAACAAAGAAAGTAATCAGATTTAAATTTCTTGGTCATCAATTGGTTATCAACAGGTGTTTACAAAGCTGTTAATAAGGTGTTGCCCTCGTGCAAGCAGTCTGGGAAAAAACAGTTAGGATTATTAAAGAAAACGTTAGTCCGCAGAATTTTGAAACATGGATAAAACCCATTAGTATCGTCTCTATGGAAGGCCAGAATATATGTTTGGCCGTACCCAATAAATTTTTTAAGGACTGGCTGTTAGAAAATTACGGTGCTATCATTAAGAAAGCTCTTAACTCTGCTTCTGGAGTGGATTTTCAGATAGATTTCACTGTTCAGAGTAATCATAACAGTAAAAATGATTCTCCTGCTGTCCACAATCAAAGGGAAACGAAAACCGTTATCACACCCCAAAAAGCTGTGAGGTCCTGTACATCCTCTTCCCTCAACCATAATTATACTTTTGAGCGTTTTGTCATTGGGGCAAGCAATCAATTCGCCCATGCGGCAGCTATAGCTGCCGCTGAGCAGCCAGCTAAAAATTATAACCCTCTGTTTATATATGGAGGGGTTGGTTTGGGAAAAACTCATTTATTGAATGCTATTGGTATTCGTAGCCTTTCTTTATATCCAGAGATGAATATTGTGTATGTATCGGCAGAAGAGTTCGTTAATGAGCTGATCAATTCCATAAGATACGACAAAATGCCGAATTTCCGTGAAAAGTACAGAAATATCTGGTGTTTGTTAATTGATGATATTCAGTTTATTGCCGGAAAGGAAAGGACTCAAGAAGAATTCTTCCATACATTTAATGCGTTGCATGATTCTGGCAGACAGATTGTTGTCACAAGTGATAAATTCCCTAGAGATATACCAAATCTAGAAAAACGATTGTGCTCACGCTTTGAGTGGGGATTAATCGCTGATATACAACCTCCTGAAATAGAAACGAGGGTCGCTATTGTCGAGAAAAAAAGTCAGGAAAACAATATTATCTTACCTGATAACGTTGCATATTTCATTGCCCAGCAGGCTGAATCAAATATTCGTGAGCTCGAAGGTTTTCTTGTCCGGATAAGCGCTTATGCTTCTGTTACCAATAGGGAAATAGATATGTCTCTGGCTAAGGAAGTATTAAAAAAAATATTAAAGCAAAATGATAAAGAGGAGCTGACAATAGAAGAAATTGTTAAATCTGTGTGTGGAAAGTTTAATGTTAAAATAAGCGATATAAAATCACATAAAAAGAGTAAGAATATTGCGTTAGCTAGACAGGTCGCGATGTATTTGTCCAGAGAACTTACCACTGCTTCTTACCCAGACATTGGGGAAAAAATTGGGGGAAGAGATCATTCAACGGTTATATACGCAAATCAAAAGATAAAAAAGGTTATTGAATTGGATAAAAAAACAAGAGAGTTTATTGAAAAAATTAAAGATACTTTACTTCACAGGAGTTAACAAAATATTATAAAGGATTATCAACAAGGATTGTCATGTTATAAATAGGTAATTGTTAATTAATTATGGTTATAAACTTTATACACGCGATCTAGTACTAATATTAGTTCTTTTATTTAAAAAGAATATTACTTAGATATTTAGATATAATAAATGTGATGGATTCGTAAAAAGGCTGGTTTTGTCAAATGTGGTTGTAAGTTAAAGGATAGGTTTTAGTCATAAAGATAAGGATGGGGGTAGATAATGGAATGTCATATTGAGCGAAACAGAATGCTGCTTGGTATTCAAAAAACATTGGGAATTGTTGAAAAGAAAACAACTATGCCTATTCTCAATAATATTCTTGTCCGAGTGCGAGATGGAAAAATGGAAATAGCGGCTACGGACAGGGAAATTGGTATTGTTACAAGCTGTGTCGCACAAGTGGTTTCGGAAGGTGATATTACCATTTCTGCGAAGAGATTATATGAGATGATAAAGGAAACGCAGGGGGAGACGATTCACTTAAGAAAAAGTGAAACAAATATCGTTACGGTTGTTTCTCAAAAGGTTGTTTATGAGATTCCTGGTGTTCCGGCAGACGAATTTCCCGGTATTTTTAATGGGGAAGAGATTCCCATGTTCAGGAGCAAGGGGAGCGCTTTACAGGAATTAATCAGGAAAACTTTTTTTGCTGTTTCTACAGATGAGTTACGGAGAAATTTAAATGGCGGGTTTTTGGAGACAAAAAAAGAAGGACCAGCGTGTATGGTTAGTATGACTGCTACGGATGGACATCGTCTGGCGATGGCTCGCGTAGAGATGGAAGGTGATTTTTTTGAACTAGAGAAGGGAGTTATTATTCCGAGAAAAGGTCTTCAGGAGATCAGAAGGCTTGCCGAGGATGAAGGTGAAGATATTCTTATGGCTATTCAAAAGGGGATATGTGTTTTAAAAACAAGCGACACAACCCTCAAGGTAAGTTTGATTGATGGAGAATATCCTGAGTATCGAAAGGTTATACCGCCTACCGGAGAAAATATCATTCAATTTCGTAGAGACGATTTTTTACACGCCTTAAAAAGGATGAAAGTTGTTTCATCTGATAAATACAATGGGGTGGTTGTGAAATTGTCGGAGAATAAAATGGGTTTAAGCTCAGTAAATCCCGATGTCGGAAAAGCCAGCGATGAAATAGCTGTTTCTTATCAGGGGAAAGAAATGGAAGTGGGGTATAATGTGAATTATCTTATGGATGCGGTGGAGGTGATAACACAGGAGGAAGTGCTTTTTGAGGTTAGCGAGGGGATGAGGCCCGCATTGATCAGAGCCAAAGACAACGAGCAGTATATATGCATTGTAATGCCCCTTAAGATATAAAGTTAATAATTTTTTTAGAAGAAAGATATTAGGTCTGAAGCGATGACAGAAAGTTACGGTGCGGATAGCATAAAAGTGCTGGAAGGATTGGAGGCTGTACGGAAAAGACCCGCTATGTATATCGGCTCTACGGGAAAGGAGGGTCTTCACCATCTTGTGTATGAGGTGGTGGACAACAGTATTGACGAGGCGGTGGCGGGGTTTTGTAAAAATATTACCGTGAAGATCAGAGTAGATAACAGCATAGTTGTGGAGGATGATGGTCGTGGAATTCCCGTGGGTATCCACAAAACAGAAGGCATCTCGGCAGCCGAAGTTGTGCTTACCAAACTCCATTCCGGCGCCAAATTTTCCGACGACAACTATAAGATTTCCGGGGGGCTTCATGGCGTGGGCGTCTCCGTGGTTAATGCCCTTTCAAGCTGTCTGGATCTGGAGGTGAAAAGGGATGGAGCGCTTTATGCTCAGTCATATGCTTATGGAATACCGAAGGTGCCGTTGCAGGAAGTAGGAAAAACACCGGGGAGAGGAACAAAAATCGCCTTCAAACCTGATGATGGAATTTTTGAAGATATCGATTTTAGCTTTGATGTTCTTTCTAACCGACTGCGTGAACTTGCATTTCTCAATTCAGGTGTGCGCATCACCTTGATTGATGATCGGGAGGGCAAGCAGAGTGTATTTTACTACGAAGGGGGAATAGTTTCTTTTGTAGAGTATATCAACAGAAACAGGGGGGTGCTTCATAAAAAACCGATTTACATAGAGGGTTCCAAGGAAGATTGCCAGGTAGAGGTGGCTCTGCAATACAATGACGGCTATACTGAAAACTTTTTTTCCTTTGTAAATAGTATCAATACCACAGAAGGCGGTTCCCATGTTGTCGGATTCCGTTCCGCGCTGACCAGAGTTTTTAATAATTATGTCGTCAGCAGCAATCTTCTGAAAAACGGGAAGGAAGCCCTCAAGGGAGAAGATATTCGGGAGGGTTTGGCATGTGTTATCAGTGTCAAGATAAAAAATCCTCAGTTTGAAGGGCAGACAAAAACAAAGCTCGGAAATTCTGAAGTGCGTGGTTTGGTTGAGGGCATTGTTTATGATAAGATGGGAATGTATCTCGAAGAAAACCCATCTGTGGCAAAACAACTTTTAGGTAAATGTCTGGATGCGGCAAGGGCAAGAGAGGCAGCCAGAAGGGCCAGGGAGTTGACGCGGAGGAAAAGCGCCCTGGAGGTGGGGGCGCTCCCCGGCAAGCTGGCGGATTGTCAGGAAAAAGACCCCGGCTTGAGTGAGCTTTATCTTGTGGAGGGAGATTCCGCAGGAGGATCTGCCAAACAGGGCCGGGACAGAAGGAACCAGGCGATATTGCCGCTTAGGGGCAAGGTTCTGAATGTGGAAAAGGCTCGGTTTGACAAGATGCTGCAAAACGAGGAAATAAAAGTCATCGTCACGGCGCTGGGAACGGGCATTGGGAAAGAAGATTGCGATATCAGCAAGTTAAGGTATCATAAAGTTATTATAATGACGGATGCAGATGTTGATGGCCTCCATATCCGGACGTTGCTTTTGACTTTTTTCTTCAGGCAGTTACGGGAAATGATCGAAAGGGGTTTCCTCTATATCGCTCAGCCGCCCCTCTTTAAAATTACCGATAGAAAAAAAGAACTTTATGTCCATAATGAAGACGCTATGCGGGATTATGTAATTGAGAATGGAGTCAATCGCATCCGTCTGATTACGGGCAACGGCAATCCGCTGACGGGCGCCCGTCTTTTGAGTATCATCAAGAAGATTATGCGAGTCGAGACGATTCTCGATAAATTTGAACATGAAGGCAACGACCGGGAGTTGATCCGAATCTTGGCTGGGGACCCCACCTTATCGGAGCGGGCGTTTAAAGAGCAAAAAACGCTGGAGAACATTGCTGCAAGAACAGCTATGACCATGGGGGATGCTTTGATTGGCTATATGATTAAAGATGATCCGGAACATGGCGGCTTTAAGATGGTATTTCAATCGAAGAAAAAGGAGCAGCCTTTAGAGACATGTATGCACAAGGACATCTATCGGGCGCCCAAGTTTACAGAGGTCCGATCTGCGTTAAGCTATATGGCGGCGCTTGGGGAGCCGCCATATAGGGTTGCTGAAGTAGAGCCGCCGGAAGGGGAGAAGGAGCAGGCGATAGAATTGGGCAATATGACCCGCCTGGTGGAACATGTGATGACGGTCGGGAAAAAGGGCCTATCCGTTCAGCGCTACAAAGGTCTCGGGGAAATGAACCCTGAGCAACTTTGGGAAACGGCCATGAACCCGGAAAAACGAACACTATTACAAGTGCGGGTTGACGATGCCGTTATTGCCGATGAAATCTTTACAACTTTAATGGGAGACCAGGTCGAACCGCGAAGGGATTTTATCTTTAAAAACGCCTTGTACGTATCCAATCTGGATGTGTAGAGGATGCCATAAGAAGCTGGAATGAACAAGGGGCGGCATTAATCATGGATATTTACCCCTTGTTTTCTGTTTGGGGAGCGTATGGAACAACAACTTTTTCAAAAAAATATACCTGTTAATATCGAAGACGAGATGAAGAAATCCTATATGGATTACGCCATGAGTGTCATCATCGGTCGGGCGATACCGGATGTCCGGGATGGCCTCAAGCCGGTGCACCGCCGCGTTCTTTTTGCCATGCATGAAATGGGCAACCGCTGGAACAAGCCGTATAAAAAGTCCGCCAGGATCGTGGGGGACATTATCGGTAAGTATCACCCCCACGGGGATGCCGCCGCCTATGATGCCATTGTCCGCATGGCGCAGGATTTTTCCATGCGGTATCCGCTTATTGACGGGCAGGGAAACTTCGGATCCATTGACGGCGATCCGCCGGCGGCCATGAGGTACACAGAGGTCAGAATGGCCCGCATTTCTGAAGAGTTGCTGGTTGATCTGGAGAAGGAAACCGTTGATTTTGTGCCGAACTACGATGAATCCCTTTATGAGCCGACCGTGCTGCCGTCCCGCGCACCCATGATCCTGCTTAACGGCTCTTCCGGCATTGCTGTGGGTGTGGCGACCAACATTCCTCCTCACAATCTTCGGGAATTGCTGGCGGGGACCATCGCGTTGGTTCGCGATCAGGACATCACCATTGAAGGACTGATGCAATATGTGCAAGGACCTGATTTTCCGACGGCTGGATTTATCAATGGGCGGGAAGGAATCATTTCCGCTTATAAGACGGGTCGCGGCATTATCCGACTACGGGCGCGGGCTTTGTTTGAGCACAATCAGCTAAGCGGAAGAGAAAGCATCATAATTACGGAATTGCCGTATCAAGTGAATAAGGCAAATCTAATCGAAAAAATTTCTGAACTTGTTAAGGAGAAAAAAATATCAGGTATTGCCGATTTAAGGGATGAATCAGACAGGGAAGGTATACGTATAGCGCTGGATTTAAAACGTGATGAGGCTTCCGGCGTAATCCTGAATCAACTTTACAAACATACCCAAATGGAAGTCTCTTTTGGCATTATCATGCTGGCCATTGAAAATGGACAGCCGCGGGTATTCAATCTTAAGGAAATTCTACAGAGCTTTATCGGCTTCCGGAAGCAGGTTGTCGTACGTCGGACGAGCTTCGAGCTGGCCAGAGCAAGAGAGAGAATCCATATCCTCGAAGGTCTGATTATTGCCCTTGACCACATTGATGCCGTGATTGCCCTGATAAAAGCTTCCCGGACCCCCCAGGAAGCCTCTGACGCTTTATGTGGAAACTTCGGTTTAACCGAAGCGCAGGCGAAGGCGATCCTGGAGATGCGCCTGCAACGTCTGACCGGTTTGGAACGGACCAAAATTGATGAAGAACATGGAGATTTGGCGAAGCTGATCCTCCAGTTGCAGGGGATTCTCGATGATCCCCTGAAGGTGGCGGAGGTTGTTGTAAATGAGCTTGAGGAGATAAAGAAGCTCTATGGCGATGAGCGAAGGACGGAAATTGTGGTCGACTCGGGGGATATAAATATAGAAGATATGATCGTAGAAGAGGATATGATGGTCACGGTGTCCCATTCCGGCTACATCAAGAGGAATCCCGTCAGCCTGTATCGAAGCCAGCATAGAGGTGGCCGCGGCAAGATGGGAATGGCCACCAGGGAAGAAGATTTTGTCGAGAAGATCTTCATTGCCTCCACCCATCATTATGTGCTGGTTTTCACGAACCAGGGGCGGGTTTACTGGCTGAAAGTTTATCAGATCCCACAAGCGGGCAGGGCAGCGAGGGGGAAAGCCATTGTTAATTTGATTAACATGTCGGCAGGTGAAAGGGTGGCTGCCGTGTTGCCTGTGAGGAGTTTTGCGGATGGGAAATTCGTAGTTATGGTAACCAGGCGGGGCATTGTAAAAAAGACGAAACTATCGGCGTATTCCAACCCTCGGGCAATGGGAATAATTGCCATTTCCATTGATGAAGGGGACGAGCTCATTGACGTCCAGTTGACCATGGGAAACCAGGACATCTTCCTGGGAACAAGAAAGGGGAAGGCCATCCGCTTTCGAGAGGTAGATGTCAGGGAGGTTGGCCGAACGGCGAGAGGAGTCCGGGGGATTACGATGGGTCCCGATGACAAGGTTGTTGGGGTGGAAGTTCTTCACGAGGGGAATTCCCTTGTGACGATTTCGGAAAGGGGCTTCGGCAAGCGAACAGCGGTAGAGGAATACCGTGTGCAAACCCGTGGGGGCAAAGGCACTATCAATCTTAAAACAATGGTGTCTAAAGTGGGTTTTGTTTCTGGAATTTGCCAGGTTGCGGGGAATGAAGACATTGTTCTGATTAGCGATGCGGGGAAGATCATCAGGCTGCGCGTGGAGGAAATCCCCCTTATTCATCGGGCAACCCAAGGGGTCAAGTTGATTGATCTGGATACTGAGGAAAAATTAGTGGGATTGGCCCGTGCGGAAAGGGAAGCAGAGGGAAAAGAGGACTTGCTGCCGGAAGAGGGGGACGAGGACGACCTGTTCTCTGGACTTCCAAAAGATGACCAGCTTTAGCGCTGTAGCAACATTTGAAGATTTTCTTTTTTCGGAAAGGCTTTTGTGTGGGAGGTAAGAACCAAATGGCAACAAGAATAGGAATTCTATCCGGCGGTGGAGATTGCGCAGGGATTAATGCCGCCATAAAATGGGTAGTCAAAACAGCCCTCGAGGCTCATCGTATGGGTATGACCTTTGAGATTGTAGGCATTCGAGAAGGTTGGAGAGGGCTTGTTGAGGAGGATTTTATGCCCGGCGAAATCAATAAACAGTATGTTACCCCTTTAGATCAAGATGTCGTGCGTACATGGGATCGCTATGGGGGGACGATGCTGGCGACATCGCGGACCAATCCGTTCGATCCTAAAAATGATCGCAGCCAGAAACTTCTTCAAAATCTGAAAGCTCTTTCCATCGATTGCCTTGTGGCTATAGGAGGAGAGGATACCCTGGGAGTGGCCTATAAACTGCATACTATGGGGGTAAGGGTTATCGGTATTCCTAAAACCATAGATAAGGACCTGCATGGCACGGACTACACCTTGGGTTTTGAATCGGCAGTGCAGGTCATTACTGAAGAGATCGACCGCTTGAGAACGACGGCCGGATCCCACAAGAGAATCTTTATTGTGGAGACAATGGGAAGAAATACCGGCTGGCTTGCTTTGGAGGGGGGGGAAGCAAGCGGGGCTTATATTATACTGATTCCTGAGTATGATTTCGAGGTGTCGAGCGTCAATGAACTTCTTTTGGAAGGCGTCAAGAGAGGCAACCGCTACGAAATTGTTGTTGTTGCGGAAGGAGCCAAACCGAAGGGAGGGGGGCAGGTAACCAGGCATGGTGAGAAGGACAGCTTTGGGCATGCTACCCTGGGAGGCATCGGTGACTTTTTAGCGGGGGAGGTGGAACTGGGCACCGGCATTGAAACGCGCTGTGTGGTTTTGAGTCATCTTCAGAGAGGGGGCGCGCCCTGTGCGTTCGATCGTCGTATGGGACGATATTTTGGCATCGCTGCCGTTGATCTCATTGCCAAGGGGGAGTTTGGTAAGATGGTAAGCTATTTAAACGGAGAAGTTACGGCCGTCCCGATTGAAACGGTTCTTGGCCGCATCAAGATGCTGGATGTAAGAACCCAGTATGATACGGAAAGGTACAACGGCAGAAGGACGATTTTTGTCTGACAATAGAGGCTTTCATGCGGGAAGATGTCAACAAGCCTGAAGTTGCCAAGGTCTTTTTTGATGTTATTGCCCATCAATTAACAGCGGATCTGATAAAAAAGCATTCAAGCAATCCCGACGATATACGGCAAATTGCTCTGGCTGGGCTATCCTTGAAGGCATGCAGAAATATCCTCGATCTGGGTTGTGGATTCGGGTTTTTCCCAGAAGCACTGAAAGGCAGAGTACATCCGGAGGCAGAAATCTTGGGGCTGGACATTGTTGAAGCATATGAGGCCCCGTTTCTGGATGCCTGTAAAAAGGCCGGAATAAAAGGACGATTTGAAGCTTCGGGGGGTTCTTTTGTCAAAAAGTTTCCGGATGATTCTTTTGATCTTGTTTTGTGCAGTTATGCCCTGTATTTTTTCCCTGAACTAATTCCGGAAATTTCCCGCATCTTGCATCCTCAAGGGCATTTTATCGTTATTACTCACGATGAGAGAAACATGGAGGAACTGGTGCAAACCGCAAAGGAGATTTTACGCAGAGAAGGCATGATGCAAGACGATTTCCTGCCCATGGAGAGAATAATTAGCCGGTTTTCTTCCCAGAACGGAGCCGCATTATTAAAGCCGTGGTTCGGTGACATTCAATCCATAGATTATAAAAATGCCTTGACGTTTAAGGCGGATGAGTTCCCGCAACTGATGGAATATTTCCGTTTTAAGAGCCCTTTTTTTGTTGCCGGCACACAAATGCAGGTGGAGACATTTATTGATATTTTATCCGTGTATGTCCAGCAACTCTGCATGGCCAAAAATGGATTTATCATTTCAAAAGACGATCGTATCTTTGTGTGTTCTTGGCCTTTGCATAAGCGGAACTAACGATGAAAAAGAAAAAAAGAACTTTTTGTCCCTATTGTGGGAAGCATATCACTCGAAATTCGGAAGAAGGAATTGTTCGAGATTTTTGTGAAGCCTGTAACCTTTTCTTCTATGAGAATCCCCTTCCTGTCGTATCGGCGATTGTTGTTTCAGACAGGAAGCTGTTGCTGGTAAAGAGGGGAAAGCGGCCATACAAAGGGCGGTGGTGCCTGCCGACAGGTTTTGCGGAGTCCGGTGAAAGCATCGAGGAAGCCGCGCTAAGAGAACTTAGAGAGGAAACGGGCATTGAGGGGAAAATCCAGAACCTTATCGATGTTGAATCCTGTACAAGTTATTTTTATGGAGATTTATTGTTTATTGCCTTTGAGGTTGAGCAAACAGGAGGCATTTGCCTGCCGGGAAGCGATACTGTGGCCGTAAGGTATTTCCCTATAGAGGCGATTCCCAGGCTTGCTTTTCCATCGAATGAGCATGCGGTTCAAACGTACATTCGCACCAAGGCGGAATCATGGGCTATTATGGACTCTTTTGCCGGCGCAATTGCAGAGGATCAATATGGAAAGAAGGGGAATCTTTTGTCGGACAGGCTTGTGGAAGTGATCGAAAAAAACGTTGAAGCGATTGCCTGGAACTGGGTCAGAGATGCGCAAACCAATGTATCTACTTCGGCGTATCACAAGATCGAAGAAAAAAAGCTCTTCAACAATGTGTATGGCATTCTTTCGAAGTTCTGCCGGTGGCTGCGTGGTCACGATGGAGATGTAAACAATTTCTATATAAAACTGGGAAGCGACAGCCGCAAAAAGGGATTCAGTTTAAGCGAGACGTTGAGCGCCCTGAGCCTTGTCCGTCGGCATATCTGGGATTTTGCGCTATCCCGGGGGCTTTGGCAGAAAACCGTGGATATTTATATGGTCGTTGAACTTGAAACCAGGATTATCCTTTTCTTTGACAAGGCGGCCTTCCACACGACAAGGGGCTATGAACGGGTGTCAAGATAGGATCATCCCTAAAATACCATGCAAATTGTTCAGATACTTCAAAATCAAAAATTCAGCTTCAGCTTTGAGTTTTTTCCCCCGAAAGATGCGAAAGCTTCGGAACAACTGTTCCAGACTATCCGAGCGCTTGTTTCTCTACAACCATCTTATGTGAGTGTCACCTATGGAGCGGGAGGATCGGCCAGAGAACTTACCCACAATCTGGTGGTTAAAATCCGAAAGGAAACCAACCTTACGGTGGTTTCTCATCTGACGTGTGTAGGAGCCAGGCAGAACGAAATACTCCACGTTTTAAAAACATACAAAGCCAGTGGCATTGAGAATGTCATGGCCCTGCGCGGCGACCCGCCGCAGGGGCAGAGCTTTTTTGTCGCTCCGGAAGGAGGCTTTCGTTATGCCGCGGAGCTTGTTTCATTTATTAAGAAATTTTTTCCTGACATGGGAATCGGGGTTGCGGGATACCCGGAAGGGCACCCTGAAACGCCAAATCGGCTCAAAGAAATGGAATTTCTGAAAGCCAAGGTAGATGCGGGAGCCGATTATATCTGCACACAGCTTTTTTTTGACAATCACGTATTCTATGACTTTTGCGAACGCTGTGAAATTGCCGGCATCAGTGTTCCCATCATCGCCGGCATCATGCCCATTACCTCTATCAAGGGAATGAGACGGATAGCCGAATTATCGGCGGGAACCAATTTCCCGGCCCGCCTGCTCAAAGCGTTAAGCCGAGCTGAAAATAACGACTACGTTGAAAAGGTCGGAATCCACTGGGCAACTGAACAGGTTAGGGACCTCATTGACAACGACGTAAAGGGTGTGCATTTCTATACGCTAAACAGATCCAAGGCAACCCTGAGGATTTACGATGCGCTTGGCATTACAAGCTCCGCCCGTTTGAATCTATAACATCTGTGATCCTCTCCTCCCATGATCGCCAGCTCCCTTGCCAAGTCTTTTGCTTGAGGGCTGCTTGTAAAATATCCAAGTACTGCCGACGCGAGATCGTTTCAGCGCCGAGGCTTTTGAGGTGATCCGAATAAATCTGGCAATCGATCAAGATGAAACCAAGAAGCTTAAGCATCAACGTCAGGATAATAAGAGCGGCTTTTGACGCGTTGCTTATTTTTGTAAACATGGATTCCCCAAAAAAGCAGCCTCCTAAAGATACGCCATAAAGGCCGCCGGCAAGCTTCCCGCCGTGCCATGCCTCAACACAATGGGCTAGGCCCATGTGGTGGAGCTTTATATAGGCATTGAGCATTTCATCGGTAATCCATGTTCCTCTCTGCCCTTCTCGCGGCTGACGGCATCCCTCCATTACATCCTGAAATTTTCTATCGAACGTGATTGTAAAAATACCTTGCCTGAGGATTTGTTTCATGCTCCGCGAAATTCGCACCTTTTCGGGGAAAAGAACAAAACGGGGATCCGGCGACCACCAGAGGATAGGCTCTTCTTCTGAATACCATGGGAAGATGCCATGCCGATAGGCAAGAAGCAATCGCTTACAGGAAAGATCGCCGCCGACAGCCAGCAAACCTTCACGTGAGGCCAGCTCAACGGGTGGAAATATGCACTCATCAATAAGCTGATAGATGGGCATTTCTATGCGCCGCTTTCCGTCACCTGAAGAAGAATGTCATCAGCTTCGACAGTCGCCATCACCTGCCCACCTTTGACAAGCCTTCCAAAAAGAACCTCATCCACAAAGAAATTCTTGATCTTCTCCTGAATAAGCCGGGCGATTTCCCGGGCGCCAAATTCTACCGAATACCCAGCCTCCGCTAACCACTCATAAACTTTGCCATCAACAGATAGCTCTACTTTTTTCTTTTTGAGCTGGCTCTGAAAATCACGGATTTGTTTCCTTGCTATGTCGATCACCACGTCCTTTTCAAGATCGCTGAAGGTAACCACGCCATCCAGACGGTTCCGGAACTCGGGAGCAAATATTTTTTTGACCGCATCCGCAATAGCTTGGCGCCGGATTCTTCTCTCGCCGAACCCTACCTTTGCTTTTCCGATATCACGGGCGCCGGCGTTGGAGGTCATTATAATAATTACATTTCTGAAATCCGCCTTTCTTCCGTTATTATCCGTCAGCGTGGCATAGTCCATTACCTGAAGGAGGGTGTTGAAGATATCCGAATGCGCCTTCTCGATTTCATCCAGCAAAAGAACCGAGTGCGGTGATTTACGAATAGTCTCCGTCAGAAGACCGCCTTCTTCATATCCCACATATCCGGGGGGAGCGCCCACAAGCCTGGATACCGTATGTTTTTCTTGATATTCCGACATATCATAGCGATGAAGGGCAATTCCCATGGTTGCGGCCAGTTGGCGCGCCAATTCCGTTTTCCCCACGCCAGTTGGCCCGGCGAACAGCAAGGAGGCAATGGGTTTGCCTGCATCCTGAAACCCTGCGCGTGATCGTCTGATGGCGCTAACCACTGTTTCGATGGCCTGATCTTGCCCAAAGATAACGGATTTTAAAGCCGCATTAAGATCCCTCAAGCGGGTTATTTCAGAAGAAGAGATGGAATTCTCTGGAACTTTTGCAATCCGCGCCACAACGCTTTCTATTTCATGAGGAGTAATGGTAATAGTTCCCTCCTCGTCCTTCTTGTAAATATGCGTCCGTGAGCCCGTTTCATCCAGAACATCAATGGCCTTATCGGGGAGATGTCGGTCTTTGATATATTTAGCGGAAAGCTCTGCCGCGGCATGGAGCGCTTCATCTGTATAAATGACATCATGAAAGGATTCATATTTATCTTTGAGTCCGCGAAGAATCTGGCATGTATCCTCCACCGTGGGTTCAGGCACTTCGATGGGCTGGAAGCGCCGTGATAAGGCCCTGTCCTTCTCAAAATATTTCCGGTATTCATCATACGTGGTCGAACCGATGCAACGGATTTTGCCTGATGTCAGAATGGGTTTCAGGATATTTGAGGCATCCATGGAGCCGCCCAAAACATTTCCTGCTCCCACAATAGTGTGTATTTCATCAATAAACAAAATGACATTTGGGATCTTTTGAAGCTCGCCGATAACCTCTTTCAGCCTCTCTTCAAAGTCACCCCGAAATCTTGTCCCCGCCAGCAATGCGCCCATGTCTAGCGCATAAATCTTTGCATTTTTAAGGGGTTTCGGAACATGATTTTTGACAATAAGTTGGGCAAGTCCTTCTGTTATCGCTGTCTTGCCCACTCCGGCCTCGCCGATATGAACGGGGTTGTTTTTATAGCGGCGACAGAGCACCTGGATGGTACGTTCAAGGATATCCTCCCGTCCGATAACAGGTTCCAGTTCTCCTGCCCTTGCCTTCTGTACTAGCTCTGTCGCGAAAACGGATAGCGCCTTGTTGGTCTTCTGCGTTTTATCCGCTTTTTCTTCTGGTTTGGGCGTTTCTGCAGTCACATTTTCATCCGGCAGAACCGATACCCCGTGAGAGATGTAATTTAGAAGATCAAAACGGCTAATTCCTTCCGAACGCAGAAAGAACGCAGCATGGGAGTCCGTTTCATCCAGGATGGCAACGAATATGTCACCGATGTCCAGTGCCTCTTTTTGCGAGGACGCCGTATGGTACACTGCCCGCGTCATGACATTTTGAAAGCCGATGCTCTGCAAGGGGTCCGTGTTTTGCTGTGCATGAGGCATCTTTTTGTTGAAGAAATCCTCAATCTTTGCATGTAAGGTTTCCACACTGCCGCCGCATTTACGGATAATTTCCGCCGCCGATTCAAAAAACAAGGCGGCGAACAAAATATGTTCCGGTGTCAAATATTCGTGTTCCCGAGCCTTTGCTTCCGTAAAAGCAGCTGTTAAGATATGATTAAGCTCTTCATTGATCTTCACGTTTCTTATACCTCTTCATAGCTGCACTTAAGGGGAAAGCCAGCTTGTTTTGCCATCTGATGAACATGGCAAATCTTCGTAATCGCAATATCATAGACATACACGCCGCAGAGCCCGCTGCCCTTTTTATGAACATCCAGCATGATCTTGATTGCCTCTGCTGCCGCCTTATGGAACACCTTCATAAGCACCTCCACAACAAAGTCCATGGTCGTATAGTGGTCATTGTGAAGGATAACTCTGTACATCTTAGGTTCATGGGGATCCGATTCAGCGTCAAGCCTCAGATCACCTAAAAATTGCGGATCATCTTTGGGACGATCGGACAAAATTCCTCCTCGCTTTTTCTTTTGGCATTAATTTTAAACATTACAAGTCGAAATGGCAAGAGGGGGATTTTAGGTAAACCATCGCCCGATCTTTTTCAAAATTTCCACTTCTGATTTTTTGGGTATTAGTGTTATATATAAAGTAGAAATAGCGGGCGCTAAAATGTGATCGAATATGAAGGCCATGCTCTTAAAGGGAATTTTTCCTTCAGGGAAAACAGGATACCGCTTGATCTGTTGGATTGGCCAAAGCCGGTTTCGGATGAAATACTGATCAAGGTTTCCGCTCGAGGATACAATGTAGCCCTTGCGGAATTGAAAAATTCGAAAATCAGAGGAGCCAAGGCGCTCAAGATGAACTGAGCATGAACGAAAAATGGATGCGCCCGTTGATTCTATAAGGAAAATTACGATGTAGTTTTCTCTGAAAATAATTATGGAAAGCACTGAAAATGGCGGAAATAAAAAGCACCTTAGATATCATCATGGAAAAAACAAAAAATCTGTCCATGACAGAAGAAGAAAGACAGAAGCTTCTCTTAAAAGAAGGATCGGGAAAAATCAAAGGTTGGGTACAAAAATTCATGGACGATAAGATGGAGTTGGATCAATTAAAGACAGCCTTTCAGCGGGAAAGCAAGAGTATCCCCGAACTAAAAAGCCTTATGAAAATGGAACTTCGAGAACGTCTTTCTGTGGAGCAATATGAAGATAACTCAAAGATTTTCCAACTTTTCAGTGAACTGCTGGGGGTTGAAATTGCGCCCTTTGCGCAAACCGTGAACGACTTCCAGAATAAAATAACCACCGAAAAAGAAAAAAGGATTTCCACCCTGAAAGATAATCTTCAAAAAATGGGCATACACGGGTCTTCTGTCCTGCCTAATCTGTTTCAAGATGAGCAGTGGTTTGCCACAGAAAAAGCCTTGAATAACGACTTCAAACAGCAGTTAAGAAAACTATGAAAAATTGAACCAGTGCCGCCCAATTTCTCTGAAATTTTTCTGTACCTTTTCTTTTCCGATAACAATATCCCCATGTCCCGGCAAGAGATACGTCACATCCAGCATTTGAAGCCTCCGAATGCTCTTCTTGAGGAGAGAGAACTCTCCTCCCGGAATATCCGTCCGCCCGATTCCCTGATAAAAGATCACATCGCCCGAAAAGAGGGCTTTTTTCTCCGGCCAGTACAAACATATTGATCCGGGTGAATGTCCTGGGGTTGAAATAACCTGGAAATTATAAGCCCCAATGCTCAAATCGCCCTCCTGCAAAAATAAATTCGGTTGAGGCACTTCATAACCAAAGTGTCCAGCCAACTCACTGATAAATAGGTGTTCTCTCGGATGAATGGCATACAGCGTTGATTTATTAAACATTCTTACCGCTTCCAGATGATCGGGATGGCCATGCGTTGCAATAACTATATCTATCTGATTCAAATTGATGTTCAATTCATTTAGTTTATTTGCAACATGGCCACCAAAGAGATGCTGATGACCGGGGTCAATGAGAATTTTTTTGTCTCCATTAATAAGGTAAGTGTTGCAATTATTTTCTCTGTAATTGTGCCAAACAAAAGCATAAAGCCCATCAAATACTTTCATAATCCTCTTCTCCACCATGCCTTAGAAATGAATTTCCATATTGACCTGCGGTTCGAATATCTCGCCTATCAATTCCAGCTTTTCTCGATCTGAAATCTTCCCCCATACAGAAGGAAGGGTCTTAATCATATACCATGAGTTTCTCTGATTTCTTTGATTTTGATGAATTGCCTCCCTCACTAACGACGGCTCCTTGTAATGCGAGAACGACAGGCGAAAGGGTTTAAAATAAATGGCATTCCATGCCTCTTCTTTAGTTTCGGTAACATAACCCTGAGGCGGGCGATAATTGTCTCCCATCTCATAAAGATGGCTGGGTTCAACAAAAGGCTTGTTTTCCTGGGCATATGCGGGACTATCCCACCTCAAATCGGGACGGACATGGAATGGTTCCCATTCGAATCCTGTGCAGACGGAGAATCCACCGCTTCCCCAAAGCCATACTGAAGAAAACATGAAAACAAAAAAGTTTCGGTAAATTTTACAAAAAAATTGGGGCATAATTTTTTTCTCTTATAACCCTGGAGACTTGGGAAGTTTTAATTTTTGATTTATCAGCAGGTAATCCGAAATTTTCATGTGGTTAAGGCGGAGCAATTCATTAATGTCTGCTTTGCAGTCCCTGGCAAGTTTTGCCAGCGTATCACCCTTTTTTACTTTATAGACAAAAAATTTCCTCTTGTCTTGAACGGACGGTTCAATTATTTTTTTGTCATCATCAGCGCCATCTGTTGCCGGTTGTATCTTCAATATCCGACCCACATATAGGGGGTCTTCCATCTTCATATCATTCAACCTTAATAAAACGCCCACCGTAGTATCATATTTTTTCGCAATGCTGCAGAGGTTATCGCCTTTCTTTACCTTATAAACCGTCTCCATGGAAACCGACGAACGGGCTTCAGTCTGTGCCTTTTGCTCTGCCTTCGCAATAACCAAAGGCGGCGTCTGTAATGGAGGAACAGATATTTGAAAAAAGTTATCTATGGCTTCAAGCATCGCCTTCGCTAGTTTAGTTTTAAAACGGTTGCTTTTCAAGAGCCGTTCTTCTCCTTGATTAGAGATGAAAGCCGTTTCCACCAAAACGGATGGGATTTCCGGAAGTTTTAGAACAATGAAGGGTGCTTCCTGAACGTCATTGTATTTAGCCTTATTTACCTGACTTAAATTTTGCAGCAACTGATATCCGAAGGCTTTTGACAGATTCATGGTATTGGTCTGACACATGTTCAGTATGATGGGATCAGATTCATTGATATTTTCGACGTTTGTATAACCTCCTACAATGTCCGCCAGGTTTTCATTCCTCGCCAACAAGCGGGCAGCTACGGAACTTGCGCTGCCTATAGAGAGACAATAAACAGAACTTCCCATAGCTTGTCTATTCATGGAAGCGTCCGCATGGATGCTTAAAAATAAGTCAGCCCCGTATTCGCGGGCAATTTTCAGTCTTTTTTTGAAAGGAACGTAGTAATCACCATTCCTTGTCAAGAAAGCCCGATACCCTCCTCTTTTGTCCAGTAAAAACTTTAACCTTTTAGCTATATCAAGAACAACATCCTTTTCATTTGTACCTCTTTGCCCAATCGCTCCGGGGTCTTCCCCCCCATGCCCAGGATCAATCACAATGATCTTTTCTTTTTTTAAAACACGCACCTGTTCTCTTTCCTGGTTTTCTTTCTTCTCAACATCGGGAAAGGAGATATCGATAACAATGCGGTCCGGCTTTTGCTGGAACTTTTTCAAGGCAAACAAATTCGTCTCGGCATGATCAGTTAAAGACAGTTCAATGTTTACTGAATTCCGGAAAGGAGAAGTAACCCTGATCTTGTTTATGCCCGGCTTGTTTAGAATAATTTCGGAAGGGACACTCTTCGAAATTACAGTATCAAACAAATGAACGGTTAATCTTTGCTCGTCTTTTTCAAAACTGTACTGAGGTTCGTAAGCTGCGTCAATGACAACTCGTGTATGATCCGGCGCAACCCAGTGTCTGATATTAAGAATCTCGTTTAAGGCAAAACTGCTGGAAGGCCAGAAGCTCACAACGAACAGTGCCAGTATAGCGCTTATTAAGCGTTGTCTAACCATATCAATGCACTCTTGTTTTTCGCTAATCTACCAAATTCGTAGAACGATTTCAATAGTTCCTGAGAATATCGAATTGCCTCAAATAAAATGTTACCGAAGAGTTGCATAAAAGGGATACGTTGACTCATGAACCGATGTTACCGAGAAAAGATTCGGAAACGGAGGTCTAGCAATGAGTCCCAAATCCAAGGAAGAGTATTTTGAGGTTCTTTATAAGCGATATAAAGAGGCATCTCGTAAAGAAAAGACGGTTATCATCGATGAATGTTGCGCTGTTTGCGGTTATCATCGGAAACACGCCATCCGACGATTAAAAGAGTATAAGCGGTTTACAAAGCCAAAGGTCAAGAAAAGGGGAAAGCCTTCTGTTTACAATAAGGAATCTATTATTCGGCCACTAAAACAGATCTGGCTGGCGGCCAATCTTCCCTGTTCCAAAAGACTCAAGGCCATTTTATCCTTGTGGCTGCCTAAATACAGCGAGCATTTCGGACAGCTGGCAGAAGATATTATCAGGGCTCTTTGGGCCATATCCCCGTCAACTATCGACCGGATTCTCAGGCCCGTCCGTATTCAGTATCAGAAAAGAGGGAAATCAACACCCAAGCCGGGAACGCTTCTGAGAAAACAAATACCCATTAACACCAACCAGTGGGATGAATCACGACCGGGTTTTCTTGAAGCCGATACCGTAGCTCATTAAAAAGCGTTTCCTGAGCACGGTAAGCCGGCTCAGAAACATTTTCAACGCGGCGACTGAACCTATGACCTATACCCTCAGAATTGCCGCGTGACTTCTTACGAGGGCGTCAAAAATGAGACTTATTTGAAATTTCATGCAGGCCAAAAGTGGGGAATGCTCAGCAACATCCTTTGGTATAGGTGTTGTGGTTGTCGAGATTCGTCGAACCCCTCAAAGCGGCGACAGCATCTACTAAAAGATTGATGGTGTCGTGCAGGTCCTCCTGTGTGTTTCCTTTTCCAAAACTGAACCGGATTGTGCCCTTAATGAGGTCGGGTGGCACCCCTATAGCGGCCAGCACATGGGAAGTATATGTTGAGCTTGCTGTGCAAGCGGATCCGGCAGAAACGGCAACGCCCATCTTGTCAAGTTCACGGACAAGAACATCACCCAAAAGAGATTGAAAAGACACGTTACAGATGTGGGGCAACCTTAAGGTAGCGTGCCCATTGATTCGTATATTAGGTATTTCCTGGGCAATCTTTTTTTCCAGTTCGTCACGTAATTTCTGAAGACGATTTGTTTCTAACGACAGATTGCCTACAGCCGCTTCGCAGGCCTTCCCCAATCCTACAATTCCAGGAACATTTTCCGTGCCGTTGCGCAGGTTTCCCTCTTGATGACCACCGTATAGTAGGGGGGCAATTCTTGTTCCCTTTCTTATGTAAAGAGCTCCTATTCCTTTCGGGCCATAGATCTTATGACCAGAGATGGATAGCATGTCCACACATAACTGATCAACGTCAATGGGTATTTTGCCGACCGTTTGGACGGCATCCGTGTGCATGTATATTCCATTTTGTCGGGCGATGAGTCCGATCTCGGAAATAGGCTCGATAGAGCCGATTTCATTGTTAGCGTGCATGATGCTGATAAGGAATGTCTTTGGGGTTATTGACTTTTTTATTGAATCGGGATCCACAAGCCCGTCGGCATCGACAGGGACATATGTGACGCTGAAACCGTTGTTTTCCAAATGCTTACAGGTGTTCAATACGGCATGGTGTTCGATAGCGCTTGTAATGATATGGTTTTTGGAGGTTTGTTCTGCATAGGCTGCCCCCATCAAAGCCATATTATCGGATTCCGTCCCCCCGCTGGTAAAGAAAATTTCTGTATGGTCAGCGCCGATGAGATTTGCCACACGAACCCTGGCCTGTTCCATGGCTGTTTTTGCCCTTCTGCCAAATGCATGAGCGCTTGAAGGGTTCCCGAAATGTTCTTTCGTATAGGGCAACATCTCCTCCAGCGCTTTAGGGTCTAGAGGGGTGGTTGCACAGTGATCAAGATAAATGCTTCGCATGCCTGTTCCTTTCTCAAAAAATGTCCCTTATTTTTATTAATGAGATTTTAATATCATTGCGCTGATAAACAAAACAAATTTTTGTCCGGATCTGGTAACGTCAACCACTTACGGCGAGATTTTTTCTTCGTTAAACTATGGGGGCAATACTTTCTAACTGGGGTGTTTAAGATAAAAGGGTAAGGAAGTGGAGCAAGACGGTTGTTCCATCCCTCGTGTCTCCTCTTGTGCCTGTCCACCAGAGCCATCACTTCATCTACAGAGGCACGACGAAAAGGTGTCTTGGTTAATCAGCTCTTCCATCCACACTTCATATGCCTCTTCAAAATGCATCTTCCGAATCTCCTGTTGCATCTCTATCCGCCTCATCTGTCACCTTCTTAAGAGTAACTTCTAACTGAACACTTTAGGTTAGTGATCTCGTCGAACTATGCGCTACAACTCCGAACATATTATGTGCTTATAATACACAAGACAAATAGTTCTTGACAATAATTTTTCTTGCAGATACAGTCCATCCTCAATAGAATTGGGATGGTTGTTCGCTATCCTTAGTACAGATAGCCCTTTTTCTTGTTAGAACATGGAAAGGAGGTGAGATTTACAGGCTGTACTTAACAAAGCGGTGAACAGGCATCCCCAAAAACTAACAAAAAGGAGGCGGAAGATATGAAAAAGATGTGTGTTTATGGCATTTTTTGCGTGCTGTTAGTACTTTTAATGGGTTCACTGGCTTCGGCTGCCGAAGCTGCGACTCCTGCTGCTTCAACCGACTACACAAAGGCCATCATTATTGGGTGCAGTCTTCTTGCTGCCGGTTTTGCCATGGCGCTTGGCACTCTCGGTACAGGATTGGGTATGGGAAACGGATTGAGTGGAGCAACAAACGCCGTTGGAAGAAACCCAGAAGCTCAGGGAAAAATTCTCGTCACCATGATGGTGGGATTGGCCATGATTGAATCTCTCGCGATTTATGCCCTTGTTATCGCTCTCGTGCTACTCTACGCCAATCCGTTAGTTAATAAGTTTCTTGGCTAATTTGTAGCCTCGGCCTAATTACATAGGGAGGGAAGCGACAAAAAACGACTGCCCCTCCCTATTTTATTTTTCATTATCTTCTGTGCGTAATCCAATCTTAGAGCGGAGTTTCTTTTTGTCTGATTGCATGTGTTTTGCTGCTAGGAGTTTTTCTTTTGCTCTCTTTGAACGACGGCGTTTTTGGCGACGCACTTTTTCGATAAAAGTTTTTTCTTCAGCAATAATGCCCGTCTGTAATCTTTCAATCCGATCGAGGAGCAGCCGTCTTGCCACAAACCGGTTCAACGCCTGCGAACGCTCCCGCTGGCATTTAACAGAAAGTCCCGTTGGCGCATGCACAAGATAAACGCAAGTTGAAGTCTTATTGACTTTCTGCCCCCCGGGACCAGATGCGCGAATAAAGGATTCCTTAAAATCATACTCTGAGACCCTCAACCGCCGCATCCTCTCCGACAAGGCTTTTTCTTTTTCCGGTGATATGCTCATTTATGGTGATCAAACAATTTAGATCAAAAGACATATCCTAGAGGGAATAGATTTCATCACCGATCAGGTGCACCCAGTTCTGCTGTAAAACTTTTTTTGCTTCCTCGATTTTATCCACACCAAGGATTACAATGGTTTCCTCTCCGATCCGGTTAATCGTCGTATATAGATAATGAATATTAATGTCCGCTTGGGCAAGGTTTTTCAAGATAGCATTCATCCCACCAGGATGGAGGGGAATCTCCGCAGCAAGTACTGGCGTAACCTCATAGTTGAAGTGGAAACTTTCAAGAACAGCGGCAGCTCTTTCGGGATCATTAACCACCAGACGCACTGTACTGCGTTCCACGGCGCTGGCCGCAAGAATAGCTTTCGCGGTAATATCTTCTTTATCCAAAATATCCGTTAATTTTGACAGCATACCGGGCGTGTTATCAAGCAAGACGGAAATCTGTTTAACTGCCATTTCCCACAGACTCCTTACAGTAAACGGCTCATATATTCATAACCGGAGGCAAATGCCTTGCGGTTGATGTCCATAACATTTTTTTTCTTGCTCCCCATCACACTTTCCAAGCTCTTCAAGTAAGCCTCGGGTGAAACGATCCCCGTCTTCTGGATAAATGCCCCCATCATCACAGTGTTGGATGCTCTTGAATTACCTATTTGTTCCGCTATTTCCGAAGAGGGAATCTTATAAAACGAGATGTCCTTTCTTCTGGGTTCGCTCTTAATAATGGACGAATTAATAAAAAGCACACCCCCTGAGACAACCTTATTTTGAAAAGAATAAAGAGATGGAGTATTCATAACAACGATATAGTTGGGCTCGGAAGAAATAGGGGAAGCGATTTCCTCGTCGCCAATGGCAACCGTACAATTGGCCGTTCCTCCCCTCATCTCCGCCCCATAAGCCGGCAAGAAGGTCACCTCGTAGCCTTCACTCATTGCGCAGTGGGATAAGCTGAATCCCATCATCAAAACGCCCTGGCCGCCGAATCCTGCAAAGATGGTTTTAACCAGCATTTTCTTCCTTCTCTGTTTTTCCTGTTTTTTTACCTGCCGCTGGCGTGTCTTTTATCACGCCAAGAGGAAATACTTTGGTCATCACCTCATCAATCCACTTACAGGAATCCACCGCGCTCATTTTCCAATTTGTTGGACAGGGAGATAAAATCTCCACCAGTGAGAATCCGTTACCTTCCATCTGACATTGAAAAGCTTTTTTTATGGCCTTTTTTGCCTTCAAAATATTGGCAGGCGAATTGACGGCACAACGTTCGATGTAAGTGGTCCCCGGCAATGGGACCAGCAATTCACTTAACTTTACAGGATAACCGTCTAATGATGCATTTCGCCCCAGTGGAGATGTCGTTGTTTTTTGACCGAGCATCGTTGTCGGGGCCAGTTGGCCCCCGGTCATTCCATACACGGCATTATTGATGAAAATGACGGTAATGTTTTCGCCCCTGTTCGCCGCGTGAAAGCTCTCCGCAATCCCAATGGCGGTCAAATCTCCATCACCCTGATAAGAAAAAACAACACGGTCAGGCAATACGCGTTTGATCCCGGTGGCCATTGCAGGGCCTCTCCCATGCGGGGCTTCAATCATATCCACATCGAAATAAAAATAGGCCAAAACCGCGCATCCTGCCGGAGGAACGCCAATCGTAATACCCCTGATATTCAGTTCGTCAATGACTTCACAGGTGATACGGTGAGCGATACTGTGACCACACCCCGGACAATAATGAAAAACGCTGGTCTTTAAAGAATGCGGTCTGCCAAATACCTTTTTCATGAACAGGTAAACCTTTTTCTTCCTACGTCAATAATCTGTCGGGCATCATAACTTTTGGCTACTCAACAAAGTTCCTTTTTTTTACTGCTTTTCTTATAACGGTGAATAATCACATTGGCAAGTTCTGCCGGTGTCGGCACCACTCCACCCGGCCGGCCATAAAAATCAATATCTGCAAAACCTTGCAGGGCAAGCCGGACATCTTCGAGCATCTGGCCGGTGCTCATTTCAAATACAATAAAATTTTTTATTTTCCGGGAAAATTCCCGAAGCTCAGAAGATGGATAGGGCCACAGGGTTATGGGACGGAAAAGACCCACTTTTAAATTTGAATCTCCTAGCCGTTTAACGGCGCCCTTAGCAATTCGTGCCGCTGTTCCATAGGCCACGATCATTAGCTCGGCATCTTCGGCTCTGTAAACCTCAAACCTCGTCTCATTTTTCATGATAACCTGGTATTTTCTGTCCAATTTCCAGTTGTGTTCTTCCATATCGGACTGATCCAGAATGAGTCCTTTGATGAACCGGCTTTTTCCTTCTCCCGCGCCTTTGAGCATATACCTTTCAGGATACTGCCGCCGCTTCGGTTCCTTGAAAACAACAGGTTCCATCATCTGTCCCATCATCCCATCGGCGAGAATCATGGCAGGCGTCCTGTAATTATCCGCCAGATCAAAAGCATCCATCGTCAAATCGGCTAGTTCCTGGCATGTGGCAGGCGCCAGTACAATGACACGGTAATCGCCGTGGCCTCCTCCCCGCGTTGCCTGGAAATAATCCCCCTGGGATGGACGAATGTTTCCAAGTCCAGGCCCCCCCCTCATAATATTCACGATCACACCAGGAAGCTCGCAGGCCGCCATAGAGGAAATGCCTTCTTGTTTTAAGGAAATCCCCGGACTGGAAGACGACGTCATGGCTCTCACCCCTGCGGCGCTGGCCCCGGCAACCATGTTGATTGCGGCTATCTCACTTTCAGATTGAATAAACACGCCTCCTTCAACTTTGCGTATATGTTCCGCCATATATTCACACAGTTCATTCTGGGGGGTAATGGGGTAACCCGCATAAAATCTGCAGCCAGCCCTGATGGCCGCTTCGGCGATAACATTGTTACCCTGCATCAATACTTTATTCACGGTAAACCTCTATCGCAACCTCCGGACAAATAATAGCACACAAAGCGCATCCCGTGCATTCCCCCGTTTCCTTGAAAACAACGGGGCGATACCCCATAGTATTATATTCTTTTGAGGCAACAATCTGACCGTTTTTGCACACAGAAACACACAGATGGCACTCTTTGCAAAGTTCTTTATTGATTTTGATACACCCTTTCAAGGCTCCACATTCTCCCCTTTTGAATGGTTGCTTATGTATCCGTCTATAATTCGAGACCTTTGAAAAACGGCCCCTCACGTCATTCCGACGAAAGTCGGAATCTATAACGGCTTGAAAACACTGGATTCCCCCGTATCGAGTACGGGGCAGGCTCAAGTCAAGCACGGAATGACGGCAAGGCGATTTAATCACAAATCCAAAGGTCTCAATTCAGCTATTTCCTAGACATAGATTACATTTCAGCCCTGCAAAACTTGAGAGGTTTAATCACGCATATTGTTTAGAATGTCAAGTTGATTTTTTTGGATCATCTTCCAAAAAGTTGCTAAGATAATGGAAATTCAAGGGGCCGAGGGGCAAAGATTCGAGGGTGGTAAAAAATCTCCCTTGATCACTTGAACCCTTAAATTTGCCAACAAAATGGGAGAAGAACCTGAAATGTTTACCGCAACATTAGTAAATGACCCTTTTGGTGATCCGGGGTTATATGTTGAATTTAAATACCGCAGCAGGGCGCTTCTGTTTGACCTGGGCGATCTTCATCACTTACCTCCACGAAAACTTATTAAAATTAGCCACATATTCGTTTCGCATACCCATATGGATCACTTTATCGGATTCGATTATCTTCTGCGTATTTGTCTGGGCCGCAATCAGCACATCTGCCTATTCGGACCCCCCGGTTTTCAAAAACAATTGGAAAACAAACTCGGAGCTTACACATGGAACCTTGTAGAAAATTATACCAATGACTTTGATCTTCTTGTAACGGAAATACATAAAGACCACCAGATCAGTAAACGTTACGCTTGCCGAAATGCCTTTAGACCTGAACTCATTGATACAGATGAAGCCTTCACCGGCACTATCGTTGATAATCCTCTTTTTATCGTAAAAGCTGCCTTTCTAGACCATAAGATTTCCTGTCTGGCTTTTCGCTTTGAAGAGAAAAAGAGAATAAACATTAAAAAAAATGGTCTTCAGGAAATGGGACTTCCCACGGGAGCATGGTTGATGGATTTGAAGGATAAGATTGCCAACAATGCCGATGACGGTACACCCATTCAAATCAAGTGGAAAGACAATCAACAAAGTGATTGCGAAAAGATTATACCTTTGGGGGAGTTGAAAGACAAAATAGTTAAAATAACACAGGGAGGGAAAATAAGTTATATAACCGATGTTATTTATCATGAAGAGAATGCCCGTAGAATAATTGAACTAGCATGGGAATCAGATATGCTTTTTATTGAATCAACTTTCTTGCATAAGGATATCGACATCGCTCAAAAAAAATACCATCTTACGGCCTTTCAGGCAGGAGAACTGGCAAGGAAAGCCAAAGTCAAAAGGCTTATTCTTTTCCATTTCTCTCCAAAGTACAAAGGTTCTGAGTTTCTTCTCTTTGAAGAAGCTCAGAAAGCTTACACGGGGAATAATGTGCTTTTTGGTAGTGTATAATATTTTGTGTA
>DHHR01000008.1 GCA_002403385.1 Syntrophaceae bacterium UBA4767 | reverse complement strand
CGACAGAAACTCCGGGCTGTTTCCGTAAACAGAATCCGCCGCCTCATATCGGAAAGGAATCACTCCCTCGCTGACGATCTTCTCCAGCATCTCTACCGCCAACCGGGGCTTTGTCTTGAAAGATATCTCAGCGGGCAGCCTGCACTTCTTCCGGCGCTCAGCGTAATCTTCGCCAAACCACTTCTCCGGAATAAACAGCCGGTTATCCAGAAAACCGTATCCGTGGCGCGAGGCATAGGCAGTATAGACGCCCACCTGACAGTTCTCCACTTTGCCGACATTCCCGCAGTACTGCCGGGAAACGCCAACGGAATCGTTCCCTTTCTTCACAAAACCCGATTCGTCGAAAATAAGCACCCCCTCGGCATCCCCGAGATCTTCGGACACCATGCCGTGGTAGCGGAAAAGAATCCTTTCTTCTTCCCAGGCAATGTCGCTCAGGAAGTGTTGCATGGCCCGAACCTTGGCGCTCTCCACATTCATGGCAATCGGCTCGATGGATTTCCGTTCCAGTTGGCTCATCTGCCCGGCCATGTACTGAAAAAAGTTCTCCCGCGGTTCTTCTCGGGAGAAACAATCGGCAAACTGGGCGTGAAATCCTTTGAATTCCTCCATAAATCGGAAAATGTCCTCTTTTTCGATCAGCAGTTTCGGAATGGGAAAGCTACCATTCTCAACACGATTTTCCGGTATCATGGCCTACCTCCTGTCCTCGTTTTTGAAAAACAAGTAACAGAGTCGGCCTTAAATGTCAAGTGCTTATTCTTCTATGTATCGTTGTAGGGCTATTCACGGGGTCAAATCCTTGCCCGTTCAATTATTTAACCAATCTTTTATGTATCTGTAACAATCCTGAAATTATTTTCTCCTATGTTTTGGCGCAAGTATTTCCCTCACTAAACGAGGAGATTACAAACTTGCAAATAAAGAAAGGAGAAAGCAATGTTTCGGAAAAAATGGGTTCTTTGGTTGAGCATCGTGGTTTGCTTGGTTATGTGGGGAACGTTATCTAGCGCGGCTGAATCGTCGGATGACCTTTCCCTGATTAACCTGTTGAAAGAGAAAAATATCATAACCCAGCAGGAAGCGGATGAATTGATGAAGAAAATAAAAGCCAGTACAGCAAAGGAACGCACGGAAATAAGGGAAGAATTAAAAACAGCAGCCAAGAAAGGAGATTTTCTACCTGCCGCCCTACAGGGCATTAAGTTCGGCACCACCATCTTTGCGGAATGGAATAACTATAATCCCAGTGATCAGAGCAAGCAGGAATCCACGAATAAATTCCTCTTGAACCGTGCCTATTTTACGTTCACCAAGGATATAAACGAGTGGTTGAGCGTGAATCTTACCACAGACGTTACTTATACTGAGGATACCGGTTACAAGGACGGCAAGGAGTATAGCAAGAAAAGCTACGGTTGGGAAGCCCGCCAGAAATATGCTTATGCAGCGCTGAAATCTTTCGGAACGACCACGGAACTTGGTTTAGGCCATACGCCGTCGGACGACTATGATGGATCCATCTGGCCATATCGGGTGCAGGGCAAACATTTGCTGGACGACCTGGGCATTCAATCCTCCGCCGATTTCGGTATAAACAACAGCGCGAAATTTAAATATGGTGGATACCGGATCGGCGTATATAACGGGGCCGGGTATGACACCTCGGAGCACAACCAAAATAAGGTCGCCTCCGGCTTGGTTTATTTGCGGCCCCTGCCTGATGTCTCTGTGTTGAAGGGGCTGCAGATTGCCTATTCCGGCACCTACGGGGATAGCAACGAAAAATTTAAGGAGGGAGATACGGGAGATTACCCGGAGTTTAAGGCCCACGTTTGTCAGGTATCTTTGCAGCACGAACTCTTCACAATTATGGGACAGTATTACTGGGGCAGCGGGGCCAAAGCTTCTACGGAGGACTTCGACCGTGAGGCATATTTAGTTGAAGGATTCGCACGTATTCCCACTATAGAAAAGGCAAGAATCTTCGGTAGATACCAACACTATGACCCCGATACCGACAAAGATGATAACGGCTGGGACAAGTTTGTGGTTGGTTTGTCCTATGACTTGACTAAGGAATTCATGCCCTTTATTGCCTTTGAAAGCAGGAGTTGCGATGACCGTGTGGACCAAAGCAAGACGCCTGAATATGCTCAGGTCCAAGTCGGTTTCCAACTGAAATTTTAATGCCGGTGCGTGCTCAGCCTGCCTATTTAGCGGTTGTTTCAGGTCTCCAGGGGGCTGTAATCTGGCAGGATAACCAGTTAGCAAGAGCGATTGCTCTCTTGCTAACTGGTCCGCATTGATCCGGTTGTTGGACGAAGCCGCTACGCGGCGGAAAAAAATCTCAAACTAGTGTACGCTTCCAGCGTTGCCCAATACAGGGCAACATCAAACAAAGGGAAATGTACCATGAAACCAAGCCGAAGTTGATAGATTTAATGAACTTTACCAGCGTCACTTGCGTTTGCTTAAGCTCCAGGGCAAAAGTCAAAAAACAATTGATGCCTACGCGCGCGCAGTGCCGGATCAGGGAACACTTTGATTGCTAATTGACCCTGGAACAACGGGAACAATATTTTTCCGACCTGGTAAAGTCCCATTCCTAGAGTACCGTCAAAATTGACCGTAATGGTCTGCAGTTTTTCTGGAAACATATCCTTAAACGCAACCGGCAGTGGGTGAATATCGTCAAAGCCCCCAAAATACGTTCGCTGCCGGATATTCTCACCGTCGCCGAAGTTGAACAATTGATCGGTGCGACACACAACCTGCGCTACCGGGTTTTTCTTAGGGTACTTTTCGTCATCCATTTTTTTCATGTCTCACTATACCCAGCACAACGAATTGTCAAGATTAAAGATTTGACCCTCAAGTCCCCCACGCGTGCCGCGACTCAGAACTAATCCTTGATTTGTTATGAGTCGTTCCCCTTATTCTTTTCCTTTGCTCTTCTTGAGGCATCAGCCGCCTGAAGGTATATCGACTTTTCCCATGAATTGGGAAGGGTTATCCCTGATTTTCTGAGTGCCGTAAAAAGTTTCGGTTTAATATGCGTGTCGAACATTATATGACAACTGGGACACAACATCAGAACATTTTCTTCGGTCTTCTTTCCTTCTGCCAGAATATGGGCTTTTTGCCTGACGCTTACATAATGACCACACGTTTCGCAAAGACCTTCAGAAGATTTATTTTTCACTACTAACCCCCATGCCCGGGGCGGGCACAACGAATTGTAGGCTCCTTCATGGAGACCACGAATATAAAAATCACCGTCCACGCTGATCATCATCATGGATTGATAAATGTCTAAAAAAACATGTAGTGGTGACCATTTTCATATAAAATGTAAAGCAACACGTTACAGTGTTTACGTTTTTGAAAAATATTTTTGTACTTCAAAATTAAGAGCTTTTTATCAGGGCCAGGAGTTGATCAAATTGTAAGACTTAAGGAACGATTCAACCTCTTTAAATACATCGCTGGCGATTTTGCCGCGCACGATTCCATGCATATTATAATCGACCCATGCGAAATGTTTTCTATCCGTACCAAGAAGTTTGAATATCGTGGAACCACTTTGAGGCGCTACTTTAGGATCATTTGTTGCCTGAATTACCAGCGCCGGAATATCAATATCTGAAAGCGATTTACGGACTTCTTTCATCAATTTTTTAACCTGAACAAAGGCACTGACCGGACAGAGCAGATAGTTGATGTGAGGATTATCCGCATCGTTTTTTACATATTCTTTTGTGAGATTACTCACACCGGAATAATTGCAGAAACGATTGAACACATTCAAGGTTTCAGCAAACTTCGATGAAAAGCTTTTAAATTTGAGCGGAGCGCTGACAGCTATTACTGCTTCAAAATCATGGGGTTTCCTGATAACCGATTGCAGAGCAAGACCTGCTCCGGTAGAAAAACCGGCTATCATGATTTTTTTGCAGCATTTTCTCAGAATAGCGTGACCGCAATCAACCGAATTAAGCCAGTCATGATAGTTGCGTTGTGCCAGGTCTGCCGCAGATGTTCCATGCCCTGCCAGTCTGGGCGCATAGACGGTGTAACCCCTAGAGTATAAAAAATCCGCCCACTCACGAACTTCTTCCGGCGCGGCCATGAGACCATGAATCAGAAGTACTCCGCAGTCTGTTCCTTCGTGATGCAGAAGATAAGGTTCTCCGATATGACGAGGTTTCGTTTCACCTGTCAGGAAATGTCTTTTGTAATCCCTTTCAAAAAGCAGGGATTCCTGTTGTACAAGTCGTTTACATTCGGCTGAAACTGACATTGTTCTAACTACCAGATGCTAATCCGGTAAAGACCGGTTGATTGAAGATTGAAAATCACCAGACGACCTAACGGGAATAGACGATATAAATCATTGCGTAGTGAAGACCGCCGCCGATCAGGACCATAATGTGAAAAAGTTCGTGAAAACTGAAGATGCCCGGAACAAGCCGTGGTCTTTTGGTCGCGTAGAATATACTGCCCAGGGTAAAAAACACTCCGCCGGCACACAGCAAAATCCCTTGCGTCAGATTCATGTATGTAAGTATTTGTTTAAGGGGGAAAATGGCTATCCAACCCATGACAAGATAAATGACAGCATACATACTTCTGGGAGCTCGTGGGAAAAAAAGTTGCGAAATAAGCCCGAACCCCACAAGTCCCCATTGAATGGCTATAATAGACCAACGCCAAGTACCGTCCAGGTACATGTAACAGACAGGGGTAAAGGTTCCGGCGATCATGCAAAAAATGGCCAGTCGGTCCAGCCTGCGCCATAATGACTTCTCATTTTCTTCTTTCTTGAAGGCGTGATAGAGTGAACTCGCTAAAAAAAGAAAGACCACTGAGATTCCGTAAATTAAAGCAGTAATTAAAGTTGATGCCGAGTAGCGCGCAACCAGAACTAAAAATACAGTGCCAACTATCGCCGCTAAGGCGCCGGCAAGATGAGAATAGAAATTAAAAGATTCCTGTTCTCTTATGGGCATGGTTATTCCTTTTTATCTGTTAACATTATTTGCCATTAAAGGGATTATTATGGATGTAATTGTAATTGAAGGAAAGCCATAACGCTGCCCGTAGCGTGGAATTTATAGCACATTTTAGCTCAGAATTCTTTATTTTTTTTATTTCTCAGTCATATTATATTCTTGGCATTTATTCGAACCTGTTCCAGAATCACATTTTCATCACTTATAAGCCCTCTGGCAGATCCTTTTTACTTTGACGTTTGGCATTAATTTGTTATAAAAATTTTCAGACAGGATAAAAACGCTGCATTCCGGGTTCCGATTCAAAGCCGTGGTTCCCTATTTGCGTCAACTGTCAGGAAGATTATTGATATTGACACGCAGTTTGACATAGCATAGGACTTTCCGATATACAGAAGCACAGCTTTGAGATAACGGGAAACCATATTGACTTTTATGGCTCTTTCTCAAACTGAG
>DHHR01000065.1 GCA_002403385.1 Syntrophaceae bacterium UBA4767 | reverse complement strand
TGATGTCTATAATCTCTGCCAATATCTCCCTGTCTTCTATTGAACGCTTGCTTTCTCCTCTATGCAACCAACCGTAATACGCGCTCCGTTCTACTAAAAATAATCGGCACATCTTCTTCACCGGAAATTCGGAGCTGAGTCTTTTTATGTGTCTATATCTCATTTCCGGGGTGTCGAGAAGATGGCCACGGCTTTTTTTAAAATATCCCGCTCCATTAATGCTTCCGCTAACTCTTTCTTTAGAAACTGATTCTCTTTCTCCAATGGCGTCATCCCAGTAGAATCAGGCTCCTTCTCATATGCTCTCTTCCATAAATACAAGGAATTGTCACTCACACCTAAATCTTTTGCTATCGCCGGAACACTTTTACCGCCGGCAAAAACCAGCCGAACGGCCTCTCGCTTAAACGCTTCATCATATCGGCTACCATTATTACCACGCATATCACTACCCCCTATTGTCTTATCCTATAATTACTGATATTACGTGTCCACTATTTTGGGGTAAGTCTACAGATATCTTGGGCAAGATTTTCCTTGTAAAATTAGATTATTGGGATTCGTCCCAACGAGGCGTCTGGAATTTAACCGAAAAAGGTTTTAAGGCTGAATTAAACGAAGATACTCTTCATAAAGACCTCAAAGAGCTAAAACGGAAGAGACACCAAGAAAGAAAAAAGGCCAAGGATGAGCAACCAATTGATAATTATGAATCAAAGGAGGATAAACAATAATGAGTAATCAAAAAGAGTTTAAAGTAAACACCGCCAGAGATGCTTTGGCCCTGTTAAGTCAAAAAATGTTTGAGAAATTTGGTAAAGAAGCCTTGGCAGATATTGAAAGTGTCTGGTTTAAACTTGGGCTGACAGTTGGACGGAAAATGGAAAAAAGCCTTCCAGACAATCGCCTGACAACTGCTGCCAGCACTTTTGTTGAAGACGGGCGTAAACGCGGCACTAATATTGAATTTTTAAGGTTGGATGATAATGGCTTTTGCATAACCGGAGACAGTTGCGGACTTGGTCTTACAGGCAAAGGTCGCGAATTGTGTTGGGCCTGTATGGGCCTTGATCGAGGTATTTTTGAGGCAATAAGCGGGAAAAAAATAAAGATGGAAATAAAAAAGTCCCTTGCAGCAAATGACAAAAATTGTGAAGTTTTAATTGAATTATAGAGCTTTTTGTAACTTCTCAATTACCATATATAATTATGGGGGGAAATAGGGGTCAGGTCTTTGATCTTGACAATTCAGAGTAAGAAAGGGGACGGTTCTATTAAGAAATGCCCTCAACGGCGTATAACACAACACAAGCGCGTAGAAACATTTGCGGCTATAAGGGAGCATGCAATTATGGCATTTTCCGCGCCAGCAGCAAACGTCGCTTGTGCAAACCGTTATCTGCCGTTTGGAATCGTGTATATAATATATACTTGGACTTTCGCACTTTTCGGGGCTAAGGCTTTTTGGATTTCAGCAATTCGAAATTGATCAGAGTCATTTCCTCAACAATATCCCAAAGCAATTTATATCACCGAGGAAATGGTGAGGATGCTCTCGGCGTGGAAACATTCCGGCTTCAACGTCTTTCAACGTCTTCTGCGGCAACCGGATTGCACCAAAAGATGAAACCGCGATGGAACATCTGGCGCGTTACATCATTCGGGCATCGTTCTCTCAGGAGCGTATGCGCTATCTGGAACAGGAAGGTACGGGCAGTGGGGCCATCTGGGAGAAACGTGGCAATAAATCCCTTTCTGTCATGGAACATTCTTTAAGTAACGTCCGGCAATTTCTTCAGCCAGGCTGTAAGGGTCGGACTTCTTTTGGATCAACTTTTCCGCCATCATTTCAAGCTCCCCATTTTCCGCAAGTTCCTTCAAAACCGGCTCAAGGATGCTGGCGCGGAGGGCTTCGTTGATTTCCATCATGGATTTCCGACGCAGGCGGTCTCCCAGAAGCTGGCTATCCATCAAATACTGAAAGTGTCCCTCAATCTTGCCGGATAGTTCTTCCAGCTTTTTCTGAAAGGAAATGGGCTCAAAAACATTTTCGATGCGAATGATCGGCGGGCGCCAACCATCAGAAGAAATATTGGCCATATCCAGCATCGCCATAAGCTCGGCGTAAAGCTGCCTCGAACCGTCTCGATCGGCCTTATTGATCACAAAAATATCGGCAATTTCCATAATTCCTGCCTTAATTGCCTGAATTTCATCGCCCATTCCGGGAACCAGCACAACGATCACCGTATGGGAATGGTTGATGATTTCAACCTCCTGCTGTCCCGTCCCCACTGTTTCAATTATGATGATATCTTTGCCCATCGCATCAAGAACGTGCACGGCGTCACCGACGGCCTTGGACAATCCGCCGAGCGCGCCACGGGTGGCGAGGCTTCTGACGAAAACACCATGATCTTCAGCATGTCGCTGCATCCGGATCCGATCGCCCAGCAGCGCCCCTCCCGTAAAAGGGCTTGTCGGGTCAACAGCCAACACTCCCACCGTCTTGTTTTTCTCTCGAAAAGAACCGATCAGGGCATCAGCCAGCGTGCTTTTCCCCGCTCCCGGCGGTCCTGTAATGCCGATGATATGCGCTTTGCCCGTATGGGGAAAGATATGTTTGATGGTGGTCTTCGCCTCGGGAATCTGATCTTCGATATTTCTGATCAGACGGGACGCTGTACGGACATCTCCCTTACGAATTCTTTTTGCCTTCTCAATATCTTCCTGTTTTGGCGTCATGGCATTGGTTTTACATTCGTTTTGACCCATTCAACGATGGAATCAAGAGAAGCGCCGGGGGTAAAAATAGCCTTCAACCCCGCATCGTAGAGCATCTGAAAATCCTGATCCGGAATGATCCCACCTCCAATCACGGTGATATCATCGGCGCCATGTTGTTTCAATAATTCCACCACGCGGGGAAACAGATAACGATGCGCGCCGGAAAGACAACTCAAACCAACCAAATCCACATCCTCCTGAATCGCCGCAGCGACAATCTGCTCCGGGGTTTGGTGGCAACCTGTATAGATCACCTCAAAACCTGCGTCACGAAAACAACGGGCCAAAACACGCGCGCCCCGGTCATGACCATCCAGGCCGGGCTTCGCCACCATGACGCGAATTTTCTTATCTTCCATAACTTTCCCTCTCGCAGCCATTTCTCCTGTTTTCTCACCTTTTAGTATAAACCGGGATCACGGTATTCGCCGTAAACCTCACGGTAAACGTCACATATCTC
The DNA here is from genome assembly GCA_002403385.1 of Syntrophaceae bacterium UBA4767. Taxonomy (GTDB): domain Bacteria; phylum Desulfobacterota; class Syntrophia; order Syntrophales; family UBA4767; genus UBA4767. The sequence continues at coordinate 13,226 of DHHR01000065.1, read as the reverse complement.
CTGAACACTGGCCAGGTTCTTCACTGCCTCAATACAATACGGCATCACATTCTTACCTTTCCGGCAAGCCTGCCTGATATCATCCATGCTCTTTTTATGGGCCTTACCGTCACGCTTGCGGCGAACCGCCTTCAGACGGGAAATCTGTTCCATCTCAACTTTATCGTCAATCTCCAGCATCGGGATGGCCTGCGCCTCTGATGTAATATACTTGTTTACTCCCACCATAGTCTTTTCACACGAATCGATCTGTTTCTGGAAGTTGTATGCTGCGTCGGCAATCTCCAGTTGGGGGAATCCTTTTTCAATGGCTGCGATCATCCCGCCCATATCATCGATTTTATGAATGTATTCCCATGCTTTCTCTTCCATTTCGTTGGTCAGGGCTTCCACAAAATAGGAACCGGCCAGGGGGTCAATAGTGTTCGCTACGCCGGTTTCTTCGGCGATAATCTGCTGGGTTCTCAAGGCAATTTCCACTGCGTGATCCGAAGGCAGGCAGAGAACCTCATCGAGAGAATTCGTATGCAGTGACTGGGTGCCTCCGAGCACCGCCGCGAGGGCTTCAACCGCCGTCCGGACAATATTGTTGTACGGCTGCTGGGCCGTCAGAGAACATCCGGCCGTTTGCGTATGAAAACGCATCCACATGGAGCGGGGGTTTTGAGCCTTGAATCGATCCTTCATGACCTTGGCCCAAAGCCTTCTGGCGGCTCGCATCTTGCAAATTTCTTCAAAAAAGTCGATATGGGAGTTGAAGAAAAAAGACAGCCTTGGCGCAAAATCGTCCACGCTCAGGCCTTTTCTGCGGATTACATCTTCCACATATTCAATTCCGTCACGCAGTGTAAAGGCCAACTCCTGAACCGCCGTGGAGCCTGCTTCCCTTATATGATAGCCGCTGATGCTTATGGGGTTCCATTTGGGAACGTGTTTGGTTCCAAATTCCACGGTATCGCTGATGAGCTTTACTGAAGGCTCCGGAGGACACATAAAGGTCTTCTGGGCAATAAATTCCTTAAGCATGTCGTTTTGAATGGTTCCCCCGATTTTTCCCAGCGGAACTCCTTTAAGTTCCGCCGCCGCGCAGTACATGGCCCACAGCGCTGTGGCCGGGGGATTGATTGTCATGGAGGTCGTGACCTTATCCATGGGAATCCCTTCCATAAGGGCCAGAAAGTCTTCTAACGTGTCAATGGCCACGCCGCAACGACCAACTTCTCCGCGGGCCTTGGGAGAATCACTATCATAACCCATCAGGGTTGGGAAATCGAAAGCAGTGCTTAGGCCCGTCTGACCCTGCCTGAGAAGCATGCGCCAGCGCTCATTCGTGTCTCGCGCGCTGCCCATGCCCGAAAACATCCGGAACGTCCAATATCTTCCCCTGTAACCCGTTGACTGATTGCCGCGCAAGAAGGGATACTCCCCCGGCACACCGATATCGCGGGCGTAATCCATATCTTTTATGTCTTCCGGTGTGTAAAGTCTTCTAATCTCAAGATCTGATACCGTTGACCAACGGGCTTTCTGTTCCGGAAAGCTGCTTACGGTCCTTCGAACTTCATCCTCCCACTTCTGATTAAGTTCTCTGGACTCTTCAAGAATTTTCTCTGCAAAATACACGCTCCCCCTCCTTATTTCTCTTTATGGCATACTCATCGGTAACTTATGCGTGTAGGCCCGGCTTTTTTGTACAAAGCCATGTTTATTGTCAAGTTCTATCAAAAGGTTAACCCATCTGCTCCTGCAATAAAGATACTCTTATATCATACCAGCAGATTTGATATAATAACACAAAAAAAATGTCCGTGAATTGCTTCATAAAAAATGATGAGAGACCTTTGAAAAACGGCCCCTCACGTCATTCCGACGCGTCACCCCGATGAAAATCGGGGCGGAATCTATAACGGCTTGAAAACACTGGATTCCCCCGTATCGAGTACGGGGCAGGCTTAAGTCAAGCACGGAATGACGGCAAGGCGATTTAATCACAAATTCAAAGGTCTCGATGAACCTACATCAAAAAATCATGCCTTTAACCAAAAACTCTTTCAACCAAAATGAGGTGATGAAACCACGGATATGTTACCTGTTTAAACTTCTATATCAAGAGGGTGGTACACTTTTCAATTCCTATAATTGACAAAATCGTAAAAAGTCAAAATTCGCGGGTTTTGTCATGGTGAGCCCTTCGGCTGGCTCAGGACAGGCTCTGTCGAACCATGACGTAATATCTCCTTCGACAAGCTCAGGATGACAATTGACAAGCTTAGGGTGACAATTGGGACTTTTTACGAGACCATCAATCTTTAAGGAATGGATCATGGCCGCCATGAAATCTAAAATAGTTCCTTTTGTAGAATTGGCAAACAAATTCTTTTGGAAACGCCATTTCATCCTCAACTACTTTATCTGCAACATCACAACAGCTATTTCCGAAGGCATAAACAACAAAATCAAACGGCTATCCAGCATGGCATACGGCTTCCGAGACGTCTACTACTTCTTGCTCAAGATACATCAGCATCTTGGGCTACTCAACCCAAGAACTTCAACTTAAATACGAAAGATGGTAAATATTGAATTTTAGGGACAGCTACCCCTAAATCCCCTATTCTGGCGCCCCTGGGGCGATTCGAACGCCCGGCACACGGATTAGGAATCCGTTGCTCTATCCTGCTGAGCTACAGGGGCTTTTGTTGTTTGAATGACAGGAAAGGATCAGCCTCGGCGTTTAACACGCTTCTTTTCGGCTGTCAACATACTTTACGGGTATCATTGCCCGGCAAGGGGAAAATAGCTCTCCAAAAATTTTTGCTCTGAAAAACCGCTAAGTTTTAGATCCTTATCCGTCAGTCCTTCCATTGCCTTCCTTGGAATAAGACCGACAAGTTCTGATTCCAGAATATCGACATGGCGTTGTTTTGCCAATTCCTGCGCGCGTTCGTAAACAACACGCACCGGGGTGACCTGATAATCGGTCAGATTCATGGATACCTGGGCAATGCGGCGGCTTTTCAAATAAACACCCATCGCCCTGACGCATGGCAGTCCACCTCCTGATTGCCGGATGGCAGAGGCAATGTCCTTCGCCACACCAACATCATCCGTGTTTAGGTTAATATTGAAGGCAATGAGGGGAAGCCGTGCTCCGACGGCCACCGCCCCGCTCTTTTCATTGAAAACAGCATGCCCCGCATCGGGCGTCCATCGCGGATCGCACAATTTACGAGAAAGTCCCTCATAGCCGCCCCTTCTGACTTCGGGCAATTCGCGGCGGTTTGACTGCAGGGCCGCTTCTCCATAAAAATATACGGGCAGGCGGTATCGCTCGCCGAAAGCGCAGCCGAAGCGCTGTGCAACCGCTACGGCATCCTTCATTTGGGCATCCCCCATGGGAATAAAGGGCGCCACATCCACCGCCCCAATGCGGGGATGAATACCCTTGTGGGTTCTCATATCGATTAGTTCAACAGCCTTGCCGCAGCCGGCCATAGCGGCTTCAAAAACAGCATTGGGTGCCCCAAGGAAGGTGAAGACACTCCTGTTGTGATCTGCATCCATATGCATATCCAGCAATTTCACGCCGGAGATGGCAGAAATAGCATGGGCAATCGCTTCCAGCTTCCTGGAATCACAGCCTTCGCTAAAATTAGGGACGCACTCGATAATTTTCACTCCCTTAAACCTGACAAAATCGTAAAAAGTCAAAATTCGCGGGTTTTGTCATGGTGAGCCCTTCGGCTGGCTCAGGACAGGCCCTGTCGAACCATGACGTAATATCAATTATTTATGTTCACCCTTCGACCCTTCGGTAAACTCAGGACAAACAGCTCAGGGTGACATCTCCGCCTTATTACGAGTCCGTCAAACCTGGTAAATCTTTATTTCCGGAAGTTCCACGCATGTCAGCTTTCCGCCATAAACCGCGCCGGTGTCGATCCCGATCTTGTTCGGCTCGATGAGCGGTTCGTAAAAGGGGGTATGACCAAAAACCACCACCTTGCCGAAATTGAGCTTGGAGACGATAAATTCACCCCTGATCCAGATCAGATCTTCCCGATCCTGTTTCTGTAAAGGGATGCCGGGCCTCAGCCCCGCATGGACAAACAGATAATCATCCGTTTCATAGTAAAGAGCAAGGGAAGCAAAGAATTGCAGATGTTCTTCCGGAACAATCGGCTTTTTCCCGCTCCAAATGCCATTCGGACTGTACGAAGCAAGGGTGCTTCTCCCGCCATTATACACAAATATCTGTTCATCCCTGTCTTTGCAGTAATAGTCGAGGAACATCTGTTCGTGATTTCCCAACAGACAAACAGTGTGCGGCAGGGTTTCTTTAATTTCCAAAACAAAATCCACCACCGTTTGCGGATTGGGGCCTCTATCAATGTAATCACCGATGAAGACAACCGTATCCCTCTCAGGATCAGGAGCAATTAAATCCATTAAATCCCTAAGGCGAGAAAAACAACCATGAACATCTCCCACGGCAAATATTTTTCCCATGGCAATCCCCATCAAGAAGGCTGTCAGTCGTTTTTTTCAAAAAGAGCTCTGATGAATTCTTCGCTATTAAAAGGTCTCAGGTCATCGAGGCCCTCTCCCACGCCGATATAGCGAAGGGGGATATTGAGTTCTTTGGAAATCCGAACCACGACGCCTCCTTTTGAGGTGCCGTCCAGCTTGGTCAGCACAATGCCTGTGATGCCAATCTCATCTTTGAATATCTCCGCCTGAGCAATGGCATTTTGCCCATTTGTCGCATCCAGGACAAGCAAAACTTCATGGGGAGCCCCGGGAACCTCCCTGGCCATGATGCGTTTCATCTTTTTTAATTCTTCCATAAGATTGGTTTTGGTGTGCAGACGACCTGCGGTATCCACAATAACCACCTGGGCTTTCCCTGCTTTTGCCGATTGAAGCGCATCATAAACAACGGCAGACGGATCGGAAGCGGGCTTTTGTTTCACGACGGGAACCCCCGCCCGCTTGCCCCATATGTCCAGTTGTTCAATTGCTGCCGCACGGAAGGTATCCGCAGCGACAAGCATCACCGATCGCCCCTTGCTCTTTAAATGATGTGCGATCTTCCCGATGGTTGTCGTCTTGCCCGTTCCGTTGACGCCGATTGCCATAATCGTAAAAAGTCCGTCGGAGGGAATTTCCAAAGGCGCTTCAGTCTTTTTAAGAATATCCGTCATGCTGTCCCGCAGCACCCTTTCCAGATGCTCGGGAGAATCGAGTTCTTTCCGGCTGACCTGCTCCTTCATTTTTTCAATCAGTTTATAGGTAAAGGCCGGTCCTACATCCGCAGTAATGAGCGCCTCTTCCAATTCTTCAAACGTCTCCTGATCGATAACTTTCTTTCCTAAGAAAATATCTTCAATCCGGCCCAGGAAAGCTTTTCTTGTATTCGTCAGGCCATTTTTCAACTTGGCAAAAAAACTCCCTTTTCCGTTATTGTCGCCCATTTCAAAGCCTCCGGTTATCGCGCCAATTGTTTTTTTAAATCATTTTTTCTGTAAGAAGTAAAGGGGGATTAAGATGGAATGCTCAGATTAATTGAGGCTTACGGACACTATGGTTGAAATGCCCTGCTCCTGCATGGTAACGCCGAAAAGGCTTCCTGCCGCTTCCATTGTCTTCTTGTTATGCGTAACGATGATGATCTGGGAGCGGTTCGATATGTCCCCAACGATTCGGTTGAAAAGGCTTATGTTGGCGTCGTCGAGAGCCGCATCAACCTCGTCGAAAATCGCAAACGGCGCTGGGTTGTAAAAAATAACGGCAAAGATCAGGGCAATCGCGGCGAGGGATTTTTCGCCGCCGGATAACAGGCTGATATTCTGCGCTCTTTTGCCGGAGATTTGGATATCAATGTCAATTCCCGCCTCAAGCATGCCCCCCTCATCGGTAAGCCTCAGTTCGCCGCGCCCTCCGGGAAAGATCATGGGAAACACCCTCTTGAAATGCGCATTGACCTCTTCAAACGCTTTGGCGAATCGCCGCCTCGATATGGCATTAATTCTGGCAATGGTTCTGTGCAGGGTATCAATGGAAGCATTTAAATCCGACATTTGGGCATTCAAGAACTCGTAGCGTCCTTTCAACCCTTCGTATTCATTGATGGCCAGCAGGTTGACCTCGCCGAAATTTTCGATAGTCTCCTTGTTCTTTTCAAGCTCCGTTTTCAACGCCTGCATTTTAACTTCATCCGGCATCTGAAAACCCAGCATGAGGGCATCCAAATCTACAGCGTATTTTGCATGAACGTTTTTTTTCAAATTATCCATGTGAAAAGCCAACTGGCGGCTATTCATCTCCACATCGTTGTTCTCCTTAAGCGCCTGCTCTAGCATCCTGCCCAGTTCATGAATCTTCGCTTCCTGAACTTTCAGGGTATTCTCCTTTCCCTGCTGCCGCAGTTTTTGCTCGTTTAATGCCGCCTCCACAGCCGCATAATCCGCATACATCGCTTGGAGAAGTTCCTGCTCCGCCCCCATTTTGCTTTCCATCTGCCGAATCTGTTCATCACAATCCGCCAGGATTTTCCCCTTCGCTTCCACTTCGCCTGCAATGCTTGTAAGATCAGCTTCCAGTCTAGCCCGAACCTTGAGATTCGCCTCATGCTTCTCCTGAAGAGCCGCAAGGGAAACCTTTGCCGAGGTGAGAGATTCTTCCCATTCTCCAAGCGTTTTTTTGATGGCATTCCATTGATTTTGAATAGCCGTTATCTCTTCAACCATCAGCGACTCCCGCCTTTCATAGACGGTTATTTCATCTGCCATAGCCGCTATCCTTCCTGTGGCCTCGGATATTTCGGCGCCTAGATATTCCCTGTCGAAGTGGCTCGCCTTTATCCTCTGCTCGATTCTTCTCATCTCATCTTCAAAGCGCTCTCCATCCTTTATTTCGCTGTTGATCTGAAGCTCCAGGCTGTGGAGAGCCGACCGCAACCGTTGCAATTCACCTTCCCATTGAACGATCAATGAAGCTGCTTCCTTCTTCTCCTGTATTTTTTCACTGAGCGATGCCGAAAGGGAGGCCAAAGCTTCTTCCAACTCCGCGCTTTCCCTTTTCTTCTGAAAGAGTCCCCTCCCCGCCATGTTTTTACTGCCCCCCGTCAGGACGCCATGGGCGTTTACGATATCTCCTTCCGGTGTGACGAACGTTCCGATAAAACCATTTTGCCGCCACAGGGCGATCCCCTTGTGGAGATCGGGAATCAACAGCACATCGTCCAGAAGGTAATGGGCAATACCTTTGAATTCCTCATGAACATTTACCCGCTCGACAAGCCGAACCGATTCTCTAAGGTGATCCGCAATCTCGCCCCCGGACGCATGGGTTCGCACCTCTATGGGAATGAAACTGCTTCTTCCCAACGAAGCATTTTTGAGAGACTCTATCGCCTTTACGCCGTCTTCCTGACTTTTGACGATGATATATTGCAGCTTCTCACCCAAAACTGCTTCCACGGCTGTTTCATAATCTTTGGGAACGTCGATATAATCGGCAACCAGCCCTAAAAATCCCCCCCCATCCAGGCCATGCCCATCATTTTTTCTGCTTTTCATGAGAAACTTTGTTCCCTCATTACACCATAAGTATCCTTCCTGAAACTCCTTTAAGGAATGAAGACGGGATGACTTGCTTCCCATTTCTTCTTTAGTAGCTGCAATGGCTCCATCCAGAACCTGCTGTTTGCTCTTCAGACGCTCATATTCTTGAAGAGCCGACTGTTGCCTTTCTTTAATCTCCTTCAGGCTTTTTTCATCAGAGGCTATCTTGCCTTTCATGGTTTCCAGCTTTTGGACAACCTCATTCCTTTTCTTTTCATTGTCCAGAACCTCTCGGCTATTGCGCTCATCACGTTTTTTCAAATCATCGACATCTTTGGTGAGAGCCGCTGAAAGATTCTTGCGCTTCGCCTTTTCTGTAGCAAGATCAAAATATTCCACCTTCTTTTCATCCAGCCTTTGCTGAAATTCCCCCTCCAGTTTCTTCAATTCCGCCGCCTTCTGCTGACCCTCAATGACGCCCAGCCTGGCCGTTTCTATCTTTTCCGTCGATGTGCGTTCCATCCGTCTCAGTGCATCTATTTCCGCATCAACAACGCTCTTCTTAAAACGAAGCGACTCAATTTCCTGAGAATTTCTCTGCTTCAACACGGAAGCGTCATTGATCTTCCCCTGGGCAAAATCGAGCCACTGCTGTTTTATTCCAATCTGACTACGGAGATCATAAAGTCGCTCCTGCTGACGCGTTATAACCTCTGCGTTCTCCAGAATATCCACATTCAAGACTTCCTGCGCAGCCTTTAATGATTCTATTTCAGTTCTGATCTCAATCTCTCTGTCTTTCAGCGCGGCCTGCGATGCCGCAAGGTTGCTCCTCTTGGACAGGAATTCGGCATGGGCTGCAAGCGTCAAGCCCAACTCGGCTTCCTTCAGCGCCCTTTTTGCCTCTTTATACTGTTCGGCTCTTTTCGCCTGACGAGAAGCAGCATTAAGCTGTGTTTTTACTTCCCTCATAATATCGCTGACGCGCATAAGGTTTTGCTTCGTGGATTCGATTTTGCGCAGGGCGGCTTCTTTCCGGCTTTTGTACTTTGAGATCCCCGCCGCTTCTTCTATGAACTGTCTTTTCTCCTCCGGCTTTGCCTCAACAAGATGGGCCACGCTGTTTTGCTCCACAAGAGAATACGCTTTTGCTCCGACGCCCGTATCCATAAAAAACTCACGAACATCCAGCAGGCGGCAGGGAACTTTATTGATACAATATTCGCTTTCCCCATCACGGAAAATCCGTCTCGAGATCGTAACCTCACTCATATCCGCATACATGCCGGGAAACTTATGCCCGTCAGCGCTTAACAGTATCATGGACACTTCCGCCATCCCGACGGGCGCCGCTCCCTGCGACCCGTTGAAGATCACATCGTCCATTTTGTTTCCTCGCAGCATCTTAACCCGCTGCTCTCCCATTACCCACCGCATGGCATCCACGATGTTGCTCTTGCCGCATCCGTTGGGTCCCACAACTGCCGTGATGCCTTCAGAGAAATCCAGGACAACCTTGTCTCTGAAAGACTTAAACCCCGTGATTTCCAGCCTTTTCAGCTTCATTTCATTATCCAGACAGATAATTAAATGGTGTAAGTATAACAGAAAACAAATGCATTTGCAAAGAAAAAATACCATAAAATGTGTTTAGAGATAAATAGACCACAACATATAGTGTTTACTGAAAATAACTTTTGAAATGGTTCTTTACCCGAAGAAAATAAACGTGGTAAAAATTAATGAACTCGTAAAAAGTCTCAATTGTCATCCTGAGCTTGTCGAAGGAGATATTACATCATGCTTCGACGAGCTCACCATGACAGACTATATTAAATTCGACTTTTTATGAGTCCGTCAAAAATTAGCACGGAAAGGAAAATTCGTGAATGACAAAGGGTGGGTGGTCGTCCATAAGTCTTCAGGGATGACCCACGCGAACATTGTTGTCGGAAAACTTAAGTCAGAGGGAATTCCTGCGCAGTTGAAATACGATGTGGCGGCAAGTCTTTATGCCATCACCATTGACGGTATTGGAGAAATAAAAATCCTCGTACCTTCACATCTTCTGGAAAAGGCAAAAGAAATCCTCGGCCAGCGCTACGAAGAATCAGATATGGATTGGGAAAGAAAAGAAAACTAAAAGATGCCTTCCAGAAGTGTCCCGCAGCGGGGGCAATGGGAATGATGCAAACTCACCTTGCTTACGTGAAAACCGTAGCGACCAATAAGCAATTCCCCGCAATTAAAGCAAAAGGTATTTTCCCCCTTATCGCCAGGCATATTGCCGCTGTAAATATATTTAAGGCCACATGTTTTGCCTATTTCAACCGCCCGGTGAATATCTTCGGCAGCGGTGGAAGGCAGCATCCCCATTTTATACTGGGGGTAGAAACGGCTGACGTGCCATGGCGTATCGGATCCCAAATCAAAAATAAACCAGGCAATCTTCTTCAACTCTTCATCGGAATCATTCAGGGTCGGAATCAAAAGGGTGGTTGCCTCCAGCCATATGCCCAATTCCTTCATTTTCTTCAGACTTTTCAACACGGGTTCCAGGCGCGCGCCGCAATTTTTCCTGTAAAATTCTTCCGTAAAGGCTTTAATATCAACATTTGCCGCATCAAGATAGGGAGCGATCATTGTAATGGCTTCTTCCGTCATAAATCCGTTGGTAACAAAAACATTTCTCAACCCCTTATCGTGAGCGATCTTCGCGATATCGTAAGCATATTCGAAATAAATGGTAGGCTCCGTATAGGTATATGCAATGGTTTTTGATCCGGAATCGAGGGCTCGCTGAACAATTTCCTGGGGGCTCACCTTCCTGCCCAAAATCCGTTTATTTTCTGCCGGCGCCTGAGAGATTTCATGATTCTGACAGAATAGACAGCGGAAGTTACAGCCTGCTGTCGCAATGGAATAGGATAGGGAACCCGGAAACACATGAAAAAGAGGCTTTTTTTCAATTGGATCGATATGTTCCGCGATGACCATTCCGTAAACCAGGCTGTAGAGAATTCCCCCTCTGTTTTCCCTAACCCCGCATAGCCCGCGCCCGGAAGACTTAATCTTACAACCATGGGCGCATAAAAAACATCTTACCCGTTCATCCGCCAGCTTTTCATAAAGCATTGCTTCCCGCATCTTTATTGATCTCCCTGACAACACCCGGCGCAGGGTGCCTGCCCTTCCTCACCTGATAGGCTGTCCGGACAGGCTCTTGTATGGTCGTGTACCGATAGGCAACCGGAAATGACAAACATAAGAATGCGCCAAACGGATTTTTCCAGACAGGTATGAACCTGTCAAGCGAAGAAGCGATCCCATACCAAGCGCAGGGGAAGAAAAAAACACTTCCCCATCGAATGGATGCCTCACCCAATTGATTTTTAATCATACGCGTCAGCTCTCCTATGTGGTAGAAGCGCAATGGCGCCGGTGGCGAACCAAACTCCCATTGGTTCCGATAGGAGCGACTCAGTGGATATTTGTTCAAAACCCCCAGAAAAACGCGCCCCTTACAAACGCGGATAGCTTCACTTATCACCCTCTGCGGATCGTTCGATGTTTCCAGTGTGAAAATTAAAATGACAATATCAAACTCATTGTCAGAAAACGGAAGATCTTCCGCGTCTCCCAGGTAAAAGTCTCCGTGATCGCCAATTCTTTGTCTGGCTGCACTGAGCATCTCCACGGAGCGCTCCAGCCCTGTCACAAGGCAATCCTTTGTTCTGAAAAAAGACATGTAGTGCGCCGCTGCAAAACCAACACACAAAAGCCGCTCACCGCACTTTGGCGAAATCATATCCACCATGATTTTTTTTCTTCTTTCATCGATGAGGCGTCCTATCGGCGTCTGATACCATTCATCATAGGGATGGATATTTTTTTGATGGTAAGGTTTCACTTGCCTAATCTCCCATTGGTTCCGACATGATCTGGGCTCTCGTTCATCCCCCGATAGACGACATTTCCTTCAGGCATTTTTTATGCGGGTTTCCTCCGCGGGAGATATCATGCCTCATCGGCTTTTTTGCTATGACATCCTTTATCAGCTCGGTCAACTCGATATCCTTTACTCCACTGCGCAATGGCGTTTTGAGATCAATATCTTCATCGGAAAGTAAACACGGCCTTAAATGACCGTCAGCGGTAAGACGGAGCCTGTTGCACGACTGGCAGAAATGACGACTTATGGAACTTATAAACCCGATTTCCCCATAACCACCCGCGATTTTATAGCGGCGTACCGGGCCATCTATCTTCTTTTTTTCAAGAATGGGATGGATATCATAACGCTGCCGGATTTTCTCCAAGACAAAGTCATTGGATAAGTGCCTGTTTTTGTGGTCCATACCGATATGCCCAATGGGCATCAACTCGATAAAGCGGATGCGATAAGGTCTGTCAAACGTAATTTTCGCAAAGTTCAAAATCTCGTCGTCATTTAGCCCTTTCATCACCACCACATTGATCTTGATAGGAACAAAGCCTACACGATGAGCCTTTTCTATTCCCGCTAGAACCGAGGCCAGATCGCCTCCTCTGGTAATGTAAGCATATTTTTCATGCTGAAGAGAATCAAGGCTGATATTAACTCGCTTGACACCGGCATCAAAAAGAGCCTGAGCATAGGATTCAAGCAGAATGCCGTTTGTCGTCAATGCAATATCATGTAAGCCTTCAATCTCGCACAGAGACGACACAAAACCTAGAATATTCCGTCTGACAAGCGGTTCACCGCCGGTTATGCGGATCTTCGAGAACCCCAGGGGTACGGCAATCTTCACAATATGCAGTATCTCTTCATAGCGGAGAATGTCGTCATGCCCGATCAGGGATAAACCCTGCTTGGGCATACAGTAAAGGCAACGGAGATTGCAACGATCCGTCACTGATACTCTCAAGTAGTTAATATCCCTGCCAAATTTATCTAACATGCCACTTAAGGAAACCCTGTTGTTTTATAGCAATATTTTGAGGCAACTTCTCTAGCACACTTTAAGCAACATCGCAAGAAATGTACAAAAATCCTCCCAAATCCTCCTTGACACAGAAGCCTTTCTACTCTAAAGGTTTTGTTAAATTGTCAGTGTTCTTGTATTAAGAATTAGGCAGGAGAAAGCATGAAGAAAGTTCCCATAACAAAAGTCGGATACGAAAAACTAAAAAAGGAACTGGAATATATAAAAACGGTTAGCATTCCCGAAAATATAAGAGATATTGAAGAAGCCCGAGCCCATGGGGACTTATCCGAAAATGCGGAATATACAGCCGCCAAAGAAAGACAATCTTTTATTCTCGGCAGAATACAGGAAATCGAGAACAATCTGGCCAGTTCTATCATTATCGATCTGAAAGGGATTACCAACGATAAAATTGTTTTTGGCGCCACAGTCATTATCGGAGACAATCATTCAGGCGAAGAAATCAAGTATCAACTGGTAGGCCCTTTCGAGTCGGATATTAATGAAAATAAGATTTCCGTCACCTCTCCTATTGGGAAAGCCCTCATCGGCAAACGCACCGGCGAAGAGGTAACCGTCAAAACCCCCGGGGGTATAAGAAAATTTGAGGTTATCGATATTCTGATAGAAAGTTAATAAGGTAATAAGGCATATAGGAGCATAAAACTGTCCGAGGACGGACTTGACTTGA
>DHHR01000080.1 GCA_002403385.1 Syntrophaceae bacterium UBA4767 | reverse complement strand
GAACTTCACCAGGGTGGTGGAATCCAATATTTGACCGCGTTGAAAACTGTTGAAACCACAGAAGCTCTGCCGGTATGAATTCTCATGCAGCGTCTCCACGGCTTGTTCGTCGGAACAATTATATCGGTGTTTCAGAAGATGGATGCCGACCATCAGGCGGATGGCTTTCCCCTGACGGCCAATGGGACTGTAGTATACCGACAAGGCTTCGTCGAGGCCGTCCCAGTCGATCAGACGCGCGGCACGGAGAAATTCATGATCAGCATTGAGCACATCCGCAAAAAGAGCCTCAGATATAAGAAGTTGCCTCTCTGGAATATCTGTTTTCATATCAACGACTTATATCAGATTCCCGAGGCAACAACAACCTCTTTTCAACAACTTTCTTCAGTTTTCAAAGAGCCTTCTTAATGACTACGCAACTTAGCAATTGCATTTTTCAGGATGAACTATTTAAAGAGAAATTTGACATCTTTCTCGTGTTTTTCCCCCAAAAATGGTACAATCTTACATAATAGTTTTTTTACCGAAAAGGAAAATGTGAGCTTGATTACTATTTGCCGTCACATTGACCGATTTGAGGGCCATTCCTTCTATAATGTATGTGTTCCATTTCGCATGAAGTATGGCAAATATAACATAAACAATTAAAATGGCTGAAAAACATACGAATATCAAAAGATCGAGAGAGATTTCGGGGATTCTCTGCATCGCTTTGGCGTTTTTATCTCTGCTGGCATTAAGCTCTTACTCTCCGCTTGATCCTTCTTTAACCCATTACGCAGGGGAGAATGCGGTTGTTCACAATTGGATTGGCTCTTTTGGTTCTCATGTCTCAGATGCGCTGATAAGACTCTTAGGGATCGGTGCTTTTTCCCTTCCCATTATTCTGTTTATTATTGCCTCGAAATATTTTTTCCACCAGTCCTTTGAAATAAAGTTCATAGAGGCTATAGGCTTTGCCGGTCTCGTAATTTCAATTTCCGGATTCTCGACAGTAATACAGAAAAACATCTCTTATTATGGTGTTGAATTGGATACCGGCGGAATGGTGGGCGCCCTGTTTATTCAATTTTTATACAACTACTTCAACGTCCTTGGTGCGTTTATCTTCCTGGCGTTGATGCTAGTAGTCTCGTCAATGATAGTCATCAATTTATCGGTATTATCTTTGGGTAAAGGATTATTGCAATGGCTCATGATGATCATCGGCAATCTTAAACATTTCCTCGAGCGCATTAAAAGGGGCATCCTCAAGAAATATGTTACTCCGAAAGAAAATAAGAAAAAACAATCGGAAACCGCACCCATTATTGACGAAAATCCTTCTTTGGCGGAAAAAACAAAAAGAAAAGGCTTTGAGCAAACCCAATTCGAATTTTCCCAAGAAAATGCCGTTTTCAAACTTCCCCCCCTGACACTTCTTGATCAAATCGAGCGTAGAGATTCGCGGATGAAGAAAGAAAGCTTGATCATGAACTCCAAAATCCTCGAAAAAAAACTGCTGGACTTTGGGGTAGAGGCAAAGGTCATAGAGGTGAAACCTGGGCCTGTCATTACAACATACGAGATGGAACCCGCGCCAGGCGTTAAAATAAACAGAATTACCAATTTATCCGATGATCTTGCCTTGGCGCTAAAAGCGCCCAGTATTAGAATTGTTGCGCCCATACCGGGGAAGGCTGCCATCGGCATCGAAATACCCAACTATGAGAGAGAGTCCGTCTTGCTAAAGGACGTTCTGGGTAATGAAGAATTCCTCGAATCCTCCAGCAAGATTCCTATCGCCCTGGGCGAAGATATCGTCGGCAGCCCCGTCATCGCCGATCTCGTTCGCATGCCTCATCTGCTCATCGCAGGAACAACAGGTTCCGGCAAAAGCGTCTCTTTGAATGCCATGATCTGTAGCATTCTCTTTAAAGCCACACCGGATGAAGTGAAGCTTCTCATGATCGATCCTAAACGACTGGAACTATCCGCTTATGAAGGAATTCCACATCTTCTCCACCCGGTGGTCGTCAATCCGGCAAAAGCTTCCCAGGTGCTAAAATGGTCTGTTGAAGAAATGGGCAAGAGGTATGAAGTCATCAGTGAGTTTGGCGTAAAGAATATCGAATCTTATAATCGCATGGTGGACAAAAAATTGCGGCAAGACAAGACGCCCTCTAGCGACAGAGAAAAACAGATATCGAAAGAGCATGATGAAGAGATGGCCAAAGATCCCCATACTTTGCTGGAAGCGTCTAAAACCAATTTAACGGAAAATCAGAAGAAGTTTTCAAAGCTTCCCTACATTGTGATTGTCATTGACGAATTGGCAGACCTGATGATGATCGCCCAGCGTGATGTGGAGGAGTCTCTTGCGCGCCTTGCCCAAATGTCAAGAGCTGCCGGCATTCATTTGATCCTGGCCACTCAGCGGCCTTCCGTTGACGTAATCACAGGTGTCATCAAGGCTAATTTCCCCACCAGAATATCATTTCAAGTTTCATCAAAAGTAGATTCACGCACTATTTTAGATCAACTTGGAGCCGAAAAACTTCTGGGCGCCGGAGATATGCTTTTTATTCCCCCCGGCGTATCAAAACTGATGCGCATTCATGGGGCATATGTTTCGGATAGAGAGATACATGGAATCGTCAACTTTATCAAAAAACAAGCCACCCCCTCTTTCGATGAATCCATACTGGCTTACGAAGCGGACTCAACGGACAGCAAAACCGGCGGCGATTTCGATGAAAAATATGATGAAGCAGTGGAACTTGTCACGGATATGGGGCAAGCGTCCATATCGCTTGTCCAGCGCTATTTAAAAATCGGCTACAATCGAGCCGCTCGCATTATAGAGCAAATGGAAGCACAAGGAATCGTAGGACCGTCCGATGGCGTTAAACCGAGGAAGGTACTGGCCAGAAAGATCCCCCGTCATTGAAAGAAAGAAGAATTTACATCTTAAGTCTCGGTTGTCCCAAAAACATGGTGGACTCCGAGGTTATGGCCGCCACATTATCCGAAAATGGTTTTCGTATCGTTTCGCAACCGGAACATGCCCATATCATTCTTATCAATACCTGCGCTTTTATCCTTCCGGCAAAAGAGGAATCCATCGAAGCAATTCTGCGCCTTGCTGAGTGGAAAAAAACGGGCGAGGGCATGTGTGCCTATCTGGTGGTTGTGGGATGCCTTCCACAGCGCTACGGAAAAATTTTAGAAGCAGAAATGCCGGAAGTGGATCTTTTCCTGGGAACCAGCGAAATCCCCCATATTGCAAGACATCTCGAGCGCTTAGTTTACGCTAAAACCATTATTGAGAACCCCGCTAACATTACTACTCCTGTTTTCCTAATGAACGCGAATCATTCCCGCCTTCTGTCAACCCCTTTTTACAGCGCCTATCTAAAGATTGCCGAGGGATGCTCAAATCTTTGCTCTTACTGCGTGATACCGTCCATCAGGGGGAAAACCAGAAGCCGACCTATCGACGACATAATGAAGGAAGCCGAAAACCTTACAGACAAAGGTGTCAAAGAAATAATAATTATTGCACAGGATACAACAGCATATGGCACAGATTTGAAAGGAAAGCCCACCCTTGAAAAGCTTTTAAAAGAACTGGCCTCCATTGATAAGATTGCTTGGATCAGACTTCTTTATGCATACCCGAGAAGTCTCAACTCATCGCTACTTCAAACTATTGCGGATGAAGAGAAAATCTGTTCCTATATTGACATTCCCGTTCAGCATATTGATGATAATATACTGGCCGCCATGAACCGCCGAGGGGGAAGCAAATCTATCAAAAAAACTATTGCCACGGCTAGGGCAATGATACCCCTGGTTGCTTTAAGAACATCCGTTATCGTCGGTTTTCCGGGGGAATCCAGAAAGGAATTCAATAAGCTCCTAGCTTTCATCCAAGAAAGCCGGTTCGACCATCTTGGTGTCTTCACATACTCCCGTGAAGAAGGAACGGCGGCGGCGGACCTTCCCGCACAGGTTTCGGAAAAAACCAAGGAAAGGCGAAAAATACTACTTATAGAGGCGCAAGCGAGCATTTCTTTCGAAATCAATCAGAACCTTATTGGCTCCTTTCAGTCCGTTCTTGTGGAAGGCAAAAGCGATATGCCTAATTTCCCCTTTGTAGGGCGGTGCTCCCGACAGTCCCCAGATATCGATGGAGTAACTTATATAAACGGCAGAAACTTAGCGACGGGAAGTTTGATAACCTGCAGAATCACTTCCGCCAATGAATACGATCTATTTTCAGAAAATATTAACGTGTAAGCATGACTTTGTTCTACAATAGAAACAAGGGAGAATAAGTTATTTATTGACATGTGTGTAATTTTCCATCATTATATGCCCCTCATCAAAGGGCATATAAATGCCCCTGCCCCTGATGAGCAGTGCGCAGTATGCCTTTGAACGTCAGCTCTTTTATTAAGGGGTTTATATGCTGAAACTTAAAAAGCTGTCTTATTCGGTAACGGACACTAACGCCAATAATGAAACATTCAGGCGTAATATCATTAGCAACTTTAATTTTAACTTTGATGGGGGGAGATTTTACGCCATCACAGGCCCTAACGGGAGCGGTAAAACAACCCTTGCCAAGCTTATCATGGGAATCAATCCCGTTACGACCGGAAGCATTATTTTTCAGGATAAAGAGATCACAAGCCTTTCCATTACAGAAAGGGCCAAAGCAGGCATTGCATACAGCTTTCAGCATCCCGCCCGTTTCAAAGGGATCACATTTCGCGAACTTTTATCAATTGCTGCAAACACAGAGGATGAAACAAAACTCCTTGCCCTGATCAGGCGGGTTGGAATTTGTTCTCTCTCCTTCCTTGACAAACCAGTAGACAGCAAACTCTCCGGCGGAGAAATCAAAAAAATAGAACTGGCTACAACAATCGCCCTAAATCCCAAATTGGCTATTTACGACGAACCTGACACCGGCATTGATCTGTGGACCATAGGTCCCATGGTTCGCCTGCTTAAAAAGGAACAAAAGCAGCACGAGACGACCACCCTTGTCATTAGCCATAACAGGGCTTTCTTAGAAGCCGCAGACATCATTTTGTTGATGAATAAAGGCAAGCTTATCTACACGGGGAATCTGACAGGGGCGCTGCCTCTGTTAACAGATCTGAGCATGTGCAATTACAAGGAATGCGGAGAAGAGAATGTTAGATGCTTTAGATAGAGAGTTACTAAAGGCAGTCGCAGGTTTGGAAGATATTCCGAAAGGAGCGTACAATATTCGAAAAAACGGCAAGCTCTTGGTGAGAGAAACATCTGCCAACATCAACATCGAAACCAACGCCGAGGCTACAGGCATTATTGTAACCATAAAACCGGCAACGCGCAACGAATCTGTTCATATTCCGGTCATCTTGAGTCAGGCTGGCCTATATGATGTAGTTCAAAACACCTTCATCATCGGTGAAGATGCCGATATAACAATTATTGCAGGCTGCGGCATCCATTGCGGAACAAGCAGATCCGAAGGCCATGCAGGCATCCACGAGTTTCGGGTCGGCAAAAAAGCCAGGGTGAAATATGTGGAAAAGCACTTTGCCACGGGCCCAGGCAAGGGGAAACGCGCATTAAATCCCACTACAAAGATTTTTCTGGACGAGGGGGCGCAGGCAGAAATGGAATTGACTCAAATCGGAGGCATCGATAAAGCAACTCGCTTAAATGAAGCAAAACTGGATGCCCGCAGCCTTCTCCTGATTACGGAAAGGGTTTTAACTGATGGAAATCAGTCGGCCGTATCAAAGAACCTCATTACTCTCTCCGGTACTGACAGCAGGGCAGACATGATTTCCCGTTCCGTCATCAAGGGAAACTCCAAACAAAATTTTTATGCCACTATTGAAGCTCTTGCGAAGTGCTTCGGCCATATTGAATGCGATGCTATAATTATGGACAACGGAACGAATGAAACAGTCCCCTCTCTGAAAGCCAAGCACCCTGATGCCGAGCTGACGCATGAAGCCTCGATTGGTAAAATTGCTTCTGACCAACTCATCAAATTGATGAGCATGGGCTTAACATACGACGAGGCCGTCAACCGGATTATTCAGGGATTCTTAATGAAATAAAGATTTTTGCCGGCATTGACGAACCGTTTTTGTGCTTATAAGTTTTAGACAGAATTTTCATTTCTTTTGCTTATGGACAAGGAACAAAAGACCAAACAGTATGCTGATCTTGCCGATGAATATCTGCGACAGGGACGATACGAGGATGCTGTTGCCCTTTACAGACAGTTGCTGGATATGAATCCGGATAACGAATCCTTCCTTTTGGCAATGGCTTGGGCCTACCATGACAGCGGGAATTTATCCCAGGCCATCATGTGTTTCGAACATCTCCTTGACCGCGAATTGCAGAGGGAGGTTTTTACCGGCTTTGCTTTTGATGAACTGGTTAGAATATTCAAGGAAACGGGACAACACAAGCGCCTTATCGCCATGTGTGAACGTGTGAACGCGATCCAAGCCGATGACATCGGATTGCTGGGCGAGCTTGGCGATGCCTATCTTAGAGGAGGAGATGTAGTTAAAGCTATTGAAGTTTTTAAGAAAATGACAGAAAAGGAACCGGATGACGCTGTTTTTTTCTGTCATCTGGGGCAAGCATTCATTGCCGCCGGGCAGTTCGAACATGCGGAGGAAGCCTACGACAAAGCCGCCGAAATAGAACCATCAGGAACAAGCCTGTTTTTCATCAAGATGGCCCATGCTTATGTTGAATACAGCCAATACGAAAAGGCAGAAAAAGCCATTCGAAGATGCCTATCCCTTTCGCCTGACGAATCGCTCTATTATCTTTATCTAGGCGATATTCTCATCGCGCGGGGTTTGCTAGAGGAAGCGGAAACCGCCTATAAGACAGCCGTCCGTTTGGCTCCTTCCGCGGCCGGCGCCTATTATAACCGGCTGGGCAATGCTTTAACAAAGGCAGGCCACCTCCATGCAGCCATAGAAGCCTTTCAGGAAGCCATTTGCGCAGACAGCGCAAATCCTTTTTACTATCTGAGGCTGGCTGAAATCTGCTCGTCCGTCGGCCTTAGCGACGAAGCTACGGAAGCTCACAAAAAAGCTGAAGCCATGAAGAAACGTTAAGCCTTCCCCACCTTTTGAAGGCCTTCCCTGAAGGTCCGATAAAAGGCAAAGTTGTCATCCATGCCGCGCTTAATGATTTCACCGATATCATCGATATTTTTTCCGTTGATGACAAGATTAACGCCTCTATGCAAGGAAGCCATGTTGTCCATCGTCCGCAATTGACCGCTTATCAAAACAACAAACATCTTCCGGCGTGTGTACATAAGCAGGCTGTTCAGATACTTGAGTATCTCATTCTCATCCGGATTTAGGGTATCGAAACGTTCGTTCAGCACAACCACGTCATAAGCACAAAACTGCATATTTTTGATGGCATCTGCCGCAGAAAAGGACTCTGTTACCTGATATTCCATGTCCTTGAGCGCCTTGCTGATTTTTTCGCGAACGGAAAGCGCCGCTTCGCAGACCAAAGCCGTCATCCGTATTGCCAAATCAAAAGGCCTGTCGGGGGCATCATAGAAATAACTTCCGCTTTTTCCCTTATCTGCCATATTTCACCCCTACCTTTGCTTGAATTTAGGCTTCCCGTAGTCTTTATCGACTTCGAGCTTTTCAATATCCGTTGTCGCTTCACCCCTGGCGCTTTTGACGGCATCGATTCCCCGACCAACGACGGATCTATTGGAAGCATAAGCCATTGCCGTCTCCTCTGTTATCTGGCCATTTTTGTACAATTCAATGAGGTAATCGTCAAATGTAACCATACCGAAGGGCCGTCCCGCTTCAATTATATCGTGAAAGGTTTTTCCCTCCGCCTCCCCACACAAGATTGCGTCCTTGACGCGAAGAGAGGTACACATCGCTTCAAAAGCGGCAACCCTCCCGCCCCCTATTTTGGAAAGGAGTTTCTGACAGACCACCCACTTCAATGTCTCGGCAAGGCGAACACGAATTTCTCTTTCCTCCTCAGTTGAAAACATACCAAGAATCCTGTAGACAGCCTGACCAGCGTCCATGGTATGGAGGGTGCTCAAGACAAGGTGTCCCGTCTCCGCTGCATTGAGAGCAATTTCTACCGTTTCCCTGTCGCGGATCTCGCCGACGAGGATTACCTTCGGCGCCTGGCGGAGGGCCGCCCGCAGGCCATTGGCAAAGGTATCAAAATCAGCTCCCAGTTCACGCTGGTTAAAGGTGGCTTTTTTGCTGACGTGTGAGAATTCGACGGGGTCCTCTAATGTTACGATATGGACAGGAAGGGTTTCATTGATTTCATTCAAAACAGCCGCCAGCGATGTAGACTTGCCGGTGCCCGTGGCGCCTGTGACGAGAACGATTCCATTCTTCTGCCGGGCAATTTCGTAAAAAGCTTTCGGCAGATCTAGACTCTTGCAACTGGGCACCTCCGGCGCCAGCTTTCTTAAAACTATGGAATAACTTCCGCGCTGGGAAAAAACATTGACCCGAAAGCGCGCCACACCCGGCAATTCGTAAGAAAAATCACAGGAACCATGCAAGAGAAGGTGCTCTGTCAACCGGCGGTCCTGATTGATCAAATTCAGGGCAAATATCTCTGTTTGGAAAGGGGTCAAGGCCTTGAAAAGCGGGGTAAATTCGACAGGCAAAAGCTCTCCGGAGCTTTCTACCTGAAAAGGCTTACCCACAGTGACATTTACATCAGAAATATCCTTGTAGGCATCCAATATTTTAGAGAGGATATAATCAACTTCCGGTTTTCTCATCAGTATCTTTCCCCCTTGTTGCCGAATATCTTAGCGACTCCCTAAATCGATCGATAATCCGATATTACACTTCCGTGAAATCCGCAGGCGGCGCTTTCAGGAAGGGTCTGAACCTTGGTTTATCATTGCATTTCATGTAAGCATCCTCAGCGCTGATCCAGCATTTATTCAAAAGTTCCATAATGGCGTCATCCAAAAGTTGCATGCCATATTTCCTCCCCGTCTGAATCATAGAGGGAATTTGAAAAGTCTTCGATTCCCGAATGAGATTTCTAACCGCCGCATTGGCGATCAATATTTCAAGAGCTGCGCAACGTCCCTTTGTATCAACACGTTTGAAAAGAACCTGCGAAACAACAGCCCGAATACTGTCCGCCAGCGTGGAGCGGATTTGCATTTGCTCTTCGGAGGGAAAGACCTCAATAATTCTGTCCACAGTCCTTGCGGCGTTATTTGTATGGAGTGTCCCGAAAACAAGGTGTCCTGTATTGGCAGCCTCTACAGCCAATGAAATCGTTTCCATATCCCGAAGCTCACCGACAAGTATGATATCGGGATCCTCACGAAGCGCGCCTCGAAGTGCGGTAGCAAAACTTTTAGTATGGATACCCACTTCCCGGTGATTGACGATACAGCCCTGGCTCGTATGAACAAACTCGATGGGATCTTCAATGGTTATAATGTGATCCCTCCTTGTTTTGTTGGCTTCATCAATAATAGCGGCCAGCGTTGTAGATTTGCCACATCCCGTAGGCCCCGTAACGAGGACCAAACCCCTGGGCAAGCTGGACAATTTGGAAATAACCGGGGGAAGGCCCAACTCCTGCGCCGTTTGTATTCTGGAAGGAATTTCCCTGAAAACAGCGGCTATGCCATTTTTTTGCTGAAAAAAATTTGCCCTATATCGAGCTAGAGTGGATATTTCATAAGCAAAATCGATATCTCCCGTTTCTTCAAATTGTTTAATCTTATGTTCAGGAGTAATTTCATAAAGCATAGCCTTTAATTCGTTATTTTCCAAAACCTTGTATTTCACCCGTTCCATTTCTCCTCTTATTCTAAGAGCGGGCTGCTGACCGGATACAAGGTGAAGATCCGACGCTCCCTGATCATGCATCAACTGGAAAAAGGCATCGATTTTTGCCATATCTATATCTCGAGACCTTTGAATTTGTGATTAAATCGCCTTGCCGTCATTCCGTGCTTGACTTGAGCCTGCCCCGTACTCGATACGGGGGAATCCAGCGTTTTCAAGCCGTTATAGATTCCGCCCCGATTTTCATCGGGGTGACGCGTCGGAATGACGTGAGGGGCCGTTTTTCAAAGGTCTCATCTCCTTGGTATTTTCTAAAATACGCAGCCTGAATTACGCAGGCAATTTATGCGCGAACATAAAAACGGAGGAATCTGCATATCCGATTCAGAAAATTCTTTCAACAATTTAATTGTAAGTTAAGGGAAAAACATTGTCAAGAAAAGACCCTGACAAGCTCTAAACGCCTTCTTTGGCGACATCTATTATGGGCCTATTGACCAGTTTTAAAATTTTCACAAGGCACGGGAAAAGTAATCAAGAACGAATTTTATTGTATAAATCGTCTGTCCTATGTTAATAGGAAAAATCCCAAAACCGGGGGGTTTTAAACATTAATGGGTCTAGGACAGATGCTGGAAAGATCAGCAGAGCAATTTTCTCAAAATGTGGCGCTAATCCACAACGGAAAGTCTACCACCTATGCTGAATTAAACCGGATGGTAAACTCTTTAGGAAATCACATGAAACGTCTCGGTCTGCAAAAAGGAGATCATATCGCTATAATGCTTTCCAATATTCCTGAATTTGTCATAACATATTTTGCCGTCCAGAAGATCGGGGCTGTTGCAATAACAATCAATGCCCTTTCCACATCTCATGAGCTTCGTCACTTTTTAAAAAATAGCGATGCCCAAATGTTGGTAACGACCCTTTCCCTATCAAAAAGATTTGAAGAAATCAGAAAAGACCTTCCCATGTGCAAACATCTCATAGTTGTTGGCGATAGAGAGAGTGCTGGCACATTCCAACAAGCTGTTGAAAAGGGCCCCTTTCATATCGAAATACCGGAAATGGCGCCTGATGAGCCGGCTGTCATAATCTATACTTCCGGACTTATGGGGAACTCCCTCGGCGCTGTTTTAACCCAGCGCAATCTCCTGACACAGTCAGAACTCATCAGGGCTCTATGCGGAGGCAGCGATAAAGACCGGGCGCTGGCGATGATTCCCCTTTTCCATGCCTTCGGCGCAGTCGTCAATATGCTGTGTCCCATTCGGATGGGCGCCGGTATTGTCCTGATGGATCGATTTACCATCGAAGGAATTTTCCATGCTGTCGAACGGGAAAAGGTTTCTTATATCGCCGCGGTGCCCCGTTTGTTTTTGGGTATGCTCTTTCAGAAAGAAATCGAACGCTATGAGCTGCGCTCCTTAAAATTTTGCATTACAGGCGGTTCGGCGATGCCAGTGGATATGATTTTTCCGTTCGAGGAGAAGTTCGGCGTCAAACTCATGGAGGGTTATGGCCTTACCGAAGCATCGCCAGTGTGTTCATTCAATCGGTTGGACATGCCTCAAAAACCCGGCTCCATTGGCGTCAGTGTCCCCGGAACCGAGGCAAAGGTTTTCGATGAGCGCAACATGGAAGTTTCTATGAATACAGTTGGAGAGTTGGTCGTCAGAGGGGTGAACGTCATGAAGGGATACTATAAGGACGACCAGGCGACGGCTCAGGCGCTTCGTGGCGGCTGGCTCCATACCGGCGATCTGGCGCGGATAGATGAAGAAGGTTACATCTTTTTTGTTGGCCGGAAGAAAAGGATGATTATTACCAGCGGCTTCAATGTTTATCCGAAAGAGATTGAAGACGTATTAGGCTTTCATCCATCCGTTAAGGCTGCACGGGTAATTGGCAAAGAAGATCTCCTGAGAGGAGAGATTGTCAAGGCCTTGATCGTTAAGCGGCAGGGGTCATCGGCCGATGAAGAAGATATTATAAAACATTGCCGCACTTATCTGTCTTCATACAAGGTTCCCCGTGAGATAGAATTTGTGGACTCAATTGAAAGCTGATGGTCTCGTAAAAAGTCCCAATTGTCACCCTGAGCTTGTCGAAGGGTGAACATAAATAATTGATATTACGTCATGGTTCGACAGAGCCTGTCCTGAGCCGGCCGAAGGGCTCACCATGACAAAACCCGCAAATTTTGACTTTTTACGATTTTGTCAAAGTTAGATATCATAATGAATTTTTGTAATAATAGGCTTTATACACTTTATTGAAAGGAGATTGTTTATAATGAAGGAAGTTGTCATTGTAAGTGGCGCCAGAACGGCCGTAGGAAATTTCAACGGTTCCCTTAAAGACATTAAGGTGGTTGACTTAGGCGCCTTGGTGATTAAAGAAGCCATTGAAAGGGCCGGGTTGCGGCCGGCGATCAGTCCTCTTGCCAAATCGTGCCGTCCTGATGCGTTGGGTGAATTTGATATGACGGAAATCAACAAAAAATACTATACCTATGATAAGGCTCTGAAACCTGTCTATTTTGACGAGTGCATTATGGGGAACGTGCTTCAGGGAGGTTCGGGGCAAAATCCGGGCAGGCAAGCCGCTATATACGCCGGGCTTCCTGAAGAAACCAATGCCATTACGGTCAATAAGGTATGCGCTTCCGGCATGAAAGCCATTACCCTGGCGGCTCAGATTATCAAATGCGGCGATGCCGAGGCTATCGTTGCCGGCGGCATGGAAAACATGAGCATGGCCCCCTACGCCCTGCCGGAGGCGCGTTTTGGGTATCGTATGAATATGCCTTTCGGTCAAATCGTAGATCTTATGGTTCATGATGGTCTCTTCGAGATATTCAACAGGTACCACATGGGCTTTACCGCGGAAAACATCGCAGCCAAATATGGAATTACACGCAAACAGCAGGATGAATTAGCTTTAATAAGCCACCAAAGGGCCAGAGACGCCATCGCCCAGGGCAGGGTTGAAGACGAAATTGTTCCCGTGGTGATTCCCCAGAAAAAGGGCGAACCGATTTCATTCAAGGTGGATGAAAGGCCTATGGACACTTCGTTGGAAAAAATGGCGAAACTCCCCCCTGCTTTTAAAAAAGAAGGCGGGACCGTGACGGCTGCCAATGCTTCCGGCATCAACGATGCGGCGGCCGCAGTTGTTGTGATGAGCGCCGAAAAAGCCAAAGAACTGGGCGTGGAACCTCTGGCAAGAATTAAAGGTTACGCCTCCGGCGGTGTGGACCCCGCCTACATGGGTTTGGGTCCCATTCCCGCAACAAGAAAAGTCCTGCGTACGCTTGGCTTGACAATCAAGGACATGGATATTATCGAATTGAATGAAGCCTTTGCTGTTCAGGCTCTTGCCTGCATCAAAGAACTGGAAATCGACCTTGACAAGTGCAATCTCAACGGCAGCGGCATTTCCATCGGTCACCCCATCGGCTGCACCGGCGCCAGGATTGCCTACTCGCTGGCCATGCAAATGAAAAAGAAAAATGCCGCATTGGGTTTGGCTACTCTTTGCATCGGCGGAGGACAGGGCATGGCTATTGTCCTAGAAAGAACGTAAAATTTCCCCTAAGGAAAGGAGAATATATCATGGAATACAAAAACATTCTGTTCAACGTTGAAGGCGGCATTGCCACGATAACCTTCAACCGACCGAAGGCCTTAAACGCAATGAATTCGGAAACTCTTACAGAGCTTTATGACGCTCTTTCCATCTGCAAGAACAACGAGCAAATAAAGGCCTTGATATTAACAGGCGCCGGAGAAAAGGCTTTTGTCGCCGGCGCGGACATTTCACAAATGCATAATTTGAGAGTGCCCGAGGCCTTGCAGTTTATGGAATTAGGGCAGGAAACCATGAGATTTTTGGAAACCATTGCCAAACCTTCTATTGCCGCCGTCAATGGCTTTGCTCTAGGTGGGGGCACAGAAATCTCACTTGCCTGTGATGTGCGCTTCGCTTCTGAAAACGCCGTTTTCGGCCAACCGGAAATCCTGATCGGCATCATTCCAGGCTGGGGAGGCACACAGCGCCTGCCGCGGCTTGTAGGCATGGGAATAGCCAAGGAGCTAATCATGAGCGGAATGCAAATTAATGCGAAACGGGCCTACGAGATCGGTCTGGTCAACAGGGTTTTCCCTGCAGATCAGTTGATCCCGGAATCCAACAAATTCGCCCAAAAATTGGCAGGCATGCCGGGTTTTGCGATTAAAATGGCCAAAAACAGCATCAATTTCGGCTGCGACCTGGCGCTTGATAATGCCCTCAAACTGGAAGCCGCGTGTTGCGGAGAATGTTTCGGCAGCGATGATCAGAAAGAAGGAATGAAGGCATTTCTCGAAAAGAGAAAGCCTGCTTTCATCGGCCGCTAAATCAAATAATGATGGTCTCGTAAAAAGGCGGGAAGACCCTCTTTCGTCATTCCATGCTTGACACGGAATTCAGTATTTTCCGATTGTTATTGATACCGACTTTCGTCGGTATGACGGCCTATGGGACTTTTTACGATTTTGTCAATAATAAATAACATATACTTTTGTTATAGAGGTTCTTAAGATGAATTTTGCGCCTACTGAAGAACAGCTTATGGTTAGAGATATGGTGAAGAAGTTTGCCGAAACGAAAATTAAGCCCATTGCTGCGGAGTTGGACAGGACCCACCGGCACCCGGAGGAAATTTGCCGGCAGCTTGGAGAAATGGGGATTATGGGCGTTGCCGTTCCCACAGAATACGGCGGAGCCGGCATGGATAACGTAACTTATGTCATGGCGGTGATCGAAATCTCCAAGGCCTGTGCAAGCTGCGGGGTCATCGTTTCAGTGAACAATACCCTCTACGGACACCCCGTAAAAACTTACGGGACAGAAGAACAGAAGCATAAGTTCTTAGCGCCTGTGGCCGGCGGCAAGGTGGAAGGATGCTACGCCCTGACGGAATCCTCTGCCGGTTCCGATGCCGCTTCGCTCAAATGCCGAGCCGAGCTGAAGGGGGACAGGTATATTGTCAACGGAAGCAAGGCCTTCATCACCAATGGCAATGTGGCTCGCTATTGCGTTCTGGCCGCCACAACGGACGCCTCCCTGGGTTACAAGGGGATCATCAACCTCATCGTGGACATGAAAAATACCCCGGGATTTCATGTCGGCAAACTCGAGGAAAAAATGGGTATCCTTGCTTCCGGAACGGCAGAGCTTGTTTTTGAGGATGCCGAAGTTCCGGCCGCCAACCTTCTGGGAAAACCGGGGCAGGGATTTAAGCAGATGATGGCCGGACTCGATTCAGGACGGATTGGAATCGGCGCACAGGCCTGTGGCATCGGCAGAGCCGCGCTGGAGGACGCCATTGCGTACGCGAAGGAACGAGTGCAATTCGGGAAACCCATTTCCACTTTCCAGGCCATTCAGTTTAAAATGGCCGACATGGCTACGGAACTGGACGCCGCGGAACTCATGCTTTTAAAAGCCGCGTGGCTTGAAGATCATGGATACGACTTTGAAAAGGAGGCCGCAATGGCGAAATACTATGCTTCGGACGTGGCCATGAAGGCAGCCATTGAAGGAGTTCAGATTTTCGGCGGCTACGGATATATAAAAGAATACCCCGCCGAGCGCCACATGCGCGACGCCAAGATTTGCCAAATTTATGAAGGAACCAATGAAATTCAGCGCATGGTTGTAGCCAGAAAACTCCTAGGCACGAGATAAAGTGAATCCCGAACTTATTGACAGCCTCATCGTTAAAAATGATACAAAAATCGTGTTTCTGATCATGGACGGTCTCGGCGGCCTGCCCAATGCCGAGACCGGCCTGACAGAACTTGAAGCGGCGAGGACGCCGAATCTGGATTGCCTGGCCAAACGATTTACCTGCGGCCTTCTCGATCCAATCGGTTACGGGATTACTCCAGGCAGCGGCCCAGCCCATCTTGCCTTATTCGGTTACGATCCTGTTAAAAACAACATCGGCAGAGGCATGCTGGAAGCGGCGGGCATTGATTTTCCCATGATCGAGAACGATCTGATGATCAGGGTCAACTTTGCCACAATGGACAAAGAAGGGCTGATCGTCGATCGGAGAGCCGGCCGTATCGACACCGAAACCAATCAGAGGATATGTAAAAAACTTCAAGACCATATCCAATTGAGCGCCGATGTAAAGATCTTCGTCAAACCGGTCAAGGAACACAGGGCGCTGCTGGTTGTCCGGGGAAAAAACCTGCGGGATGAGCTGCAAGAGACGGATCCTCAGAAAACGGGAATTTCTGCCTGTCCTCCGAAAGCCCTTATCCCGGAGGCAAAGGCTACAGAGGAAATTCTGGCGGATTTGCTGGAAAGGGCAGGGCGGCTTCTTGCCGACGAAGAGAAGGCCAATACGCTTCTGCTCAGAGGTTACGCCAAATATCGCCGTTTCCCCCGTATGGAGGAGCGATTCGGTCTAAAGGCTTTGGCAATTGCCGGCTATCCGATGTACAGGGGCGTTGCCCGACTGCTCGGTATGACAATCGGCGGATCCGTAACCACCCCGGAAGATATAATAAGCGTTCTCAGGCAGCAATATGCTGCTTTCGATTTCTTTTTCATTCACATCAAGCAAACAGATTCACGTGGAGAAGACGGGCTCTTTAGTGAAAAGGTCAAGGTAATCGAACAGGTGGATGCCGTAATTCCCCACATTTTAGAACTAAAACCGGATGTTTTGGCGGTCACCGGCGATCATTCAACCCCGGCGGCAATGGCTGCGCACAGTTGGCATCCTGTGCCTATTGTTTTGGCAGCCAACACTTGTATCCCGGATCGAGTAGCGCGCTTCGGGGAAAGGGACTGCCTTCACGGCGGCCTGGGAAGGATGCCGATGATGCATCTCATGGGCGTCGCGCTGGCCCATGCCCGAAGACTAGGGAAATTCGGCGCCTGAGTGCTTTATTGCTGTTTTTGGCGTCTTTCCATTTCCTCGGCTCTGAGTTGTTTGCGCAGGATCTTTCCCATGTTAGTTTTCGGCAATTCCCTACGAAATTCTATCTCTGTCGGAAGTTTATAAGGGGCCAACCTTGTGTTGCCAAATTCAATCAATTCCTCTTGACTGGCCGTTTCACCCTCTTTGAGAACCACAAAGAGTTTCACATGTTCACCCCACTTGGAATCGGGAACCCCGATAGTGCAGGCTTCCTGTATTTTGGGATGCCCAAAGTAAACCTCATCAATGTCCCGAGGATAAACATTGTAACCGCCGGAAACAATCATATCCTTCTTTCGATCCACGATATAGAAATAGCCGTCCTCATCCATTGTTGCAATATCGCCGGTATAACACCAGCCGCAACGAAGCGCGCTTGCCGTCTCTTCGGGCTTTCCCTTATATCCGCGCATAACTTGCGGCCCCTTTACAATCAATTCTCCCCGTTCCCCTGCAGGCATATCCGTAACGCCGTCTTCCAGATCAACGATCCTGGCCAATGTATCGGAGATGGGAACCCCTACACTGCCTACCTTGCGCGCCCCGCCGGCAAAAGGATTGATATGTGTGACCGGCGAAGTTTCGGTCATACCGAAACCTTCCACTATAACGGCTCCGGTTGCTTTTTCAAAATCATTGATGACCTCCACAGGCAGCGGGGCGCTGCCGGAAAATGCCCCCTTTATACAGTTCATGTCTGTCTTCTTAATGTCCGGGTGGCGGAGCATTCCGATATACATGGTTGGAACCAAGGGAGCAAAGGTGGGTCTGAACTTTCTGATGGCCAAAAGAAGGGGCCCTGGCTGGGGACGGATTACCAGAATCTGCGCCCAACCCATATATACCGAAAGATTCATAGTTGTAGAGAGGCCAAAGACATGGAAATACGGAAGCGCTCCCAATAATGTTTCTGTTCCATACTCAAGTTTTGGGAACCAAGCTTTGATTTGTTGGATCTGTTTGCTGAGATTTGCATGTGTGAGTTCGACTGCTTTGGAGACGCCGGTGGTTCCGCCGGTGTATTGGTACATGGCCACATCAGAGAAATCAATCTTTGCGGAAGGAGCGCCGGGTGAATATCTGGCGATACAGTCTTTCCACTTATAGACATCCGGCGCCGCCTTTACGTCGGCCGCCAATTTTTTCTTCCTGCCCACAAGGGGAAAGAGAAGGCTTTGGGGAAAAGGAAGATAATCCCCGATGGAAGCATAAACGATCTGTTGGATTTTTGTCCTGGGCCGCAAATCAATCATGCGGTTTCCCAACAGATCAATCGTTATCAACGCTTTTGACCCTGAATCGTTGAATTGATACTCCAATTCCTGATCGGAATAAAGAGGATTGTTCATAACCACAATTCCACCCACCTTCAAGACAGCATAATAGGCGACAACGCACTGGATCATATTGGGCAGCAAAATGGCTATGGCATCGCCTTTTTTAAGGCCAAAATCAACCAGGCAGGCGGCAAAACGATCGACCATATCCTTAAACTGTCTGTAATTCAAAGTATATCCCAGAAATATCAACGCCTTGTTTTCCGGAAAGTTTTTTGCCGTTCGATCCAGAATATCAGGTAAACAAATCTCTTCATAATCAATGGTTTCAGGAACCCCTATCTCGTAAGATTTTAACCACAGCTTATCCTCGTATCGAATTTCTCCAACCATATGTGCGCCCCCCTTTATATTATATGGTAATGTCAAAAAGTTTTTAAGCAAGAACGCCTAAAACTCTTGATTATCAATATGTCCTGTATATTTACTTACTTCCCCTTTCCGGTAGGACAGGCGTCTCGCCTGTCCTACCGGAGTTAATAATTTTTTTCATATCAACTTCTCTTCTTTCATAAAACTTTTGATAATATTTGTTGCAGCGTATTATAAACAAAATGAACTTGCCAATAGAAAAGCCCCGTTTTGACAGCAAAACGGGGCTTTTCTATTTATATCTTCAATAGCCTTCTTTATTACCCCTGGGCGGCGCAAACATCGCTGGGAGCTTTTTCTTCTTCAATGCCCATCGCCTTCCAGACAATCTCCGCAATATCCAGGGAAACCATGCTTTCTTCCTTTCCATGCGTTTTAATGCCGTCACTCATCATAGTCAGACAGAAGGGGCAGCCAACGGCAATGCCTGTAGCGCCCACAGCAATGGCCTGAGCCGCTCTGGCATCATTTATGCGCTCACCATGCTCTTCCATCCACATCCTGGCGCCACCGGCGCCGCAACAGAAGCTCTTTGCAAAGTTTCTTTCCATTTCGGTCAGCTTCAAGCCTGGCACTGCATTGAGAACGGCGCGCGGTTGCTGATAGATGTCATTATAACGGCCCAAGAAACATGAATCATGATAGGTAAAGACACCGCTCACAGGTTTCTTTAGGGCAATCCTGCCTTTGGCAATGAGATCGGCGATGATCTCCGAATGATGATAAACTTCGAAATCTCCGCCGAAGTGAGGGTAATCCTTTTTAATGGCATTGTATCCATGGGGACAGGTGCAGATAATCTTTTTCACCCCATAGCCCTTCATAACATCAATGTTCGCCTGGGCAAGCGTTTGATAGAGATATTCGTTGCCGCCCCTCATGGCCGAATCGCCGCAACAGCTTTCCTCCGTGCCTAAAATACCAAAGCTCACACCGGCAGCCTGCAAAATCTTCGCCAGGGCAACAGACACCTTCTTGCCACGGTCATCGAAAGAACCGGAACAGCCCACATAGTAGAGATACTCGACATTTGGATCCTCCGCCAGCGTTTTAACGCCAAGTTCCTGAGCCCATTCACCACGAAGATGAGAGCCCACGCCCCACGGGTTGGAGTTATTTTCCATATTCCTGTATGTCAACTGCAATTCCGAAGCGAAGTCCGCTTCCATCAGCACCTTATACTGTCTCATACCGATGATCTTGGGAACATGTTCGATGGAAGCGGAACAATTCTCCATACAATACATACAGTTCGTGCATGCCCACAGCTCATCCAGCCCGATGGTTTCGCCGACCAAAGCCTTCTCAGGTTTTTCTTCGGCCGCCGTTGAAGGCGTTTTTATGGACTCAACTACGGCATCAACCTTATCTACCAGCTTCAGCAGAGCATTTTTCTGTTTACCCTCGGCCTGTTCTGCTGCCGCTTTTGCCGCTACGGCAGCGGGGGCCCTTTCCAACCAGTATGTTTTTATATCCTGAATCAGCTTTTTGGGAGACAGCGGTTTCCCCGTAAGATAAGCGGGGCAACCATCCTGACAGCGACCACAGCGGGTGCAGGTATCCGCATCAAAAATCTGCTTCCACGTAAATTCCTCAAGGGTGCCTACACCGTACGTTTCCGCATTCTCAAAGTCCCTGATCGGTTCGATTGCGCCGACAGGTTTCAGGGAAGCCATAAAATGATTGGCCGGCGTGGTAAAAATGTGGAGCAATCTGGAGAAGGGAATATAAGCGATAAACCCAAGGGCTATGAAGGTATGTGTCCACCATGTAACCTTGTGAAGAATCTTAGCTGTGTCAATATTCACTCCGACAAACGCCTTGGATAACGTCCAACCGACGAATGACCAATATTCCCAGGGGGGATTGGTCACGAAAATTCTTAGGGCTTCGATAATAAATCCCGTCACGACAATGCCCAGAATCAGCAACAGCGCAATGGCGTCATCAGGGGTGTTATCCGGTTTTCCCTTATAGCCGAGACGATCCGGTTTTTTCAGATACCGCCGGTCTAAAGCCATAAGCACACCGACCAGCACCGCCAAACCGAAAAGATCCATGAGAAACGAAAAAAACAGATAGAATTTCCCACGAAGAAACGCCCATCCCAACGGTTCTGTGATGTGAAATTCCGTAGCATCAAAGGCGGCGCCGAATATAAGCACGACAAATCCAAAAAAGATTAACCCATGCATGACACCAGGGTAAATATCCTTGAAGGTTTTAATCTGAAGCAAACCATTCATCAGAAGCAACTTTAATCGCTCCTTAACGTTGTCCATTCTATTTTCCGGTTTCCCTATCGCCGTCCACAGCTGCCATCTTTTAAAAAGCCCGTAAGCTAAAATGGCTACTGCAATACCCGTGAACAAAAATAGGAACAATTCAAAATGCTCAGCATTCCAGAAGACAAGCCTCCCTTCATTCCCAACACCCAATGGCAAATGTTCCATAATCCCTCCATCCCTAGAGACATCACCGACCGATCACGCTGCTGTTTTTCTGTCTCTTAGATATATTTTATACATGCGCCAAGAACCAAACAAAGCGCACGCTTATAAACTATCAGGTATCGAATCCAAATAAAAATCAGCGCCTCAGAAACAATAAAGAAGCCACAACGACATTAGCCCCAAAGTTTCAGGGCCAAAAAATCACCTCCTGCCGCTCTACACCACCCAACGAGAATAAAATTGGGGGCGGATCATCCGCCCCCAATTTATAATTCTACGCAAGCAATTTCTTGCATTCTTTTGTCAGTTCCGGAACGACCTTGAAAAGATCGTCCACAACTCCATAATCGGCCTTCGTAAAAATAGGCGCCTCAGAATCCTTGTTGATCGCCGCGATATATTTCGATGAGCTCATGCCAGCCAGATGCTGGATGGCGCCGGAAATACCGCAGGCAATATATAAATTGGGCGAAACAACCTTTCCCGTCTGGCCGACCTGATCGGACTGTGGTCTCCATCCCGCATCAACAGCGGCTCTTGATGCGCCAACGGTGGCGCCCAGAACAGCCGCCAGCTCTTCCAGTATCCCGTATCCTTCCGGCCCCTTCATGCCGCGGCCGCCGGATACAATAATGTTCGCTTCGGTAAGATCAACCTTGCCGGAAGCGTCTTTCTGGACTTCGATGACCTTCGTCTTTAACTGAGCCGGATCGAGACCCGGATCAAAATCCACAACGGCTCCCGCCTTGGCGTTTTCTACAATTGAAAACACGTTCGGTCTTAAGGAAGCCATCTGGGGGGAACCGGAAACGACCACTTCGCCGAAGCACTTACCTGCATACATGGGCCTGATGGCCAGAAGTTTTCCATCGGCAATCTTTACATCCGTGCAATCCGTGGCCATGCCTGTCGCCAGCTTACCTACCAAACGCGAGGAAAGGTCCTTCCCCTGCACAGAGGCGCCGAGCAACAGGATCGCCGGATCATTTTCCTTTGCTATTTTAGCAACCGCCGCAGCATAGGCATCGGTCGTGTAAGGTTCCAAAGCGGGATTGTCCGCCACAAAAACCTTATCCACGCCATATTTTCCCAATTCACCGGCAATGCCTTTAATCCCGGAACCCAATACAATGGCACAAACCTCATCGCTTAACTGATCGGCAAGCTTTCTGGCCGTGCTGGCAAGCTCAAAACTGATCTTGCGAAAGGCTCCATCTCTCTGTTCTGCAACTATCCACACACCTTTTGCCATTTTTCATATCCTCCGTGATAAATGATATTAAATAACCTTCGCCTCTTCCCTAAGCAGTTTAGCCAGTTCCGCAGCCTTTGCCGCCGGGTCGTCTCCACAGACAATCTTTCCAGGAGGTCTGGCTGGAGGTGGCACAAATTTGGCAACCTTTGCCTTCACATCTGCCGTCATGCCAAGCGCTGCGGCGTTCTTGATATCAACGGGTTTTTTCTTCGCTTTCATAATCCCGGGCAGGGAGGCATAACGGGGTTCATTGAGGCCCTTCTGCGCCGTCACGACACAGGGCAGAGAGCTGCCGATCAAAAGCTGGGCGCCTTCAATCGGTTTTGTCGCTTTGATGTTGCTGCCCTCGACTTCCAGCTTGGTAACAATGGTTACCTGGGGGATGCCCAGAAGCTCGGCCAAAACGGAACCGACCTGACCGGAGTCGTCATCAATGGCCCTCTGGCCACAGAAAATAATGTCATGAGGAATGCTTTTGATCGCTGCCGCCAAAGCGGTCGCTGTTGTATAGGCATCCGCATCGTTCAATGCGGGGTCGTCAATATGGATCCCCTTATCGGCGCCCATGGCCAGGGCCGTTCTGATTGTTTCCATCGCCCTTGCGGGACCCACGGACACGATAGTCACATCGCCGCCAAGTTTTTCCTTCAACCTTAGGGCTTCTTCCACGCCGTATTCGTCATAAGGATTCATAACCCACTTGATGCCGGCTTCATCGATTCCTGATCCATCAGGTTTCACCTTTATCTGGGCTTCCGTATCCGGAACCTGCTTTACACATACAACAATATTCACTTCTTCCTCCTCCTTTCTGAATGCACGCCACAACCCTCTTCAGATTACAAGACTCACGCTGAGGCGCGCTCAGCATTTTTGATGGCCACCTCCCCCTTGACCATAAAAAAACAAGGGGAAGATGGTTATTAATTAATTTAAAATCAGATCACTCGGTTCTTAACAATATCGTCAACCACAGAAGGATCGGCCAGCGTGCTCGTATCTCCCAAATCTGTGATATCGTTGGCCGCGACTCTCTTCAAAATTCTTCTCATGATCTTGCCGCTCCTTGTCTTGGGAAGCCCATCAGCCCATTGAATCTTCTCAGGTGTCGCGATGGGGCCGATCAGCTTCCGGACATGGGCCACCAGTTCTTTCTTCAGATCGTCGGATTTCTCTACCCCGCTCTTTAAGGTCACGTATGCATAGATGGACTGGCCCTTGAGTTCATGAGGATAACCGACAACGGCGGCTTCCGCTACTTTGGGATGAGCCACAAGGGCGCTTTCGACTTCCGCGGTTCCCATGCGGTGGCCGGAAACATTGATAACGTCATCAATACGGCCGGTAATCTGATAATAGCCGTCCTTGTCCCTTCGAGCGCCGTCGCCGGCGGCATAGTAACCGGGGAACTGCTCAAAGTAGGTTTCCTGGAAGCGCTTGGGATCGCCATAGACTCCTCTCATCAGACCAGGCCAGGGCTTCTTCATGCACAGCGCGCCGGAAGCGACAGTTTCGGTAATCTCCTTGCCATCATCGTCAACTATGGCAGGCCAGACTCCCGGGAAAGGCAGCGTCGCCATGCCTGGTTTAACGGGAATCGCGCCGGGAAGGGGCGTAATCAGGATCCCACCCGTTTCGGTCTGCCACCAGGTGTCCATGATGGGGCACTCACCGCGCCCGATAACGTTGTGGTACCAGTTCCATGCCTCGGGGTTGATGGGCTCGCCAACGGTCCCCAAGATTCTCAGCGAAGAAATGTCGGCTTTTTTGACCCATTCGTCGCCTTCCTTGGCGATAGCGCGGATGGCGGTAGGAGCGGTATAGAAAATGTTGACCTTGTATTTTTCCACTATCTTCCAGAAACGGCTGATATCAGGGTAATTGGGCACGCCTTCGAATACCACGGAAGTCGCGCCGTTGCAAAGCGGCCCATAGACGATGTAGCTATGCCCCGTCACCCATCCGATATCTGCGGTGCACCAATAAACTTCGTGTTCCTTATAGTCGAATATCATCTTATGCGTATAGGCAACAAAAACGAGGTATCCGCCCGTCGTGTGCAGAACGCCTTTGGGCTTTCCCGTCGATCCGGAGGTGTAAAGAATAAAGAGAGGATCTTCTGCATCCATATGCTCCGGCGGGCAGTCGGCGCCGGCTTTCGCCATTTCTTCATGCCACCAGAGATCGGTCTTGGGATTCCAACTGCATTTGATTTTATCGCCAACACGCTTGACAACGATCATCTTTTCCACGAAATCAAATCCCTTTACGGCGGCATCGGCATTGTCCTTCTGGGGAATGGCCTTGGCGCCGCGGTAGGTGCCGTCGCAGGTGATGAGAAGCTTGGATTTGCTGTCCTCAATGCGGTCGCGCAGCGAATCGGAGCTGAATCCGCCGAAAACGATGCTGTGAATCGCGCCGATGCGGGTGCAGGCCAGCATTGCGATAACCAATTCGGGAATCATGGGGAGGTAAATCTGAACTCTGTCGCCCTTTTTGACCCCCTGCGCCTTTAAAACATTGGCAAATTTGCAGACCTCGGCGTGCAACTGCTTATAGGTAAATTTCTTGCCTTCGCCCGGCTCGTTGCCTTCCCAGATGATCGCAACCTTGTCGCCTCTGGTCTTTAAATGTCTGTCCAAACAGTTATAGGACAGATTGAGTTTTCCGCCCTGAAAGTATTTCAAATAGATAGGGCCTTTTCTGACATCAAAGTTGTACTCCTCAACCTTGTCCCATTTTTTGAACCACTCGACGTACTCACTGGCAATCTCGCTCCAGAAGCCTTCAGGATCCTCAATGGAACGTTTCCAAAGCTTATCGTAAGCTTCTCTTCCACTGATGTAGGCCATCTTCTTGATTTTCTCCGGTATGGGGTAAACCTCTTTCAACTGAACTTTTTCTTCTGCCATTTTTTCTAATACCTCCCTTTATACTCTTTATACTCTGCTTATTTTTTTTGCTCGAGCGCCACTTCAATGCTTTTTCGGTGGAACATGGTCTTTGACCGCCCAGCACAATGCTAGTTTGTAGTGATAAACCGCAATCCGTGAAATCCGAAAAGGCGTTTTTGACCTTGCACCATAGACAAAACAGGCCGCCTATCTTCAGACGGTCAGCTTAGGCTGAACAACAGCCACTATATAACCAGAAGTCACCATGTTACATATTCATTTACTCTATATCAATATTCCTTTCCTGTCAAGAAATATTTTGTTTTTGGCAGGGTCGATGTTTGTAGCGAATATACAAAAGTAAGTGTGTTTTTTTTGACACACATGGGAAGGCCTATCTATGATACATGTAGTTTTTTGCATCCCGCTTCTTCTAACCCTGCCTTTCCTAATTTAATGAATAATCTCGATTGGTTCGCCATAGATGAAACCGTTCAAGGCTACATTCGGCACAATTATTGCTCTCCCAACTCTTTAAACACTTTAAAACCCATATTACTTTGGTTATTATTTTTGGGGAATCTCATAAAGTATCATGGCCAATGATGAACTGAAAAAAAACTTGACATTATTTTTTCGCGGTGCTAGCTTCCGGTCAAGGGCAAAATCCGAAGGGAGGTGACTGTGAAACACTAATGGTTCCAGCAACTTTGCAAGGCGCTAAGCGCAGCTCCAGAAGTAACTTCTTCTGTAAACATGTAACCTTTAACCTTTAAAAAACAAAGCAGGGTTACACAATAGGTGTTAACGTGTATAGTTTAGATGATCGACCAGAATTTCGAATGTTAGTTAATAATTAATATTATTGAGAGGAGGAGAGGAGATGAAGAAATTTTGGGTAGTTTTACTGGCGCTGGGGCTGGTAGGGGCCTTCAGCATAACGGCCTCGGCTGTGACGTTCGATACAAGCGGTTCGTATTTCATCCGGGGTTTTTACGACAGCAATCGGGCCCTGACCGCAGACAAGGAAAGCAATACGGCCTACGGTCAGAGGCTGAGGGTGAAAACCGTCCTGGGCTTTACGGACGGGCTGTATCTGACAGGAAGGTTTGACGCCCTCGAAAGGGTTTGGGGCACCAACCAGGGAGAGTCTAATACGGTTTATAGGCTTCGTGATAGGGAGTATAAAAACCACGAAGATCAAAACAACATCTCCATGGACCAGATCTATGTGACATTTAAGTCGCCTTTGCCTTTCGCTACCGGCGTCTTCGATGTCGGCTACATGCCCGCCGGCACCTTTGGAACGCTGTTTCAGGACGAAGAGGTTGATCGAGCCAGGATCAAGTACACCCAGTCTTTCGGAAGGTTGACGCTTATGGGATACGTCCAGAAGAATAACGAAGGCTCTGTGTGGAGAGAAGCTGGGGTTGGACCAGATACCGGCGATTCGGACGCTTATAACCTGCAGGGAATCTACAAGTGGCAAAAGGCGGAAGCGGGCATAAAGCTCTGTTACACGAACGACCAGAGCAGGGATGAAGAGACTGCGTTTGGCGGCGTAGATTACAAAACACAGCTGATCTATCTGCCCGTGTATTTCAAGGCCACCATCGACAATCTCTACCTCGAAGGCGAAGCCTCATACTACGGCGGCTATGACAGAAAGTATGATGGTGATGTGTCAGACCTCAAACGGCGCGGCTACTCCGCTTACCTCTACGGTAAATACAACATTGACAGGGCCTATGTCGGCGCGCAGACGGCTTTTGTCAGCGGCGATGATGACCCGAACGACGACGTAAACCATTCCGGCTACGATCAAAACAAGGACTGGAACCCCTGTCTGATACTGTTCGAAGAGTGGTTGTACCTCTACGAGGGCGACCTTGGTGGAGACAAAGCCGTTAGAAGAGGCGCTACAACGGACGACCGCTTCAACAACGGCTGGCTTGTGCAGCTCTTCGGCGGCTACAATATAACGGACAAGCTGAGCGTGTGGGCCGCACTCACCCAGGCCGGGGCGGATAAGGTTGCCGGCGACCAAAGCAAGAACTACGGCACGGAAGCGGATATCGCCCTGAGCTATCAGATACACCCGAACCTAAATTACCTCATCGGCTTGGGTTACCTCTGGACCGGCAAATATTTCGATGGAGGAGGTCAGTGCGACAGGCAGACGACGAACAACGATTGCGTGCTGGTCAATAAGCTGGAACTTTCTTGGGGCAAATAATCTTTTCAAAACAGGCAACACATTAACTTAATAACTTGATTAAAAGCCCCGGGGACAAGCTCTCCGGGGCTTTTTCATGCCCCGGTTGCCTCAAATTAAATGTCACCTCCTTCGGTGACATTTAATTTGAGGCAATTCGGTCTTTCGAATATCCTTGAAAATTCCAAAGATTTCATTTACTATCGCAAAAGCTGCGCATCAATCCTTCGATGGTTTATAATAGTTCCTTAAACAATCAATGTTTTTACGAGGCAGTTTTATGCAAGAAGCGCTTACGGCGGCAACATATCTGGTTGTTTGGTTGATTTGCGAAAGGGTCATTGAAATTGAAAGCGGGTTGATTAAGCTGCTGATCTCCTTAGGAGCCGCCGTATCCATTTATGTCTTGGTGGGGCTTAAAAATTATGGACAGAAGAAAAGAAAAAGCAAGAAATGAAAACCCATAAACATTTTTGTTCTATTCAAAAAATGACAAAATCGTAAAAAGTCAAAATTCGCGGGTTTTGTCATGGTGAGCCTGTCGAACCATGACGTAATATCAATTATTTATGTTCACCCTTCGACAGGCTCAGGGTGACATCTCCGCCTTTTTACGAGACCATCAAAAAATGGATAAATCGGAAATTATCGACCAATCAAAAGGCAAGCGGAAGAGGTTTAAAGTTGATATACGATTTTCCATCTGGATGGCAACTATTGCCGTCATTGCCTTGATCCTTTTGTTGGCCTTTACAATCTACAATGCACGGGGAAAAAACATGGTGGAGCAGTACAGCCAGCAGCAAATGGCCATTGCTAAAGCAACTGCGGCAAGAATCGAGGATCTGCTCGCAGATGTAGAGAAAACAATGCTTACCTTCTCCAAGCTTTCTCAATTGGAAAATATAAAAGCAAAAGAGGCAAACATCCTTGCCGAAGTGCTTTATGACAACCTGGCAGGAAATACTGATTTTATTGCCAGCCTCGACAGGAAAGGAAAAGTTTTATCCGCTTACCCCCCTACCTTTATTCGTGATCACCTACAGAGATTTATTCTGGAGCGCCGTTCCATAGAAGAATTGGAGGCAAGGCGAGTTCCGTCCGTCTATGAACTACCTTCTTTAAGTGGCAAAAAAAACGTCAATTCAATCATTATTTTAGTTCCTAAATTCAACCCCCAAAACGAATTTACAGGCGCTGTCATTGCGGCGATTTCTCTATCAACAATTTTTGATCGATACGTAAAACCTTTGAGCGAAAGCGCTTTCAACAACGCATGGATTGCCAATTCCCTTGGTAATATTGTTATTCATCACAACGAAACTTTTAGCGGAAAACCTATTGAAATCCTGCAAGAAAAAGAAGAGCAAGGTGTCGCTTCTCTAAGAGAATCCGCTCTCAAAGCTAAGGCAGGGTATGGTATATACAGGCTGTATGAAAATGGAAAGTCGACAAGAAATATCGTCGCCTACGCGCCTATCCATATGGGAAGGATCAATTGGTTTATTGCCATCACCGTGCCTTATGAGGAAGCGATTTCTCCTCTGCATAAGACGTTTATAAACATCATGTTTGGGGCTGTCGGTTTGATCCTTGCGGTAGTTATTGCCAGCATATCATTAGCTCAAAGAGGCACAAAACGGTTACGATTCAAAGAACAGCTCAAACGCCTCCAGGAAAGGGAAGCCTGGCAGGGAAAACTCCTCCATGAGAAAAAAACCATCGAGGGGATTATCGAAGGCTCCCCTATTCCTACCTTTGTTATTGATAAAAACCATCAGGTCATCCTCTGGAACAAGGCCTGTACGGAACTAACAGGCATGGATGCCAAGGATATGATCGGCACAGATAAACAATATATGCCTTTTTACCCACAGAAAAAAAGACCCGTTATTGCCGACCTGATTGTTGATTGCGACTTCGCTGGTCTTGAAAGGTACTATGGGACGAAGAAAGTTAAAAAATCATCAGCAATTGAGGGCGCCTATGAGGCCAGGGATTTTTATGAAAATCTGGGAGGGAAAAGTCGTTATCTTTATTTTCTGGCAGCGCCGATCTACGACGAAAAAGGGGAAATTACCGCCGCGATCGAAACCCTTCAGGATGTAACAAAAGAAGTAACGATGTCTAAAGATCTAAAGGAATACGCGGAAACACTGCAAAATGAATTAACCAAAAATATAAATCTCAGAAAGGAAGTTGAGTCTCTGTACAATTATCTGCAATCCGTGGTGGACAGCTCACCGGATAAACTATTTGATCTCAGCAGCGACGGCATCATCAATTATATGAGCAGAGACCACTTAAAAGCAGAGAAAGGCGCTGGGGCGCAGCAATTCAAGGGGAAACATTTTACGGAATTTGTTGCCCCCGATCTCAGGGAATTCATGCTGGAAAGATGGCAAGAATACAAAAAAGGAATATTTAAACCCTATGAGGTTGAAGCCACAGCGAGAGATGGAACTAAAAGAACCCTCCTCATTACTACCTGCCCAGTGAAAGGAACCGATCGTTATGTGCTCGTTCAGCGCGACATCACGGAGTTTAAAAACCTTGAAAAAAAGTTTTATGAAAGTCAAAAATTGGCTGCTGTCGGCCAATTATCCGCGGGCATTGCACATGAGGTAAGAAATCCTCTGTCATCCATAAAGATGAGCCTGCAGATTCTTGAAAAGCGTATGCAACCGAAAGACAATGAGCTAAAAAGGTTTAAGATCGCCCAGAGAGAAGTTGAACATCTCGAGGAATTAGTCAACGATGTTCTCATCTTCGCCAAACCCATGGAACCGATTAAAGAACAATATGATATAA
The DNA here is from genome assembly GCA_002403385.1 of Syntrophaceae bacterium UBA4767. GTDB lineage: Bacteria > Desulfobacterota > Syntrophia > Syntrophales > UBA4767 > UBA4767. Next base: position 20,729 of record DHHR01000080.1, on the reverse strand, counting down.
AAAAGATACTGGAACATGCGCTGGCAATGGCGGAAAAAATAATAGCGGATAAGCGCATCCATGTGCAAACATACTTCGACGAAAAAGTTCCTTCCATAAGCGTTGATCCGGCCATGCTTGAACAGGCATTTTTAAACATTTGTCGGAACGCCATAGAGGCGATAGAACCAAACGGCAAACTTATCATGTCAACAGAATTGATTGAACAAATAAATCAAAAAATCGTATCTGTGAAGATAGAAGATGATGGTTGTGGGATTGACGAAGAAGATATGCCACATATTTTCAATCCCTTCTTTACAAAAAAAAGGTATGGCACCGGGCTTGGACTGACCCAAGTGAAAAAGATCATCGATTTACACCATGGAACCATCGATATTTTTAGCAAAAAGGGGTTAGGAACCAAGGTTGTGGTTGCTTTTCCCATTGAAGAAAAAGATTTGCAAGCTATCAGGTGAATTTTCTCGAGAAACGAATATGCGAAAAATTCTTGTGATTGATGACGATAAATCCATATGTGAAAGCCTCGATCTTTATTTAACCGAAGAAGGTTACAGCGTCTATACGGCGTTGACCGGTACGGACGGCTTAAACAAGTTTGTCGAAATCTCACCAGATGTCGTCATTTTAGATATCAGACTTCCCGATATTGATGGCTTCACTGTTTTAGAAGATTTGCAAGAGGAAAACGAAAACGTTAAAGTCATTATGATTACCGCATATCACGATATGGACACTACCATCCAAGCCATGAAGTCCGGCGCTTTCGATTACATTCACAAGCCTATTAACGTTGATGAACTTGATCTGGCCATCAAAAAAGCCATCAAAACCATCGAGATGGAAAAGAAGATCGACGGTCTCCTGATGGAACCTACAAGGCAGCCGTTCAGGGTGGGCGATATCATCGGAACAGGCAAAGAAATGCGGGAAATCTTTAAAACAATCGGCGTCGTTTCTCAAAGCAAGACGACCGTTCTGATTCAAGGGGAAAGCGGCACAGGGAAGGAGCTCATCGCAAAGGTTATCCACCACAACACCTCGCAGGATGAGCCTTACATAGCAGTCAATTGTTCGGCAATCGTAGAAACCCTGCTTGAATCTGAGCTTTTCGGCCACGAAAAGGGATCCTTTACCGGGGCTATCAGCCGGAAACTGGGGAAATTCGAATTGGCGCGCTATGGCACTGTTTTTCTGGATGAGATCAGTGAAATGTCCTTGAATCTTCAGGCTAAGCTCTTAAGGATACTTCAGGAGATGGAATTCGAAAGGGTTGGCGGAAAAGACAAAATCAGGGTTAATGCCAGGATCATCGCCGCAACCAATAAAGATATTAAGACGCTGGTGAAAGACGGAAAATTCAGAGATGATTTATATTACCGTCTGAACATCGTTTCCATCAAAATACCCCCTCTAAGAGAGCGAAGGGATGATTTGCCCCTTCTTGTGGATTATCTTTTAACCAAGATTAATTTGGACCTTCACAAACGGATTGTTGGGGTTTCCGATGAGATGATGGACATCTTTCGTAAGTACAACTGGCCTGGAAATGTAAGAGAATTAGAAAACCTCCTGGTACGGGCAGCCGTGATTGCCCAGGGACAGGTGCTTACCAAAGGCGACTTTCCGGAACTAAAGGAAGAAGCTCAAACAAAAACTCCCGAAAAGGAAACAGATGAAATTGATTTTGAAAAAATAGGAAAATTTTTAACACTTGACGAAGTTGAAGAAAGATACATTCGAAAGGTCATCAAAAACAGCGGGAATAAGAATAAAGGGGAAATTTGCGATATTTTGGGAATCTCCCGTCCTACGTTTGAACGGAAACTGGAAAAATACGGGATCAATCTTGAAAGAGACTGAGCATCATATAACAACAGATGAAAACTGTATTCGCAGAATTTATTAAAAGCGCCGCCGAACCGGCGCATTATCCCGACGAAAACTTGCCCGAAGTTGCCTTTGTCGGCAGATCGAACGTAGGAAAATCTTCTCTTATCAATACCCTTGTTCAAAAGAAAAATCTGGCGAAAACAAGCAATACGCCCGGTCGCACACAACTCATCAATTTCTTTAAAGTGAATGACTGGGTTTTCTTTGTAGATTTACCGGGATATGGATTTGCCAAGGTTCCGCTGAGCATTAAAAAAAAATGGGGGCCCATGGTTGAAACTTACCTGAAGGCAAGGCGAAATCTTAAGTTAGTAATCTTTATCTTCGATATAAGAAGAACTCCCGACGACGACGATACCTCTCTTCTTGAGTGGTTTCGTTTATACGGTATTTCTGTCCTTTTTGTTTTGACAAAGGTGGACAAGTTATCAAAAACTCAATCCAACCTGCGAAAAAAAGAATTAGAGAAACATCTGAGCCTGTCCCTGAAAATGGAAATTAATCCCATTCTTTTTTCCGCAAAGACAGGCGAAGGGAAAGAAACGATATGGCAAGAAATCTTAAAACTAACTTCTTAATCCCGCTTACAAAACAAAACATGCCCTGCAAATATCAAACATTTTCAATAAAAATAATCTTGACATGACGTTTTGTCTTTGAGAGAGAACCCATTATTGAAGCGAAACTTTCAGATAAGAACAGGAGGCAAAAATGATAGGAAAGCAAATCAGGATGGAGCGTATTACGAACAGGGAAAACGGGCGCACATTGATTGTCCCTTTGGACCATGGCGTAACGGCCGGTCCTATACCGGGCATCGTGGATATAAAAACCGCCATCGGCAAGATTGTTGACGGCGGCGCAAATGCTATTGTAATTCACAAGGGCGTTGTGCGGATGGGCCATCGTGGCTGCGGACATGACGTCGGTCTGATCGTCCATCTCTCCGCCAGTACGGCTTTGAGCCCTGATCCGAATTCGAAGGTTCTCGTTTGCAGCGTTGAAGAAGCCATCAAGCTGGGAGCCGACGGAGTTTCCATCCATGTCAACATTGGCGCAGAAGATGAAAAGGAGATGCTGAGGGACTTCGGGGAGGTGTCAAAGCAATGCCAAGCTTGGGGTATGCCACTTCTGGCCATGATGTATATCCGGGGGAAGAAGATCAAATCTGAAAGCGACGTCGCCGTCGTAAAGCATGCTGCGCGAGTTGCGGCAGAGTTAGGCGCAGATCTGGTAAAAGTCAATTACACGGGAGATGCGGACAGCTTCCGCTGCGTTGTTGAGGGCTGTGGCGTCCCCGTTCTTATCGCCGGCGGCGAGAAGGCGGAAAACGACCTCGCTGTTTTAAAGAACATCAAGGATGCCATTCTTGCCGGCGGCGGCGGGGTCTCTATTGGCAGGAATGTTTTCCAGCATGATGACCCCTCTTTAATGATCAAGGCCATCAAAGCGATCATCCACGAAAACGCCAGCGTGGCGAAGGCGACAGCGATTTTGAATGGAAAGGCTAAACCATGAAAAAAATATGGCTCGATTGCCGCAATTGGGGAAAAGACCTTGTTACAACAGCCATTGAAAGTGGCGTCGATGCCATTTTGGTTGCTTCTGACGATATTGAAAAGGTCAGAGCCCTAGGGCTCATACCCGTGATCTCAGACGCCGAAGAAGCCGATCTGATATTGGAGAAAGATGTTCTTGTAATCACGATAAGAAACAAAAAAGATGAAGAACGGATCGCCTCCTTAACAAAAGAAATAGCCATCGTGGATAGTCAGGATTGGACGATTATTCCTCTGGAGAACATCATTGCCCAGGGCGCAAAGGTCGTTTTTCCTGTATTTTCCCTGGAAGATGCAAAAGTTGCATTAACGATCCTGGAAAAGGGCGTATGGGGTATCCTCATTCGGACGGATGATCCGGCGATTGTAAAAGAGATTGTAACATTCGCCAGGGGCATCGGGTCGCAGGTGGTTCTTCAGGAGTTTATCATTAGGGATGTCCAAAAGGTTTCCATGGGGGACCGGGTCTGCATCGACACGATTACGGACATGAAGTTGGGGGAAGGAATGCTGATCGGGAATTACAGCAATGCTTTTTTCCTGGTCCATTCGGAGAGTGTCGAAAATCCCTATGTGGAGCCAAGACCCTTCAGGGTTAACGCCGGCGCCGTCCATGCCTACATTATGATACCCGACGGCAAAACGAAATATCTGGATGAACTCCGGACGGGTGACGAAATCTTGGTTGTCAATCAAAAAGGAAAATGCTTCGTTTCCACCATAGGCAGACTCAAAATCGAAAAAAGACCCATGCTCAATGTTGTGGCAGATGTCCAAAACAAAGAGGCCTCAATAATTCTACAGAACGCGGAAACAATCAGATTGACCAAACCTTCCGGAGAACCTGTATCGGTTGTGAAGCTGCTTAAGGGAGACAAAGTTTTGGGTTATACCGAAGAAGGGGGGAGACATTTTGGATTCAAGATAAGGGAAACCCTCAACGAGAGGTAATTTCAGCTTCGAATCTCAGATGGTTTCGGATGATATTCAGGCAGTAAACTTATCTTGAGGAAAAGGCAGGGTAGTTCTCAATCGGCGCTTGACATAGGGGGAAAATCATGTTAGCCGCTCATGCTCAAAACGTATTTAACATGATTCCTGATAAAGGCCGAATGGAATCCAAGGGAAGGTTAAGAGGTTAATATGTATGTAGTTTCCTGTATCAAACAGGTTCCAGACACGACGCAAGTTCAGATTGATCCGGTAACCAATACGCTCAAGAGGGAAGGGGTTCCCTTCATTATCAATCCATATGACACCCATGCTCTAGAAGAAAGCCTTCGCCTAAAAGATCGCTTTGGCTTGCGCGTTGCCACAATTTCTATGGGCCCCCCAAATGCCGAAGCAACTTTGAGAAAGTCGCTGGCCCTAGGTGTTGATGAGGCTATTTTATTGTCGGACCGCTCCTTTGGAGGAGCAGATACGCTGGCCACGAGCAAAGTTCTGGCAGAAGCTATCCTGAAACTGGATGCCCAGGATGATGTAATTCTTGTGATATGCGGCAAACAAACTATTGATGGAGATACAGCGCAGGTTGGGCCGGGAATAGCCACACGGTTGAATTACAACCAGTTGACCCTTGTGGATAAAATTGAAGAACTTGACCTGACGAAGATGAAAATCATCGTCAGACGGAAACTGGAAGGAAGGCATGAGCGGGTGGAATCATCTCTTCCGGCAGTCATTACCGTGGTCAGGGAAATCAATAAGCCCCGTTATCCGACGGTGCCCAGGCGGCTGGAGTCCGAGGATGCCGAGGTAAAGGTGTGGAATAACCAGGTTCTTAAACTCGAGGAACAAACCATTGGCCTCAAAGGTTCTCCCACGATGGTCAACAAAATCTTCTCGCCGCAGCGGGATAAGGGTGAAATCATCGGCGACGGGATAAATGATCCGGAAGGCACGGCAAAGCTTTTAGTTGATAAATTAGCAGCCAAAGAACTTCTTCCCTTTTGAAATTCTTTGGTTTTGTTAAATTGTATTTTCGACGACCATGATCAAGGCTGACGTAAGTCGGTAGTCAGTTTTTCTTCTTGGAGGAATTTTCAGACGATATGGAAAAGAAGAAACCCATAAAAAAACCGCGTGGTAAGGTTCGTTTAATCGAAGGAAAATGTATCGCCTGCGGTGCGCGATGTCAAAGCGCATGTCCTGTTGACGCTGTTGAGATGAATGAACGGGGCGAGCCGATAGTTGATTTAGCCAAATGTATTGCCTGTCTGAAATGTGTCAAGGTATGCCCGGCTGAAGCGTTGGAAAAATTTTATACTCCCGAAGAACAAAAACTCCTGGAAGAAATAATGAAACAGCATGATGTTCACTATGAATCACATGCCGAGGCTGAGGGAATTGACGACGAAGCAGCAAAGCTCAAGAAGAAGCTTGCCGCCTATAAAGGGGTTTGGGTGTTTGTGGAGCAGTTTGAAGGTGAGGCTGCCCGCGTTTCATGGGAACTATTGGGAACGGCGGCGCAGCTTACTGCAAGGCTTAATGTGGACGTTTCTGCTATCGTTGTCGGCCATCAGGTTGAACACCTCTGTCATGAGGCGTTTCATTATGGAGCACAGAAGGCTTATCTTATTGATGATCCCGTTTTTAAACATTACCGTACGGCCCCATATCTGAAAGCCGTCAAGTTTCTTGTAGAAAAGTACAAACCGGAAATTATCCTCATGGGAGCAACGGGGTTGGGGAGAGATCTGGCAGGAGCGGTGGCCACACAGCTCAAAACCGGTTTGACTGCCGATTGTACGGGACTTTCCATTGATGATAAGGGGAATCTTCTGCAAACACGCCCAGCGTTTGGCGGAAATATTATGGCAACGATTCTCTGCGATCGTTTCCGTCCCCAGATGGCTACGGTAAGACCCCATGTTATGGCCATGCCGGAGTGTGTAACGGCCAGAACCGGCGAGATAATAAAAGAAATTTTTACCCTCAATGAAGATGACATTTTAACAAAAGTGCTGGAAGTCATCAGTGACAAAAAGGGGGATGATCACATAGATATTGCCGGTGCGGAATTCATCATATCCGGTGGCAGGGGGATGCTTGGAAAGGAAAATTTCGCCATGCTGCAAGAGTTGGCGGATGAACTTGGAGGTGTTATCGGCGCTTCCAGGAGCGCCGTGGATGCGGGATGGATGCCTCTCGATAGGCAGGTCGGTCAAACGGGAAAAACCGTGCGCCCAAAAATCTATATCGCATGCGGTATCTCCGGAGCCATTCAGCATCTGGTAGGGATGCAGGACTCCGACATCATTATTGCCGTCAACCGTGACAAGGATGCGCCGATATTTGAGGCGGCAACCTACGGGATCGTTGGCGATTTATTTCAGATCGTGCCGGCCATAACCAGATATGTGCGCGAATTCAAACAACAGAAAAATATCTGTAAAGTCTGAAACATGACGGATTCGCAAAAAGTCCCAAATGTCATTCTGAGCTTGTCGAAGGAGATATTACGAGACCTTTGAAAAACGGCCCCTCACGTCATTCCGACGCGTCACCCCGATGAAATTCGGGGCGGAATCTATAACGGTTTGAAAACACTGGATTCCCCCGTATCGAGTACGGGGCAGGCTCAAGTCAAGCACGGAATGACGGCAAGGCGATTTAATCACAAATTCAAAGGTCTCATTACATTACATCATGCTTCGACAAGCTCAGCATGACAGCTTATATTAAATTTGACTTTTTACGAGACCATCAAACATAGAAAAGCATAAAAAGTCCCGCCAGCCGGGGCGAGAAATAATGGGGAATTGATATGACGCCACATCCGACAATATTTGCCATTATCGTTTTTGCATCGATTATCTTGTTCTTATGGAGCTGTTATAAACGTTGCTGTTTAATCCTCATTGGGAAGCCGGAAAATCGTTTTAATAATCTTATCACCCGATTCTGGGAAATGTTTCTTTATGCCTTTGCGCAAAAACGAGTGGTGAGCCGGCCTTTCGGCATCAATCATTTTGTTCTGTTCTGGTCGTTTATGATTCTTCTTATCGCCAATACTGAATTTCTTGTCAAGGGTATGCTTCCGTCCGTCAGCCTCGCTTTATTGCCGCCAACTATACATTACGGACTTTTATTTGTATTTGATATCGTCTCCGCTTTCGTTTTAGTATGCGTTGGTCTTGCGTTTGCCCGTCGTTTATTTTTTGCTCCGCCATATATGGAAACCCCCTACGTCAAGGCCAAGGGTTTTGACGCTTTGTTCATTCTCACCTTGGTGGCAGTGCTGATGCTGGCATTTTGGGGAATTCACGGAGCAGAAATCGCCGCAGGCCAAAAAGATATAGCAGCTTTCATGCCCATATCAAATATGGTGTCGAATTTATTTACCGGCTGTTCCCCTTCCGCCATTTCCACGTATGGCCGGTTTATCTGGTGGATTCATGCCATTGTTCTGCTGGGATTTCTGAACTATCTTCCTCACAGCAAACATATGCATATTCTTACAGCAATACCCAATTGTTTTTTCAAAAATCTTGAGAAAACAAACACCCAACCCCGTGAGAAATTTAAAAAAGGAAGAAGGTTCGGCGCCAGTGAGGTGCGGGATCTTACCTGGAAGGACCTATTTGACGGTTTTTCCTGTACGGAATGCGGAAGATGCCAGGACGTATGCCCGGCCTTCAACACGAAAAAACCACTGAATCCCCGCCAAGTCGTTCATGACATTAAAATTAATCTTACTGAAAACGGCAAACTATTCCAAAAAGGCGAAGAGCCGAAGCTCCCCCTAATCGGTGAAGGAGGCGAGGGAAGTGTTTCCGAAGACAGCCTGTGGTCATGTACCACATGCGGGGCGTGTATGGAAGTTTGCCCTGTCTTTATCGAGCATATGCCAAAGATTGTTAAAATGCGCAGGCATCTCGTAGAAATGGAAGCAAAATTCCCTGAAGAGTTGTTGAACTTCTTTGAAAATATCGAGCAGAGGAACAATCCTTGGGGGATTGCTCCTACCGAACGGGCCAAGTGGGCCGCAAATATTGACGTTAAAGAATTTAATGCTTCGGAGACGGAATATCTCCTTTATGTCGGATGCGCGGGGGCTTTCGATTCACGCAACAAGCAGGTTGCCGTGTCGGTAGCTGCGATTCTCAACAATGCAGGTGTGTCCTGGGGTATTCTTGGAAAAGATGAAAAATGCTGCGGAGACAGTCTTAGACGCCTCGGAAACGAATTTATCTTTGAAAAGATGGCCAATGAAAATGTCGCTCTATTTAAGGAGAAGGGCATAAAGAAAGTTGTCACACTGTGTCCTCATTGCTTCAGCACGCTGAAAAACGATTATCGACAGTATGGCCTTAACCTTCATGTTATTCACCATAGTGAGTTTATTGAAGAACTTATCAACTCCGGTAAACTCGATGTCAAAAAACCAATATCTAATCTGGGGAAAATTGTATTCCACGATTCCTGTTATCTGGGGAGGCATAACGATATTTACGAAGCCCCAAGAAATGTTTTACGGGCAACAACGGGAAGCGCCCCGGTGGAAATGGAACGGAATAGAAACAATGCCTTTTGCTGCGGCGCCGGTGGTGGGCGAATGTGGATGGAAGAACACCTAGGCACAAGAATTAACTTGACCAGAGTGAAGGAAGCCCTCAGTCAATCCCCTGATACCATATGTGTTTCATGCCCCTACTGTCTGACCATGTTCGAAGACGGCATCAAGGATGAAAATGCTGGAAAAGTTCAAGTGAAAGATATTGCCGAAGTGGTAATGGAGTATTTGAAAACGACATAGGGGCTTCAATCTAGGCCGCCTAGATTTAAGCCCCTAAGCCCCGCACAACTTAGTGCGCCGTTCAGAAACGTCCATTCTTTTATTTACCAGCCACAGGTTAAATTTCAGTAGATGGTTCCCTTCATCATACAAAGATCAAACCTTGCTTTCACAAAAAAATATTGCCCGACAGGCTGAAATTTAATAATGAACCACGGACAAATAGCTGATTCATAGATCTGGACAAGGAGCAAGAATGGAAAATAATCTGAGCTACATAGAAGATGTGCTAAACCGATACAAGGGAAAGAAAGGTTCTCTTATTACGATCCTTCAGCAGGTCCAGGCGAAAAAAGGATATCTGGAACAGGAAGCCCTCGAGCTGGTCGCGAAAAGAACAGGCATGTCCACGGCAAGCATCTACGGTGTAGTGACATTTTATGCCCAATTCCGCCTGACTCCCATAGGCAAGCATCTCATCCGGGTGTGCCACGGAACGGCATGTCATGTACAAAATGCCGAAGGACTTACGGAAGCTATCTCTTCGGAACTCGGCATCAAGGCAGGAGAAACAACCCCTGACGGTTTGTTTACCATCGAGACTGTGGCCTGCCTGGGATGCTGCAGTTTATCGCCTGTTATCATGATCGGCGAAAAGGTCTATGGAAAGCTCACCACTGATAAGGCCCGTAAAATTATAAGAGATTACAAGAAAATGGAGATGGCCTCATGAAAACCCTCAGAATCGGCTATAATTCTTGCGGCATTGCAGCCGGCGCCGAAGAAACTCTAGCGAAGCTGAACGATGTGATTGCCGAAAAACCAGGTTTCAGGCTTGTCAAAACCGGATGCAACGGGATGTGTTATTGTGAGCCTATCATTGACGTCATTGAAGATGGCGTAACCTATACCTATGGAAATCTAACAGCCGACAAGGTTGAAAAGTTCATAGATGCCATGGAAAAGGGCATGCACATTAAAGAATGGGTTATCAAGCACCCGGCGATTTCAACCGATCATGATTCCTATAATGCAGGGCAGGTAAAGCTGGTTACCCGGAATATCGGCGTCATAGACCCTGAAAATATCGGGGATTACCTTGCCGCTGGCGGATATAAGGCGCTTGAGAAGGTAATCAGGACCATGTCCCCCCAGCAAGTCATTGACGAAATCAAGGCCTCAGGCCTTCGTGGGCGCGGCGGCGCCGGTTTTTCTTGTGGTATGAAATGGCAATTCGCCAAGGACGCGCCTGATGATGAAAAATACATGATATGCAACGGCGATGAAGGGGACCCCGGCGCCTTTATGGATCGTTCCACGCTGGAAGGAAACCCTCACAGTGTCATCGAGGGTTTGGCAATCGGAGCTTACGCGGTAGGCGCCAGGGAGGGATTCTTTTATGTTCGGGCCGAGTATCCCTTGGCCGTTAAACGTCTCCGGATAGCAATTGAGCAGGCCTCTGCCCGAGGGTTTATCGGTCAAAACATATTGGGCAGCAACTTCAGTCTTCATCTTCACCTTGTGGAAGGCGCCGGCGCCTTTGTGTGCGGTGAGGAAACAGCCCTTATCTCCTCCATCGAAGGCAAGCGTGGTATGCCCCGGACACGGCCTCCCTATCCAGCCATTTCCGGGCTGTGGGGCAAACCCACTAACAACAACAATGTAGAAACCTACGCGAACGTTCCCTGGATTATTCAAAACGGCGCCGAAGCTTTCGCGAAATACGGAACAAAAACCTCCAAGGGAACAAAAGTCTTTGCCCTGGCGGGAAAGATAAAACGTGGAGGCATGATAGAGGTTCCGATGGGAACAACAATCAACGAAATCTTGACGAACATCGGCATGGGCATTCAAAATGACCGTGCCTGCAAAGCGGTTCAGATGGGGGGGCCATCCGGCGGATGCATCCCCTTCCATCTTTTCGATACCCCCATCGATTATGAAAGCATTACCGCAACGGGCGCCATTATGGGTTCCGGCGGCATGGTTTTCATGGACGAAGATACCTGTATGGTGGATATCGCCAGATATTTTCTTTCCTTTACCGTTGATGAATCATGTGGAAAGTGTACGTTCTGCCGGATTGGAACCAAAAAAATGCTGGAAATACTTGAAAGGATAACAAAAGGGCGCGGTCGTGAAGAGGACATAGAAGAGCTGCAACGTCTCGGACAGGCCATTATAAAAGGATCCCTTTGCGGTTTGGGACAGACGGCTCCGAACCCCGTCCTGACAACCATTCGTTATTTCAAACACGAATACGAGGCTCACATAAAGGACCACAAATGCCCTGCGAAGAAATGTAGGGCGCTGATCACCTATCGAATATTGCCGGATAAGTGTACGGGCTGCACCCTCTGCGCCAAGATTTGCCCCGTTGGCGCCGCACAGGGAGAGCGGAAAAAGATACACATCATCGACCCCGAGATCTGCACGCGCTGCGGATTCTGCAAAGATGCCTGCAAATTTGAAGCTATTGCTGTAGAATGATGGGAGGATAGCTAAACAATGATCAATATCACGATAAATGGAAAACCGTACAAAGGGGAAAAAGGCGAGACCATTCTTGATGTGGCGAAAAGAAACGATATAGCCATCCCGGTGCTTTGTGACCACGCCCAGATTAAACCTTTCGGAAGCTGCCGTCTGTGCCTTGTTGAGCAGGAAAAGGCCAGATTTCCCGTAGTGGCCTGCTCCACACCCATTTTCGATGAAATGGTTATCCGAACGGATTCCGAAGAGATTAAAAAATTGCGGAGACTTGCGCTGGAGCTGCTCTTTTCCAATCATTTTGCCGACTGTGTGGCTCCATGCAATCTTACGTGCCCCGCGGGGATTGACATCCAGGGCTATGTGGGACTTGCTGCCAATGGACAATACGCTGCTGCAGAAAAATTATTAAAACAGAGCATCCCCTTCCCCGGAATCCTCGGTCGCGTTTGTCCTGCCCCGTGTCAGAAGGAGTGCCGGCGAAATCTGGTTGACGAAACCATCTCCATAAAGCACATCAAGCGGTTTATCTCCGATTACAATTTTGCAAAAAACCAGCGTTATTTCCCTCCCAAAGGGAAATCTACCGGCAAATCGGTGGCAATTGTCGGCGGAGGGCCGGCCGGCCTCTCCTGTGCGTACTATCTGGCACAGAAGGGCCATCAATGCGCCATTATAGAAAAATTGCCCAAAGCAGGCGGCATGGTCAGATACGGCATCCCCGATTACCGGATGCCACAGGACATGCTGGACGCTGAAATTGCCGAGGTTGCAGCGCTGGGAATTGAATTCAGATACAATACCGAACTCGGCAAAAATATAACCCTTGACGAATTGCGCCGCGACTACGATGCTGTTTTCATTGCGATTGGCGCCCACAAAAGCAAGTTGATGGAAATCTCAGGGGAAGAGCTGAAGGGTGTTTATCAGGGCATTTACTTTCTGCGTGACGTCAAGCTTAAGAAAAAATTTGTTCTGGGCAATACCGTTGTGGTGGTCGGAGGGGGAAACACAGCTATCGATGCCGCCAGAACAGCGCTCCGTCTGGGAGCAAAAAACTGTATCATTGTTTACCGCCGCAGCCGCCTGGAAATGCCGGCCGACCCCCTCGAAGTTCATGATGCCGAAGAGGAAGGCATCCAATTCCACTTTCTCACCAACCCCGTACGTATCACCGGGAAAGAACACATGGATGCTATTGAATGCGTCCGCATGGAGCTCGGCGAGCCAGATGCTTCAGGAAGGCGACGCCCTGTTGAGGTAAAAGGTTCGGAGTTTATCATCGCCGCCGATACTATCATCATGGCCATCGGACAGGAAACTGACACCGCATGCATCGGGCCGGCCTCTGAAATCCAGAGCACTAAATGGTCAACTTTCAGCATTAATGAAACAACATTCCAAACCAACATCGTAAATGTTTTCGCCGGTGGAGATGCCGTGCGGGGGCCGTCCACCGTCGTCGAGTGTGTTGGAGACGGCAGACGCGCCGCCATTCAGATAGACAAGTTCCTCCGAAACCAGGAAATAACTAAGATACCGGACATCTATTCCGTTCGGCGGGGAACGTCACTTCAGGCATTAAGGCCTTTTGAAGAAGAATGGAAAAAGCGTTTTCCCACTGAACCATGCGCGGTCATGCCCACGCTGAAACCACTTGAGAGGAATAGCAGTTTTGCAGAATGCGAGACGGGTTTATCAGAAGAAGTCTTAAACAAGGAAGCAAAACGGTGCCTTGCGTGCGGTTGTCTATCGCAGTTCGACTGCGAACTCAGAGAAATCGGCGCCACGACCGGCGCCAATCCCATAGCGCTCAAAACAGAAGGAGAGATTCATTATGAAGTAGATGGGCGCCATCCCTTCATCGTAAAGGATCAAAATAAATGCATCCTTTGCGGGTCATGTGTAAGGGCCTGCGATGAACTACGCCACGTTGGCGCATGGGGTTTTGTTGAACGGGGATACATCACTACCGTTCAACCATCATTCGGGAAACCTTTGCATGAGACTGAATGCGAGACCTGTGGAACCTGTGTGCAAGTCTGCCCGACAGGCTCTCTGGATGAAAAATTTCCAAATAGGAAACCTGTTCCCGAAAATTACCTTGCTACGCCTGGCAGTTGCACTTTCTGTGGTTTTGGCTGCCGTCTTGATTTAGGCCATGTCGATGGCCGCCTCGTTACCGTTACGGGAGCGCAGTGGGGCCATAACAAGGGCCTCTTATGCAAATATGGAAGATATGGGACGCACTACGTCCATAATCTAAAAAGGATTGAAAAGCCGATGAAACGCGTCAACGGGCAACTTGTTCCGATAGCCTGGGATGAAGCCATGAATCTTCTAGAGGAGAAAGCCAAGGCTATCTATGGAAAAGACTGGATGGTTTTTGCAGGAGGACGTCTAACTCTCGAAGAACTGGCTCAACTGGGTGCATTTGCAGCCGGCAAAATTCCCGGGGCAAAACTTGGTTCATTCGCTTACGATTCTATCATAGGAAGTAAAATGATCGCGGAAACCTTCTCAAGCGGTGGACCTCCGTGGGCTTACAGTGAAATCGATGCCGCAAGACTCATTTTCACAATAGGACTGAGCGAAAGGGATTTGATGACTGTCCTCGGCGTAAAAATCAGGAACGCAAAAGCCAAAGGCGCCACACTGATCGGCTTAGGCCGGAAGGAACAGGAGAGGTTCCGGCATATTTTTGATCGGCACTGGAGCAGCGCCTCTTACGCCGCCTCTTTGGCAAGCCTGTTTAAAGAAATCAGCCTAAACAGTACTCTGGAAGGTTGCCGCCATATTCATGAATTTCTTGGCAGACAGGAATTCTTACCTGTGGATTCAGATTTTGTCGATCTTTTAAGAGCAGAGGAAAGAGCCGTTATTGTTGTTTCCGGTTATGCGGGGAAATCCGCTATTCAGTGGGCTGCCAACATAGCAGCCGTTTTAAATTTCCCCATCCTGAACCTTCCATCAAAGATCAATGCCCAAGGCGTTATGGAGATGGGATTTATGGATTCACCTTCTGAAAAAAGAGCGTTATTTATTGCTGCGGAAGACCCTGTCGGATGCGCCATTGATCATACATGGATTTCCGAGATCATAAATAAAGCGGAATTTATCGCCGTGGCCGATGCTTTCTTGACACCCACTTGTGCAAAGGCAGATCTCCTACTGCCAATTAAGGTCTCAGGCGAACGCAAAGGAACCTTTTTGTCCGGTGAACGAAGGATTGTCCGCCTTACACCAGCTCTTAAAACAAATTTCACAAGTTTTTTTGATCAGTTGCCGCCAGTAGCGCTTCCGCCATTCAAAGATGTTCCCGGCGAAGAAAGATTAAAAACATCCATTAAGAGCCGTACCGTCAAGGCTGCAGAAATTTATGACAGACCCGCCCGGATTTCAAATGGGGCGGATTTTCTCGACTTAGCTGTCAACAAGGAATTTGAACGTCTAGGAATCTAGTCTAAAGTAAGGAAAGGTTCCCAAAATTGCTTGGAGGCCTTTCCTTCTTATTCTCTGCATGAAACTAGTGCGCGCCTTCCAATGCTCCTCCAATATACATCATCGCCAGCAACATGAAAACAAGCGTTTGAATAAGAGAGGTGAAAATCATCAGAACAAACACGGGAAGAGGAACCAGCAATGGCACCAACAAAAGAACAACGGCCAAAACGATATCTTCGCCCATGATGTTTCCGAATAATCGTACGGAAAGGGACAACGGGCGGGAAAGATGGCTTATGATTTCAATAGGAAACATAAGCGGCGTTAACCACCAAACGGGCCCTAAAAATTGCTTGATGTACTTAAAACCGTGAACCTTGACACCGACGATGTGTGTCATAACAAAAACTACCACGGCCATGGAAACTGTCGTGTTGAGATTGGCTGTAGGAGATTCAAACCCGGGAATAAGGCCAAGCAGGTTTAACACAAGAATGTAAAGACCCAGGGTGGCAACTAACGGGAAAAATCTCCGCCCCTCATGCCCCATAGTATCATTCAGTAGGTTATCAAAAGCATTGATAATTACCTCCATCACGTTTTGAAACCGGCCAGGGTAAAGACTCAAGCCGCGGGTTGCAAGAAAGGACAGTAACACCAGCGCACCCATAACAAACCATGTATAGGCTACATGCGCAGGGACATAGTGGTTTTCAAAAAATAACAAGGGATGCATTATTTAAACTAACCTCCTCAAGGCATTATTTCTCGTTAAAGTTACAATTGTAGTGAATATGATATTGATGACAACGATGGAAAGACCGATGATGAGCGCGATCACATCCACCATAGCCTTTGATATGATAAAGTAGAGAACGACCGCTGTAAAAGCAAACCGGATGTAGTACTTAAACATGATGGTTGACTTTGCGCCGCCTGTGAGCTGTTTAAAAACATTACGTAAACCACGATAAAGCCAATGGAAATTAACTATGCTGATCAGCCCTCCCAACAGGATCCCCAAGCAAAACTTGTTTGACATAAAAACAAAACTTACACTAGCGAATAACCCCAAAATGATCCAGTTTGAAATTTCAAGTCTTCTTTGGAGGGGGTCTTTTTTCATGAGGCTCACGCTTAATACTCTTTATTACAGGTTTCTCATCAACAAAATTTTTCTTAATCAACAAATACAGGTTCCTGAATCCCGCAACGGCGCCAATGATCAGAAACAGAAAGGTAAAATAATACCCTGTCCCCAGCTTGCGGTCCAAGAACGCCCCGAAGAGCAAGCCGCCAAAAATCGCCAGCACCATGGCAATCCCTACGCTGCTTGCGTAAGCCATTTGGACGGCCAATTTCTTGGTTTCCTCATCCATCAGCTCGCCTTTCTCTAGCATAAAAGATTAAGGAAGTCAAACAAAAATCCGTCAAAGATTTCTTTTTTTTGCCGATGGAAAAACTCATGATCGGTACCATTTGATGGTCTTTTCTAAACCCGTTTTAAAATCTGTTTTTGCCTTAAAGCCAAATTCTGTGTAAGCTTTTGTTGTGTCCAGCATTCTTCTCGGCTGACCATCAGGTTTGGTTATATCCCAGGCAATTTTACCCTCAAAGCCAGTCAATTCGACGATTAATCCGGCAAGTTCTTTGATCGATATTTCAAAACCGCTACCGATATTAACAGGATCGCTTTTATTGTATTGCTCCATAGCCATAACAATAGCATCAGCGGCATCTTCCACATAAAAAAATTCCCTGGTGGCATCCCCCGTCCCCCACACAACAATTTCATCCTCATGATTCAACTGGGCATCGACACATTTCTTGATCAGCGCCGGGATAACATGGGAGGAACGTGGCTCGAAATTATCACCCGGCCCATAGAGATTAACGGGAAGCAAAAATATAGAGTTAAATCCATACTGTGCACGGTACGATTGGGACTGAACGAGCATCATTTTTTTTGCCAGTCCGTAAGGTGCGTTGGTTTCTTCAGGATAACCGTTCCATAAATCCTCTTCCTTAAAAGGGACGGGCGTGAACTTCGGATAGGCACAAATTGTCCCGATGGCGACAAACTTCTCGATCCTTCTCAAATACCCCTCGTGGAGCAGTTGGGCGCCCATCATCAGGTTTTCATAGAACAAAGCAGCAGGGTTTTCCTGATTAAAACCGATACCACCAACTTTTGCCGCCAGATGAATGACGATATCCGGTTTCGTTTGATCATACATGCGTTGAATATCAGCAAGACGAACAAGATTATATTGGGGTAAGTCGGCAACGTAAATATAAATGTATCCCCCTTCCTCAAGTCTCCTGACAAGATGGCGCCCTAAAAAGCCTTTTCCGCCTGTAACCGTTATTCGCTTATGCTTCATTTTTTCCTTCCCGCCTGATCAATTAAGCCGGACACCGGTTTTTTTGATCGATATATCCCGCCTCCATCAATGTTTTTTCCTTTTTGGCAATCTCCATGTCCGCTTCAATCATCATGTCAATCAACTGATCAAAACTGACCTTAGGTCGCCAACCCAGCCTTTGTCTTGCTTTGGATGCATCTCCCTGAAGAATATCCACCTCCGTGGGGCGAAAATACCTAGCATCAATAAATACATGTTTTTTATCGTCAAGGTCCAGTTTTGTAAATACTTTTTCAACAAACTCTCTAACAGAATGGGTTTCCCCTGTCGCAATGACATAATCATCAGGGCTGTCCTCCTGAAGCATCCGCCACATAGCCTCCACATAGTCACCGGCATATCCCCAATCCCTTTTGGCCTCAAGATTTCCCAAATAGAGTTTATCTTTCAAGCCCATTTTGATCTGCGTAGCCGTACGGGTAATCTTTCTTGTTACGAATGTTTCCCCCCGGCGGGGAGACTCGTGATTGAAAAGGATTCCATTACATGCGAAAAGACGATACGCATCACGGTAATTTTTCACCATGTAATAGGCATAAACCTTGGCAACCGCATAGGGACTGCGCGGCTGAAAAGGCGTTAATTCATTCTGCAAAGGGGGTGCCGCACCGAACATTTCGCTGGAGGAGGCCTGATAAAAACGAGTTTTAATGCCTGTTTTACGGATAGCCTCCAAAATCCTTAATGTTCCAAGCCCCGTTACATCGCCTGTGTATTCCGGCATGTCAAAGCTCACACGGACATGACTCTGGGCGCCAAGATGATAAATTTCGTCTGGTTTTATGTTATACGAAAAATCCGTCAACTGTCCCGATACAGAAAGATCGCCATAATGCAGATATACTCTTGCCTCCGGATCATGAAAATCTTTATAGAGATGATCGATGCGATCGGTATTGAAGGTGCTTGAACGCCGTATTAAACCATGAATCTCATAGTTCTTTCCAAGCAACAGCTCCGCTAGATAGGAACCGTCCTGACCTGTTATCCCTGTAATAAAAGCCTTTTTCATAAAAGCCTCCCTATCTTACTTACATTCTCTATGCCATTTCAATCAGACCACCACCGCTCTTATCCTTTCTCAAACATAATTTCAGCGCCTGTTGTGACTTTCCTCATATTCCTTTCTTTTCAGATCAGGAAAACGATTTCACGATACTCGCGCACGCTTCGATGGTTTTTTCCATATCCTCATCTGTATGGGCAAATGAAACAAATGCGGCCTCAAACTGGGAAGGCGCCAGATTGATTCCATTATCCAGCATTCCCTTGAAAAAACGACGAAATTGGCTGGTATTGCTTTTGCTAGCCGAATGGAAATCGAAGACTTCGTCGGACGTAAAAAAGATCGTAAACATGGAACCTACCCTGTTAATACAAACAGGAACTTTTTGCTGCGAAAAGATGTTTTTCATCTTTTCACAAAGTGCCTCTGTTTTCTGGCCGAGGCTCTCATAGCGACCAACATGTTTTCTCAGGATTTTGAGCGTCTCAAGGCCGGCAGACATGGCAATTGGATTCCCTGAAAGGGTGCCGGCCTGATATACCGGCCCTAAAGGGGCCAATTTCTCCATAATCTCTTTCCTGCCTCCAAAAGCGCCCACAGGCAGCCCCCCGCCTATAATCTTTCCCAAACAGGTCAAATCCGGCTTGATATTCATCATGGTCTGAACTCCCCCGTAAGCCAACCGAAAACCGGTAATGACCTCATCGAAGACAAGAATTATGCCATGCTCATGCGTGATCTGCCGGAGGAATTCCAAAAATCCGGATTTGGGTGGAACAACCCCCATATTTCCTGCAACAGGTTCGACAATGATACCGGCCAAATCGGCGCCATGCATGTCCACGGCAGATTCGACGGCAGCAATATTATTGAAAGGGAGCGTAATTGTTAATTCGGCCAGTTTCGCGGGCACACCGGGACTCCCGGCGATGCCCATGGTTGCCACGCCGGAACCAGCCTTAGCAAGCATGGAATCTGCATGACCATGATAGCAGCCTTCAAACTTGATTATCTTTTCTCTGCCAGTATAGCCTCTCGCCAGCCTGATGGCGCTCATAACGGCTTCTGTCCCTGAATTAACCATTCTGACCAGCTCTATAGACGGAAAAGCAGCCGCAAGTTCATGGGCCATGTCAATTTCCAATCTTGTCGGCGCTCCATAGCTTGTCCCGCGCTCCGCCGCTCGCTGAATGGCATTAATCACCTCCGGATGGCAGTGGCCCAGAATCATGGGTCCCCAGGATAAAACATAGTCGATATATTCTTTTCCATCTACATCGTAAATTTTCGATCCCCTAGCCTCGCGGATAAACAGGGGGCTTAAATTCACGTCCTTAAACGCTCTAACAGGACTGTTAACGCCTCCGGGGATAAATCTCTGGGCTTCCTCAAAAAGAATTTTGGACTTTTCCGTCATTTTAAAAGTATTCCATAGTGTTTTTTTTATATTCCTCTTCACTGATAAGAATCTTAAAATCCTTGATGCCAATTATTCCAGATAGATTCTGAACAAATTCTTCCATATCGTCACCGCGAAGATGAATCATGCTAAAGATATTGTATTTCCCTAAAAAGGCGGGAACTCTTTCATAGCAATGGCTCACTTCGGGAAAAGAGGCCAGAATTTTACCGATGCTTTCACAGCGGGATTCAGCTACAAACCATATGACCATGGCGTTCTTCACAAAACCAGCCTGCCGGTGGCGAACGACTGCCGCAAACTTGCGTATAATGCCCTGCCTCTTAAGATTTTTGATGCTCAGAAGGACATCTTCTTCGGAAGAGTTTAAACAGACTGCAATATCTTTAAAAGGACGTTCTGTAAGAGAAACATCTCTCTGAACGAGCTTAGCAAGTTTTTCTTCCATAGTTGTCAGCATGAAAAAATCTCATAACCAAATAATTGACTTGAGACCTTTGAAAAACGGCCCCTCACGTCATTCCGACGCGTCACCCCGATGAAAATCGGGGCGGAATCTATAACGGCTTGAAAACACTGGATTCCCCCGTATCGAGTACGGGGCAGGCTCAAGTCAAGCACGGAATGACGGCAAGGCGATTTAATCACAAATTCAAAGGTCTCGACTTATGGCTTTTGCATTTTCTGAGTCAAGTTCCATCAACTTCTAAAAGCTTCTTCTTCAAAAACATCCGCAATATTTTGGGTTGAA
>DHHR01000042.1:672-3013 GCA_002403385.1 Syntrophaceae bacterium UBA4767 | reverse complement strand
ACAGTGACAAGCCTTGGTTCAGGCGTGCCTTGAAGCAAAGGGTCAAGATTGAACCGGTCATCGGCCATTTTCAAAGAACAGAACAACAAATAGCTTTTTAAAAAGCTATTTGTCAGGACGGACTAATTATAGGATTCAAGGAACAAAAATACATGGGATCATCGAGGCAAAATTTAAAATATTTGAGGGAACTTTTAGAAATCATCCGGAAATTGCGATCTGGCGGGGGATGTCCCTGGGATAGAGAGCAGAAGAAAGAAGATATTGCAAGATGTCTGCTGGAAGAAGCATACGAAGTTCTTGATGCGATTGAAGACGCTTCCCCTGAAGCGCTGAGGGAAGAATTGGGAGATCTTCTTTTTCAGATACTTTTCCTTACGGTGATTGCGGAAGAAAGAAAAGACTTTAGCCTCACCGACATCATGAAAGACGTTGCCCGGAAGATGATCCGGCGCCATCCGCACGTTTTTGGAGATAAAAAGGTTACCACCGTTGAAGAGGTTAAACTCAACTGGCAGCAAATCAAAAAAGAGGTTGAAAACAAAGGCGCTTGTTCAGGATTTTTCGATGATATTCCTCGGTCATTGCCCGCATTGGCTTTGGCACAAAAAGTAACCCAAAAGGCATCCACTGTCGGATTTGACTGGAACCATTCGAAAGAAGTTTTACAGAAAATAGAAGAGGAGCTTGCAGAACTCAAGACGGCCTTGAGAACAAAGCAATATGACGCCGTTCGTGAAGAGATCGGCGATGTGCTGTTTTCTGTAGTCAATCTTTCACGTTTCGTTAAAATAGGCGCCGAAGAAGCGCTTCGGAACACGACGAAGAAATTCATGGAAAGATTTTTCTTCATAGAAAACAGGCTGTCAGTTCAAGGCAAAACGTTGGAAGAAGCATCCTTGGAGGAGATGGATCGGCTGTGGAATGAAGCAAAAAATAATATGTGACATGGGACAAGGAAAAAGCTTTAATTTGCTCTAGTGAAAGCATTTTTCACCTACTTAAAGGTTAAGAAATGAAATATTTTCTATGTGTGTTAGGCATGGTTTTCATTATTGAAGGGCTTCCATATTTCGCCTTTCCGGAAAAAATCAAGATTTATCTGGGCAAGGTTATCCAAATACCTGATGCTTCCTTGCGAGTTGCCGGGCTGCTGGCAATGATCGCCGGTCTTGTGCTTTTATATTTTGGAAGAAATTGAAGAAGGTTTCGGTAAACTCATGAAGCTGGCAGATTTTGACTATCATCTTCCGGAAGGGCTTATCGCACAGGAACCTTGCCGTGAACGGGATAAGTCGCGCATGATGGTCATCCATCGAAACACAGGTTCCATTGAACACCGTTACTTTTATGAGCTGCCGGATTTTTTGCGCGAGGGCGATGCGCTGGTTGTCAACGACTCCAAGGTTATTCCCGCCCGTCTAACGGGAACAAAGGAAACGGGGGCGGCTATAGAAATGCTCCTTCTTTCGAAAGTAAGCGGCATTACTCCATTTTCCCAAACGTGGGAAGCAATGCTGAAGCCGGCAAAAAGGGTGCGGACGGGAACGACGATATCCTTCAGCAGTATCTGCCAAGCAAAAATTATCGGCAGAATTTCTGAGAGAAAATGGCTGATCGCATTTGATACAGGTGTGCCGTTTGGTAAATTTCTGGAGAAATACGGAAAGGCGCCGCTGCCTCCCTATATTAAGAGAAACAGCGGCGCATCTAAAGCCGTGGACGATATTGAGAGGTACCAAACAATCTACGCGACGCGCCCCGGCTCTATAGCCGCCCCCACGGCAGGCCTTCATTTTTCTTCCCGAACGATGGAAAGGTTGAGAAGTGCAAGGGTTGATATAGCCTCTGTTACCCTGCATGTGGGTTATGGAACTTTTATCCCCATCGAAACCGATGATATCGAAGATCATGTTATGGAAGAGGAAAGTTATGAAATTGGCGAGGAAAGCGCAAAAATTATCAATGGCGCAAATAGGGTGATCGCTGTGGGCACAACAACCACCAGGGCCCTTGAGACAGCCGCAGATGAAAATGGCTTTATCAAATCGATCTCTTCCCTGACGCGACTTTTCATTTATCCTGGTTATCGCTTCAGACGGGTTGACGCGCTGCTTACGAACCTTCACCTGCCCAAATCTTCCCTTTTTTTGCTGGTCTGCGCATTTGCGGGCATCCCCTTGATCCGAAAGGCCTACGCACAGGCCATGGAAAAGCGTTGCCGGTTCTACAGTTATGGGGACTGTATGTTGATTTTGTAAAAAATGGACAGGTAATTTTCACTAAGAGACCTTTGAATTTGTGATTAAATCGCCTTGCCGTCATTCCGTGCTTGACTTGA
>DHHR01000042.1:0-636 GCA_002403385.1 Syntrophaceae bacterium UBA4767 | reverse complement strand
TTTTCAAAGGTCTCACTAAGCGACAGATGGATTATCAGTTCAAACTATTGAAAAAGGACGCCACCTCACAGGCGCGCCTCGGGAAAATCAAAACCCCCCATGGCGAGGTCGACACGCCAACGTTTATGCCCGTAGGGACTCAAGGCGCCATCAAGGCCCTCACGCCCGAAATGGCAAAAGACCTCGGCGTGGAAATGATCTTGAGCAATACCTATCATTTATATCTGAGGCCCGGCCATGAGTTGATCAAAGAGATAGGCGGACTCCACAAATTCATGAACTGGCCCGGGCCTATCCTTACAGACAGCGGCGGCTTTCAGGTTTACANNACAGCCTCGGTTCCCTCAGGAAGATAACGGATGACGGCGTCTTCTTCCGTTCTCATATTGACGGCTCCAAGCATTTCCTCGCCCCGGCGTCGGTCGTGGAGATTCAAGAAGCTCTGGGCTCCGATATCATGATGTGCCTGGATGAATNNTTAACCATCCGCTGGGCAAAAAAGAGCCGACAGGTCAAACCGCAAAATAACCAGGCGTTATTTGGCATCATTCAGGGAGGAACATATATGGAGCTGAGGAAGCAAGCCCTGGAAACAATTGCGCCAATGGGCTTCGACGGATATGCCCTGGGAGGATT
>DHHR01000062.1 GCA_002403385.1 Syntrophaceae bacterium UBA4767 | reverse complement strand
TACTTTGTGGATTGAAAAATCCTTCTCTCTGCCGCGCTGGAGTATCTTGTCTATCGTGGGACGGGAAACACGATAAGACTCATCCAGTTCACTGACTGTCTTCTTTCCCTCGTGATAAGCTCTATAAATCTCCTCCCGCTGTATCGGCGTCAATCGTGTACGTTTGTGAATAACCATATGGGACTTCCTCCTTTCTATCTCTTCTCGCAGGAAATCCCGAAAATGTAAATAACGCTACTTTAACTCACATGTAAGGTATTAAAACATGGTCATTTTTATCACAGGCGGCGCTAGAAGCGGCAAGAGCGATTTTGCCCAAAAGTTGGCGGAGCAGCGGAAGGGGCCGCGGTTGTATCTGGCGACAGCCCAAGCCCTGGATGATGAGATGAAGTGCCGAATTCAAAATCACCGGCTAAAAAGGGGCGACCGCTGGGATACGCTGGAAGAACCTGTTCAGATTGGCAGGGTATTGTTGTCGGTAAAGGATAATTACGAAACGATCCTCTTGGATTGTTTGACCCTCTGGATTTCTAATATCCTGTGTCAGGGGCCGGAAGGTGAGGCCATGCAATCTAACGTAACGGAAATATTTTTAAAGGGACTTGAATCATTTTCGAAAACTCTTATTGTAGTTTCCAATGAAGTGGGCATGGGGATTGTTCCAGATAATCCCTTGGCCAGAATATACAGGGATCAGCTCGGTTACGTCAACCAGCGGGTGGCACAGCGGGCTGATGAGGTTTATCTGCTTGTTTCCGGGATTCCTGTGAAAATAAAAGGATAGCGACTAATTTTTCTTATAGATTTACCATCAGGTTGTTGCGGTTTTGAAGGGAGGAGCTTACCGTGACCAATATTGAACAGATCATTAAAGATATCAAGCCATTAAGCGGTAGCTATCTGGAGAAGGCGCAGCAAAAGCTGGACAGCCTGACGAAGCCGCGCGGGAGTCTTGGCAAACTGGAGGCTATCGCCCAAAGATACGCGGCCATAAAAGAAAATATCCATGCAGGCATTAAGGGCAAAAGGATATTTACGTTTGCCGGCGATCATGGGGTAACGGAAGAAGGGGTCAGCGCCTTTCCAAAGGCGGTAACAGTTCAAATGGTTTTTAATATGCTGGCCGGCGGCGCGGCAATCAATGTGCTGGCAAAGTATGTTGGTGCAGAAGTTCTTGTGGTTGATGTGGGGGTTGACTTTGATTTTGAATCTACCAGTGGGCTATTAATAAGGAAGGTCGGTTACGGCACACGCAATTTTACAAAAGGACCCGCCATGAACAGGGAGGATGCAATCAAAGCATTGGGCGTGGGCATAACCTTGGCACAGCAATGCGCCTGGGATGGTATCGATGTCATCGGGACGGGGGAGATGGGAATCGGCAATACAACCCCTTCCAGCGCAATCCTGTCGGTGCTCACAGGCATATCCCCCGATGACATTACGGGCCGGGGAACGGGGGTTGATGATAAGCAGCTACGAAACAAGATAGAGGTTATCAAACGGGCGATTGCAGTCAACCGTCCTGATCCCCTTGAGCCCATTGATGTTCTGGCTAAAGTTGGCGGCTATGAAATTGGGGCCATTGCGGGGTTGATTGTTGGCGGCGCCTGCTGGCGGATACCCGTAGTCGTGGATGGATTTATTTCAACAGCCGGTGCGATGATTGCCACCGCCATGAATCCCGTCATCGGTGAGTATATATTTTATTCTCATCTTTCGGCGGAAAGAGGGCACAAACGAATGTTTGAGCATCTGGGGCAGGAGCCTATCCTCAGTCTGGATATGCGGCTAGGTGAGGGAACCGGCGGCGCCATCGCCATGACCATTATTGAAGGCGCCGTTAAAATCATGAATGAAATGGCCACCTTTGAGTCGGCCTGCGTAGACAGGGAAACGAAATCATGAAGAATTTTTTGATTGCCCTGCAATTTCTGACCATCATAAAATTATCTAGAAAGATCGATATAACGGAAGAAAATCTCGGTATTTCGATGAGTTACTTTCCCGTCGTTGGTCTTTGCATCGGCCTGGTTCTCGTTTTAGCAAGATGGAGTTTGGCGTTTGTTTTGCCTTCCTCCGTTGTGGATGTCCTTGTGATTGCCATCCTGGTTGTGCTGACCGGCGCGCTTCATCTCGACGGATTTGCCGATACGGTGGATGGTCTGGCGGGTCGGGGCGATCGTGAAAAAACACTGGCTATCATGCGGGATAGCAAGATTGGGACCTTTGCCGTGGTGGGAATCACGCTTATTTTACTCTTGAAAACGACGAGCCTGGCCAGTCTTCCCCTTTTCATGAAAGATAAGTCTCTTCTGCTGATGGCTGTTTTAGGCAGGTGGGCTACCGTTCCACTGGCGGCCTTTTTCCCTTATGCCCGCGCGGGGCATGGAACTGCCCTGGCTTTTTCACGTTTCGCCGGTATTAGGGAGGTAATCATCGCCTCGCTGATCGCGCTGGGTATTGCGGTGGGGCTGCTCCAATATAAGGGACTGATCATTTTTGTGGCGGTGGCGCTGGTCAGTTGCCTGCTTGGTCTCTTTTTTAAAAGCCGCATTGGCGGTGTAACAGGGGACATTATGGGAGCGGCCTGTGAGGTCAGCGAAATTGTTGTTCTTTTTATGATAAGCGGCATGTTTCATTAATATCGAGGCAGAAAAGGACTCTTTTTTCGGCCAGGGTGTTTTACAGGGTGTGGTGTGAAGATGTGCTGGCGACTTTTTAGCGCACTGATTTTTGTCCTTTTTTGGGTCCTGCCCCTTGGAGCCGCTCAATATGCTGATGCTCTGGGTAGAAAGATAATTATTCCATCTCATCCTGAGCGCATCATTTCTCTCGCTCCGAGCGTAACGGAAACGTTGTTTGGCTTGGGTCTAAACAGAGAGATTGTCGGGGTGACCAGATGTTGTGATTATCCCGAAGCTGCGCGAAGAAAACCGAAAATAGGCGATTTCCTCAATGTTTCCGTTGAGAAGATTGTTTCTTTCCATCCGGATCTGATTATTGGTGTTATGGATGGAATGAAGGCGGACACGCTCAAAAGGCTGGAAAAAGCAGGACTGCCGATTTATCTTGTCAATCCTATCTCTCTGGAAGGGATCTTTAAGATGGTGGAAGAGATCGGCGCTCTTACGGGAAAAACCGCTTCTGCAAAGAGATTGGCGCAAGATTTGAGAAAAAGGGTTCATGCAGTAAGTTCCTTAACAAAAAATGCCCCCAAGCCCCGAATTTTTTTCCAGATTGGAACGGATCCCATGGTCACTGTCGGCCGCAACACCCTGCACCATGAATTGATCACACTGGCAGGAGGCATCAATATTGCGGCAGGGGCGAAGATTAGTTACCCTCGCTTCAGCATGGAGGAAGTTGTAGCCAGACGGCCGGATTTCATCATTATTTCTTCGATGGAAAGGAAGGAAAATTATAAAGAGGTTAAAAAGAAATGGATGAAATGGAAAATGCTGCCAGCCGTCCGGAACAACAGAGTTTATGTCATAGACAGTGATTTAACGGATACTCCCGCTCTCAGGATTGTTCAGGGCCTGGAAACTATGGCAGGTTGGCTTCATCCAGAGCTTTTAAGGGGTGCGCCACGGTAAAATTAATCCCCCTCTTTTTTAGATCAGATACATGCCGGTTTTATTCATGTATCAGCGGTGCTTGAGATCAATAAGAAAGATAAAATCATGGCATTTAAAAATCGGGGTTGCGTATTTTAAATAAATGTTTTACTTGTCTCACTTATATCCAAACGTGAAAGAAAGTAGTGGAAATCCGGGATTGCGAAGGAGTGCTTCATCAGGCATGCAGATGTCAATGTTGATAAACGAATGCGAAGAGGGTATTTTCCCACACAAGAAATTAGAATGGTCTTTTGGTAATGACAAATCGTTGGCTGTGGGTCGATAATCTCTATAAAGCAGGCGTTGCGAGAAAAGATATTCAAAGCGCCTCTGTGATCTGTCTGGACACAGAGTATGATTCTTACCGCTACTTTCGAGAGAAACTCTGTCTGGTTCAGATTAAAACACCATCTATGACGTATCTTTTTGATCCCCTCGACTGTATTGATTTCTCTTTTATTGGCGAATCTTTCTGCAACCCCGCTGTGTTAAAGATAACACATGCAGGAGATAATGATATACGTATTTTAAAAAGGGATTATGGATTTGAATTTCATCATATCTTCGATACCCATCGAGCAGCTGCGCTTCTCGGGTGTCATTACCTTGCCCTTTCTACTCTGGTCAGCCGGTATGTGGGGCAACACTTGAACAAATCCAAAAGCATACAAAGATCCCAATGGGAAACACGCCCACTGACAGAAGAGCAGATAAGTTATGCCGTTCAAGATACGATGTATCTGCTGCCCTTGTATGAAAAACTTCATGAAGAAATCGTAAGGAAGAATCTCGGGAAAAAGGCTGCAGAGACATTTAAACTTATGGCGGCGGCCATGTGGTGCGAAAAGAAATTTGATCCGCAAGGATGCATCAAATTGAAGGGGTACGAGTACTTGACCGAACAGCAAAGGCAAAATTTGGAACATCTGTTTTACTGGCGATTTAAGCAGGCTAAAGAAACCAATAGAGCCTTGTTTATGGTTTTATCTGATCGGGAGCTGGTTGACTTAATCAAAATAGCATAGGCGCTGATATTTTTGCCTGACGCTGGCAGGAGATATATATCGGTGAAGTTGACGTGAGTTTTCATTTGTTTGAAGCGCATAGTTTCCCTTTTATATGAAAATGGTCACCACT
>DHHR01000030.1 GCA_002403385.1 Syntrophaceae bacterium UBA4767 | reverse complement strand
AGTCGAACGACCTGCTTCCTTTTTGAGGAAAAGATACTATGTCAAAGAACGTTGAGCAAATTATTTTCATGCTTCGTGGTGTCTCGCGGGGCATGGGTGTTTTGTACGAGTGCATCATGTATGGAGGGGTAACATTTTCTCATTGACAAGGGGAGGTTTTTCATTACATTTAGTTCAAATAAAACAACCGAACGGGTCGGGCTATAAGAGCCGACCGTGGACACAAAATACAAGAATACATGTGCCTTATCCTTTTCGCATATAAAAAACACCCCCACTATCCTCTTGTTATTGCAGCAAATCGGGATGAATTCTATGAAAGACCTTCGCAGGCCGCGTCTTTCTGGGATGAAAAGCCGAATATCCTCGCCGGCAGGGATATGCAAGATGGAGGGACATGGCTGGGCATTACGAAAAAAGGCAGATTTGCGGCCCTGACCAATTACCGCGATCCCGCTTCCGTTAAAAAAGACGCTCCTTCAAGAGGATGGCTGGTGCGCGATATTCTCTTCGCTGAAACGCCACCGCTGCAGACTCTAAAAAAAATAGCGCCCGCAGCGTCCGCATATAACGGTTTTAGCCTGATCTGCGGGGATATGTCGGGCCTTTACTATTTCTCGAACAGGGACATCCCAGAACCTCTTGAATTGTCCCCCGGATTCCATGGACTAAGCAATCATCTCCTCAACACCCCCTGGCCGAAGGTTGAACGGGGGAAAGAGACTTTGCATTCATATCTGCGTCAAACGGAAATCCCTGATCCCGAAGGCATTTCCGCCCTAATGATGGATCGGTCAAAACCCCCGGATGAGGCCTTGCCCGAAACAGGAGTGGGATTATTGTGGGAGCGAATTTTGTCTCCGATGTTTATTACCAGCGCTGAATATGGCACTCGCAGTTCAACGGTCATCTTGCTTGGCAAGGGCAATCATGTGATCTTCTTGGAAAAAAGTTTCAACAGCCATCCCGTGCCGTGGCTTTCAACAAGAATCGAATTTAAAATTTCATGAGATTATGTATAAAAACCATCACCAGCCATCGAAACGCCAATATCCCGACAGCCCCAAAGTAGGCGTCGGCGCCATTGTCCTCAAAGACGATAAAGTCTTGTTGATTCGGCGCGGTGTTGCCCCTAGCAAAGGCATGTGGGCCGTTCCAGGCGGTCTCCTGAAGTTGGGAGAAACCCTCCAGGAAGGAGTGGAACGGGAAACACTGGAAGAAACAGGCGTCACCGTCAAAGCAAAACAACCCGTGTACACCTTCGATTTTCTGGAAAAAGACGATAACGGATGTTTTCGTTTTCACTATGTGATCGTTGATCTTTTGGCCGAGTATGTTTGTGGGAAAGCGAAAGCAGCCGATGATGCGCTCGAAGCGCGCTGGGTTTCCGCCGAAATGCTGGAAAGCCTTCCTATGCCAAGAAATATGTTGCGAGCTTTGGAGTCCGTAGGTTTCATCTCCGGGAAGTAATGGCCGCGGATGGACTTGATGAAATGTTTGACAATCCGCCTTTCCTAAACTAAAATACCGCAAATTTTTGCCAAAGGTTCCCGTCCATGCAAATACAAGACGTTTTCCGCCTCTACGCAGATGACCTGAAGCGCGTGGAAGCCCATATGGAACAAGCTATCATTTCTGAGGCGAACCTGATCCCGGAAATTATTCGCCATCTAATCAGCAGCGGCGGAAAGCGGTTTCGGCCACTTTTATTGCTGGCAACTTCGGATCTGTGCGGTTACAAGGGCGAGCGGCGCTACCCTATCGCCATGGTTATAGAATTTATCCATACGGCAACCCTGTTGCACGACGACGTGATAGATTGTGCGGAATCAAGGCGAGGGAACGTCTCTGCAAATAATGTCTGGGGCAACGCCGCGAGCGTTCTCGTGGGAGATTTCCTTTTATCCAAGGCGTTCAGGATCATGACCGACGACGGTAGCCTCGTCGCGATGAAACTCATTTCCACGACAACCAATACCATGTCGGAAGGCGAAGTCCTGCAACTCGTCAAGCGCGGGGATCTGCGTATCACAGAAAAGGAATACCTCACCATCATCGAAAAAAAAACCTCTGTTTTGATTTCAGCAGCATGCGTCTTGGGTGGCATTCTGGCCGAGGCGCAGGAATCTCAAATCGAGGCGTTGACCAGATTTGGGATGAGGCTGGGATCGGCGTTTCAAATTACGGACGATATTCTGGATTATGTAGGTAAGGAAGAAAAATTTGGGAAGGCTATAGGCAAGGACATTGATGAGGGGAAAATCACGCTCCCTTTGATCCGGGCGCTCAAGAAGTGTTCTGCACAGGAAAGGGAATGTATCAAGAACGCCATACAAGAGCAGGACAAGGACAAAAGGGAAAAAGCGATACAGGAAACGATGGCGCTTATCGAGAAATATGATGGTATCAGCTACGCTCTGCAAAAAGCAAAAGTATGCATCCGGGAAGCAAAAACGTTTCTCCAGCCCTTTACGGATTCCGAAGCAAAAGAAGCGCTTAATGCCATAGCCGATTATTTGATTGAAAGAAACTTTTAAGGGTTTTACAATGCCTTCTCCGCGCCGTGCAAGAAGGTGTAAATCTTCCCCGCCAGCGCCTTTCCGATGCCATCCACTTTCCGAAGCTCCTCCAACGAAGCCTCGCGTACTCGCTTGATATCCCCCAAGTAGAGCAACAAGGCCTTCTTCTTCGCTTGGCCGATGCCGCCAATCTCATCCAGAACAGACAGAAAATCTTCCTGTTCCTTGACTTTTCGGCAGTATGAAAGGGCAAACCGATGGGCTTCATCCCTGATTTGCTGAAGTAAAAATAAGGCGGGGGGCCATTTCGAAAGGTACAGCGGGTCTTTCCTGCGGGGAAGGTAAACCCTGTCTTCCCCCTTATGAAGAGTCGATGTCCGGCTGCGGGACAGGCTTTCATCTTCGTAGCTTCCCTTTGCCAGAGCAATGACATCCGTATCCGTGATGCTCAAATCCTTCAAAACAGCAAGGGCTACCCCAAGCTGGCCCTTGCCTCCATCAAGCATGATCAAATCCGGCAGATCATCCTTCCTGCAGTAACGGCGGCTGAGGACCTCGTGCATCATCGAGTAATCATCCATACCGGTAACTTTTTTAATCCGGAACCTCCGATAGCCGTTTTTGTAAGGTTTCCCCTCCACAAAGGTCACCATGGCACCTACCGCATAAGATCCCCCGATATTAGATATATCGAAGCACTCCACCCTTGCCGGCAACTTTTTCAATTGCAGCGCCTGCGCCAGAAGGTGAATAGCCTTCATCTTATCCTGCCGGTTTTGCTGTTCCGCTTTCAGGGTATTTTCACTGTTTTGTCTTGCCATATCAAGAAGCTCCCGACCACGCCCCCTATTGGGCGCCACAATGGATACGGTATGTCCCTTTTTGTCCGAGAGCCATTCCCTGATGACCCTTTTATCTTCAAGCTCCAGAGGCACCAATATCTCATCCGGGATGGCCGCTTCTCCGTCATAGTACTGCTTGATGACAGACGAAAGAATCTCCGCAGCAGGGTCCGCCGGAATTTTGATCAACGGGAAATCCTTCTTTCCCAACAGCTTTCCCTCCCTTATGAACAACACACAAACATGGGATAGATCACCTTCCTGGACGATACCGAAAATATCCTGATCCTTCGCCGACATGGACACCACCTGCTGCCGTTCCAGGGTGTTAGCAATAGCCGCAATCCTGTCCCTAAGGGAGGCAGCCTGCTCGAAATCCAGCCTTTCTGCGGCCGTTTTCATCCGCCGGCGGAGTTCCGCCAGCAAGCCCTTTCCTTTTCCTTCAAGAAAAGCCACGCTGTCCTTCACCAGTTTATGATAGCTGACTTTATCGATTAGAGCCGCACAGGGAGCCAGACAACGCCCGATTTCGTACTCCATGCATGGCCGCTCGCGGTTTTTCAATTCCGTATCGCTGCACGTGCGCAGGGGAAATATCTTCTGTATAAATAGGAGGGTTTCCTTGGCTGATGCGCTTGAGGGATAAGGGCCGAAATATTTTGCCCCATCCTTGAGAGGACGTCTCACCAACTGAAACAGGGGGAAGTTTTCCCTGAGATCAATCTTAATATGAAAATAGGCCTTATCGTCCCGAAAGTTTACATTGTACCTGGGGCGATGTTCCTTTATAAGGGTGTTTTCCAAGATGAGGGCTTCTTTTTCCGTTTTTGTAATGATAAATTCTACATCATGCACCCTGGAGAGCAGAAAGGGAGTCATAAATCGCGAGTCCGTACCGGCAAAATAGGCGCGGATACGGCTTCTTATGTTCTTGGCCTTCCCCACATAAAGCGCTTTTCCCTCGCCATCCTTCATCAAATAGGCTCCGGGCGCCTTAGGGGCATAGAGGTAGGCCTTCATTGCACCCTTTTGCCTCTGCCGTTTTTCTTCCACGCCTGTCCCTCGTTTTTCTCTTTACAACCCTCTCTATGAGAATACCTCAGTTTTGTGATTCTTTCTCATTTCAAGTAGCTAACCCACCTTCGACTCCTTCGGTACCCTTCGACAAGCTCAGGGTGACAGGACAGGCCCTGTCGAACGGTCGAACCATTACCACACGGCGTGAAAAGAAACCCTACTTCCTATTCAAATTTCTCCGCCGATCTCCAGCAAAAGGCCTGTCAGCTCTTTAATTTGATCCCTGAGTTCCGCCGCCCTCTCGAACTCGAGATCACGAGCTGCCTGCTTCATTTCCTTCCTCAAGCGCCTGATCATGGTCGGGAGTTCCTCTTCAGAAATCTCCATCTTTTTGCCGCCGCTATCAACAGGCACCGTAACGTAATCAGCTTCATAGACGGACATTAGGATATTATTGACGGATTTTTTAATCGTCTCCGGCGTGATGTGATTTTTTCTGTTGTATTTATCTTGGATGTTTCGGCGCCGCCGCGTTTCATCCAGACAGGCCTGAATGGATGCGGTAATCGTGTCGGCATACATGATGACCTGTCCGGAAACATTTCTGGCGGCCCGACCGCTGGTTTGGATCAAAGATCGTTCGGATCTTAAAAATCCCTCCTTGTCGGCATCGAGAATGGCCACCAGCGATACCTCCGGAATGTCAAGCCCCTCGCGTAAAAGGTTGACCCCTATGAGCACATCGAATTCACCCAGCCTCAGGGAGCGAATAATGCCCACACGATCCAGGGTATGAATGTCGGAATGGAGATATCTCACCTTCACGCCGAGACCCTCGTAATAGTTGGTCAAATTCTCCGCCATGCGTTTGGTCAAGGTAGTCACTAAAACGCGTTCCCCCTTTTTTTCTTTTTCCCGAATTTCGCTCAGGAGATCATCCACCTGACCCTTGACCGGTCTTACGATAATTTCCGGATCCATGAGTCCCGTAGGTCTTATGAACTGCTCAACCACCTGTCCGTGCGCTTTTTCCCGCTCATACAAAGCAGGAGTGGCCGAGACGTAGATTCTCTGATTCTGGAACCTCTCATATTCCTGAAATGTCAGGGGGCGGTTATCCATGGCGGAGGGAAGCCGAAAACCATAATTAACCAGCGTTTCCTTCCGGGAGCGATCGCCCCGATACATTCCGATGAGTTGGGGGATGGTGGCATGGCTCTCATCAATAATAATAAGCGCATCGGAGGGAAGATACTCCATCAAGGTAGGAGGCGGTTCTCCCGGCTTTCTGCCGGTAAGATGGCGGGAGTAATTTTCAATTCCCTGGCAGTAACCCATCTCCTCCATCATTTCCAGATCAAAATTGGTCCGTTGCTCCAGCCGCTGAGCCTCCAAAAGCTTATTCTGTTCACGAAGCTCCCGTAGCCGCGCTTCCAGCTCCCCTCGAATCGCCGATATTGCCCGCTTCATGTTGTCTTTGGTTGTCACGTAGTGGCTGCCCGGATAGACGGCTACCCGCCGGAGGCGATCCAGCTTCTTCCCCCGCAGGGGATCCACCAGGGAAACAGTTTCAATGGTCTCGTCAAAAAACTCGATCCTGACGGCCCTTTCCTCCTCGTAAGGCGGGAAGATTTCGACCACATCCCCCCGGACACGAAAGGTGCCCCGATGAAAATCGATGTCATTTCTGCTGTACTGCATTTCCACCAAACGGCCCAGCATTTCGTCCCGCTTCAACTCCATCCCTTCTTCCAAAACAAGCAGCATGCCATGGTAGGCTTCAGGAGAACCCAACCCATAAATACATGAAACGCTTGCCACAATAATGACATCACGTCGTTCCAGCAGGGAATGGGTGGCGCGGTGGCGTAGTTTGTCGATTTCTTCATTAATCGCCGAATCTTTTTCAATATAGGTATCCGTGCTGGGGATATAGGCTTCCGGCTGATAGTAGTCATAGTAACTGACAAAATATTCCACCGCATTGTTGGGAAACAGCGTCTTGAATTCGCTGTACAATTGAGCCGCCAGAGTCTTGTTGTGGGCAATAACCAAAGCCGGTCTTTGAACGGCATGGATCACATGGGCAACGGTGAACGTCTTCCCTGATCCCGTAACCCCCAGAAGAATCTGATGCTCAAGGCCATCTTTTAGACCCTCAACAAGCTGGTCAATCGCCTGAGGCTGGTCTCCCTTCGGTTCAAATTCTGTAACCATTTCAAATCTGTTCATGGTCCCATAATATATAGAAAAAACGATGTCCTGACAACAAAAGACCTTTTAAAAAATGCCGATGGCGTTGTTTAGGTCAAAAGGAAAGCGCCACTGTTTGGGCGATGCGTATATTCACTTTTTTTTATTTTGAAAAGGGCCCGCAAATAAGGTAAAAAAAATAAGGAGGTAAATACCAATGGCCAAGACAAAGATATCCCGCCGGCAGAAAGACGTTTCTCGTCTTTTGCGTGATAAGAAACAAATCCAAAAGGAAAGAATCCGAACCGCCAAAAAGAAGTCAAAGTCAACTACCATCGACTGAAGGCGAGGGGTTTTTCCCCATTCCCCGAGAAGGACAATGATACAAAGAATGAAATTCAGAATGCCACTTCTTATACAAGACAGTCAACCAAATTGACTTGACAAACAATTTTGATTGTGATTTGTAAGAAAGTTCACAAAGATGAGCGGGGGATTTTATGAAGAAAACCTTAAAAACAACCAGCAACCTAAAACGGAAAAGAACACATGGCTTTCTCACCCGAATGGCTACGAAAGGCGGACGTGCGATTCTCGCCAGAAGGCGAGCTAAGGGGCGAAAAAGATTAGCAGTTTAGCCACGGGAAAACAATAATGAGGGTAGATCGATCAGCCCTTAAGGCGGGAGCAGGATCTGACGAAGCAACGGCAAAAACCTTTGGAAAACAGGAGAGAATTCGCAAGAGAAAAGATTACTTGGCCATATACCAGCAGGGGACAAGGGGCTACGCGAAACATTTTATCGTAATTACGAAAAAAAATTCGCTAGGCATTAAAAGGCTGGGTATAACGGTCGGCAAAAAGGTTGGAAACGCTGTAAAAAGGAACAGAATCAAGCGGATATTACGGGAATTTTTTCGGTTAAACAAATCGAGGCTATCAGCCTCTCAGGATATCTTGATCATAGCAAAAGTAGGGATTCCCGCACTTCGATATCGAGATGTTTGTGCGGAACTAGAAGGTCTTCTCCTTGAAAAAACTGATGCGATTAAGTAAGGCTGAGCAGTTTTTAAAGGCAATATTCATTGTGATTATAAGGTGTTATCAGTTATATATTTCCCCCCTTTTTGCTCCCTGTTGCCGTTTTTATCCGTCATGTTCCGAATATACCATAACCGCCATCAGACGATATGGCCCCTTTAAGGGATCATCCCTCGGATTGAAGCGACTCCTGAAATGTCATCCCCTGCATCCCGGAGGATATGATCCGGTCAAGTAAAGCAAATATCGGAGGTCTCTAATGGAAAAGAGAAGCATTCTCGCCATTATACTATCTCTGGCGGTGCTTTTGATTTATCAGATACTCTTTGTAAAGCCACCCGCCACAAAGCCCCAGACACCGGTGCAAAAAAAAGAAAATATCGTTCCCCCACAGCCGGTTACCACTGTCGCACCTGTCGCGCAAGTGGCGGCGAGCATCCGGCAAGGAACCGTTTTAACTCAGCAAACTACGGCAATCGAAAAGGAGATTCACGTAAATACCCCATTATACAAGGCGATTTTTACAACGAAGGGAGGCGCTTTAAAATCTTTCCGCCTGAAAAATTATTATGAAACAGCGGGAAAACATGATAAGTTGGTCGAGCTTGTACAGTCAGTGGAAAACATGCCCCGACCTCTCCTAATATCTTTTCCCGCATCGAGTATTGACCTGCCGCCGGAAGGAATATTTACGACAGACAAAAATGTCTTAGAAATTGCCCAACCCGCCGGGTCGCAGCAACTGACCTTCTCCCAAATCTACCTTAATGCGGTGAGGGTGGAAAAAATCTATACCTTCTATTCAGGGAAGTATTCCTTCGATCTGGAAGTAAAAGTTTACAATTTATCACCCAATCCCATCGACGAAAACATTCGTTTGACGTGGACGCAATTTGTGGAGCCGGGCAAGAAAATCGGCAGTTATGACGGCCACGTGGGGCCTATATCTTCTGTTGCCGGAGGCATTGAACGGCAGGAAATTAAAAAACTTGAAGCCAAAAATACTCTGGGCCCGAATGTCCTTTGGGGTGGTTTTGAAAACAAGTACTTCATCGCTTCCATGATTCCCCATTGTCCTTCTTTAACAAGCATCTCTTTTTCCAGAGATAACCGTAACATCGTTTCGGTAACACTGGAGGGACCACAGAATACCATCCCTGCCGGCCAGTCCGTGTCGTTTAATTATACCATGTACCTTGGGCCGAAAGACTACAACATCCTGAAGGAGCAGAAAATTGGTCTGGAAAAGGCCGTTGATTTCGGTTCACTGTTAAAGTGGCTGGCTATACCTCTTTTGGTCGTTTTGAAATTTTTATATAAATTTATTCACAACTATGGAGTTGCTATCATCATATTGACTATTCTGATCAAGATTTTATTCTGGCCGCTGGGGAACAAGAGCTACAGATCCATGAAGGAAATGCAGAAGCTTCAACCAAAGCTGCTGGAACTAAGGGAAAAATTCAAAGACGACAAGGCAAGGCTTGGACAGGAAACAATGGCCCTGTACAAGGCATACAAGGTGAACCCTTTCGGGGGATGCATACCGTTGCTTATTCAAATACCTGTTTTTTTCGGTCTTTATAAAACCTTGCTGTATGCGATCGAACTTCGTCATTCTCCATTTTTCGGTTGGATCCAAGACCTTTCAGCCAAAGACCCTTACTACATTACGCCCATCCTCATGGGCGCCACCATGCTTATCCAGCAACGGATGAGTCCGCCAGTGGGCGATCCCATGCAGAATAAAATCATGATGTTGATGCCGATCATCTTCACATTTCTATTTCTAAATTTTCCTTCGGGCTTGGTTATTTACTGGCTCTTCAATAACATCATCAGTATCGGCCAACAATACTATATAAACAAAAAACTATCCTAATTTGAGGTAAATATATTTATGACACCGTTAGAAATTGAAGGAAAAACCATTGATGAAGCCATCGAAAAGGCCTGTATTGAATTCGGCGTACCGCGGGAAAGACTTCATATAGAGATTGTTTGCGAGGGAACATCGGGATTCTTGGGCATTGGTTCAAAAAAAGCAAAAATCAAGGCCGGATTGATGTCCCTCGATCAAGTGCTTGACATATCTGTGGAACAAAATAAGATTCAGGGCAAGCCTGAAGAAACATTGCACGAACCGAAGGAAATCAAATCTCCACCGCCGTCAACAAAAGAAACTGCCGATGCCGATCCTGTCGCCGTAAAGGCAAAGGAATTGTTGGAGGGCATACTGCAAAGGATGAATTTTAGCTTTCCTGTAACGATCGAGAAAGCGCCGGATTCGATTATTCTCAACATCCAGGGCGATGGCGATGGGCGGCTCATTGGGAAAAAAGGGCAAACTATTGATGCCCTTCAGTACCTTGTCAATAAGGCCGTCAACAGGTTCTCGGAAACACGAAAAACCATTGTCGTCGATGCGGAAGCTTACCGAAAAAGAAAAAGCGAGCGTTCCGAAGAATCTCTCATTGCCCTGGCAAATAAACTGGGGAATAAAGTAAAAAAGAACAAAAAACCAATTACGATCGGTCACATGAGCGCCAACGAACGACGAATCATCCACCTCGCCCTTCAGAACGATGCGGCTCTGATAACGAAAAGTCGCGGGGAAGGAGAACATAGAAAAATCGTTATTCTTCCCGCAAAGAACACAGACTAAACAACTTCCTTCATCGCCGCTTTCCTTAATGAGGTCCTCTTATTGGTCGGACTTAAAGACACTATAGCTGCTATTGCCACTCCCCTTGGTGTGGGGGGAATCGGCGTCATAAGGGTCAGCGGAGCGAATGCGGGGGCCATCGCTCGTCTCATTTTTAAGCCTTCGAAACAACTGGTAGAACTTAAAAGCCACTACCTGCATCATGGAGATATTATCTCCCCTGAAACAAACACAATCCTCGATGAGGTACTTATCGCCTTCCTGAAGGGCCCCCATTCCTTTACGGGTGAAGACATCCTTGAAATCCACTGTCACGGTGGGCCCCTCATTTTACAAACCATTCTAGCGGAAGTTATCAAAGCAGGCGCGCGTCTTGCCGAGCCGGGCGAATTTACCAAGCGGGCATTTTTAAACAACCGCATCGATTTGTCACAGGCGGAGGCCATCGCCGAAATGATTTCTGCGCAGTCTCAGAAAGGTCTGAATCTGGCGATATCCCAGCTTAAGGGATATCTGTCCCAGAAACTCAAAGCCATATCGAGCGCTGTCATGGATGCCCTTGTTATTCTCGAGTCGGCCATCGATTTTCCTGAAGAACAGCTCACCTTGCCGCCATCGGAAGATATCGCCCAACAACTTCAACAGCTTACGGATGAGCTTCATGCCTTGCTTGCTACCTACGAACAGGGAAAACTATATCGCTACGGCATCCGTGCAGTCATTGCGGGAAAACCCAATGTGGGCAAATCCAGCTTGTTAAACAGGCTCGTCGGCGCGAGACGGGCTATCGTATCGCATATTCCCGGAACCACAAGGGATTTCATCAGCGAAACGGCGCACATCAAGGATATCCCCGTCCAGTTCATCGACACCGCGGGTATCAGGAATCCTAAAAGCACTGTTGAAAGAGCAGGTGTCGAGCTTGCGTGGGAAAAGTTATCCGCTGCGGATATGCTTATCATAGTTTTGGACGGCTCGGAAAAACTTACGGTAGAAGATATTGAAATTATCGAAAAAAGTAGGAATCAAAAGAGCGTCTTTGCCATCAATAAAACCGATCTGCCCCATCGCCTCGAAGAA
The DNA here is from genome assembly GCA_002403385.1 of Syntrophaceae bacterium UBA4767. Taxonomy (GTDB): domain Bacteria; phylum Desulfobacterota; class Syntrophia; order Syntrophales; family UBA4767; genus UBA4767. The sequence goes on along the minus strand of DHHR01000030.1, from coordinate 18,208 downwards.
GAAAAGCTCTCCCGTCTTGCGCCTGGTGTTCATTCGCTGCACATTTCTGCAAAACACGGCGAAGGGATTGACGCTCTGAAAGAAGCGCTTTATACACTGTTCATCAATTCCCCACATCAGTATGAAACTTCCCAGGTGATGATCACAAATATGCGCCATAAGATGGCCATTGAAAAAGCCGTTCATCTCATGCTACAAGCTAAAACAGCTCTTCTGCAAGGTCTTTCCCCCGAATTTGCGGCAATGGACCTTAAGGAAGCCCTTAATGCCCTGGGAGAGGTGACGGGAAAAACTATCGAGGAGGATGTGCTGGATAAAATTTTTTCTACGTTCTGTATCGGCAAATAATCAAAAATAAAAAGAAACGAAAAAATACAATTTTTGGTAAGGTGATGTTCTTATGAGGCTCATATATCTGGCAGATATTCATGGAGCTTTTGAAAGGGTCAAGACCCTGTTATCCGAGGCTTTTGCCGACGTATACGTTATGGCAGGGGATTTGATCGACATCCCTTTCTATAACATGAATACGGCTGTCAACTATCACGAATTGCAGTCCTATTTCCACGGCCTTAGATTGAAAATGAACAGAGAAGTTCTGGGCATAGAGGATTTTGTCGAGGAACTTCTCAACAGCCCAGACATGCCTGAAGAAATAGTAGAAAAAGCGACAAGATATCAGCAATACACTATCCGCGCCCGTCGGGTTTTGCACCAGAAATATCAGGTATTGGAAGATATCCTTTCTACGAAGCTCTATTCTGAAGTTTTCTGCATCCCCGGAAATTATGACATGGACCTTAAATATACCGCCCTTCATCGTAGGAACCTGCACCTTCGCTGTCATGAAGTCCATGGTCTCAAGTTTGCAGGATATGGGGGCGCCGATATCTGGACTCCCGGTGTTCCGGAACGCTATATTGTTCCATACAGGGCCGGCAGCGGGGTCAATTATAAAGACAATGAAATGTATCGGTTCTTCCAAACAGCAAAACCAGATATTATAGTTACCCATCAGCCTGCTCATGGCATCCATGACCGCATTACTCAATTTGGTACATCAGGCTCGCCGTCGCTTCGGCACTTCTGTGACAACAATCCTGTGCTGCTGTGTCTTACCGGGCATATCCACATGGACTGGGGATTCCAGATTGCTGAAAATACTTTTTATTTGAATCCATCGAACTTCGGTGAAGTTACCCTGCTAACCGGTGGTGTTTTCGAAGGGGGCTTTTTTTATTCCCTGGATATTGAGGGCCGGGAAATAAAGAAAATTACCTTCAAAAAAATTGTCGATGACAGGATATACGACATTGCCGATTATGCCGGAAGCAATGGTGCGTGGGAAGAAAAAATCATCGATCGGGAAAGATACAATGCCCTGAAACTGAACGAAAATTTCGACGCGAATATCCAAAAATACTCACACATCCCCGAAATAGAATTGTATAACGAAATCAAGCGGTTCTTTAGGACATTTCAAACAGAGGAAACAGAAAAAAGATTGGATAAACTCGAACAGGCGGCACGAGTCATTGAAGAAAGGGTTCATGACAACATTGGTATGGATGTTATCGGCTCTGTCAATATGGGATTATGTGAAGAAACATCTGATATAGATTTCGTTCTTTATGTGAGATGCGACTCGGATATAGATTCCTGCGAGCAATCTCTAAGTGCAAAACAATTCATTAAAGAAGCCCTTCGCGGCAAATATGACTTTCAAATCATGGATACCATTAATTTAAATGTAGTCGAAAAATCTATTCGGGAAAGAAATTATGATTGCGAAATGACTCAGCTTTTTGTTGTTTATCGTGCCCTTGGCAGGCCCATTAACTACAGAGCCATTGCCCCCATTGAAGATCTCCTCAATCAGGATCCGGAATTCCGAACGGAAATTGAAGGAAGCGTTCGCTCCTATCTCAGAATACTGATTAACACTTCCCAGCATACTCGTTCTTTTGAAAAGTACGAAGCCAGGCTCAAGTCCCTCGGCATTAAACTCCCTGAGACTATCCAGTCAAAAATAAAAACCTATCTGTACAGAGATGATCGGTCGCCGCTTCCAAATAATTAACTCGTTAATGGATAATAACCTGGCGATAGACGGGGCTTATATTGCGCTCTCCTAATGCCAAACCACCCTCATTCATGATTTTACCCGCGCCAATCAAAGGGAGCTTCCTGTCTGAAGTTAGGTATCAGTGTTTTCTCATCAACCCTCTGAATAATAAGATTTTCAAATCCCATCTCCAGAGCCTCCTCGACCACAGTGTTATATTCTTGCCGTGTAAGTCTCCTGCCTAGTTCGGGATGGTGCGCAACAGCGGGGATCGGCGTATATTGTGACATAATAGCGATCGTGATGGAAGTGGAAATATGTTTTTTGATCAACTTAAGGACTTCTATGCTGTTTGACAACCTTCCCGGCAATACAAGATGACGGATAATGATGCCTTTCACTGCTATTCCATTGTTCGTTTCCAGGCCGTCGCCTACCTGTCTTACCATCTCCACAATTGAAGCAACAGCAAATTGCGGATAGTCCTTGGCATCTGACAATTCAAATCCCTCTTCACTTATCCCATATTTAAAATCGGGAAGATATATTTCAATCATCCCATCAAGATAGCGAATAATTTCCGGACTCTCATACCCACCGCAATTATAAATGGCCGGCACCTTCAATCCCTCCTGGCGGGCCTCGCAAAGGGCTTCCATAATCTGGGGCATCTGAGGTGTCGGAGTGACCAAATCGATATTATGACAGCGCTGATTTTGCAGATTCAGCATCATTTGAGCAAGCGCCCTTTCGCTTATGTATTCACCGGTTGGGCCATGGCTGATTTGATAATTCTGACAATAAACGCATCTGAGGTTACATGAAGAAAAAAAGATGGTTCCTGCACCATAGATACCAGAAAAAGGAGGTTCTTCCCCGTGATGAGCAGTAGCGCAGTCCACCATAATCCTATCGGAAAGACAACAAAAGCCCCTCTCGCCTTTTGTCCTATCAACCTGGCACCGCCGGGGACAGAGCACACAACTTTTCAAAAGCCCCTTTAACTGCCCTATTTTATGTTTAAACTGCCCTTCTATAGACAACTTTCCGCCTCCCAAGGTCACATTTTTTTCACTACATCTCTTAATTTCCCGCTCTCCACCAGTTCCAAAAACTCCTCCCCCAGCGGGGCAGAGAGCTCAACCGCCCGCCACCAGTTCTTAATTCTCTTGGCAGGTTCATCCATAAAGGTTGTATAATCATCCCGATCAGGAATTTTTCCTCCGGGCAATCGATCCACAAACCCTTTCGAAGGGTAAACCATCAAAACATTGTCCAGAATATTTTCTGGAACCATGCGATAATTTAACCTCTTATCCAGCCAGCCGGGAATGATTCTTTCCTGATGATGGGAAAAAAGGGTCACTTCATCCGCGTCTGACGTATATACCTGACTTAAATGATAATCAACCATTCCTCCATCCCGATAAATGCCCCTGGGCGCGCCAAAAATATCTCTGACACCCGCTACAAGCAGCGGAATAGCCCCCGAGGCAAGCGCCGCATATTTAAAATTGCTTTCGCTTAAAGGAATGTATCGTCCCCTAAAACCATCGTGCAGACAAAAATACGGCGGTCTTGGAGCATAGTAAAATACAACCCGCTCAAAAAAGCCATCAAGGTAAGAACGATTGACGGCATTCGCCAGAAAACATAAGCCCATGCCTATTTTTTGCGCCATTTTCATCTCGGAAGCAACCAAATGCCTTGCCCGCGCCGTGATAACCGCCAACCGATATTTCTTGTGTGCCAGGGCGAAGGGAAGCGCATCATTTTCTATATACGCATTGATGATGCTACAAAGGGTACGCAAAATCATCTTCGGGGTGTCGGTTTTCTTGAAGATGGCGTTAATATAAGCTTCCATTAAAGCGTAATAACTGTTTGCCGCCTCCGGTTGCAGCCAGGCGGCAAAGCGCCATGCCCCTGCCGATGAACCAACTAGAATCACAGGTTTTAAACGACCCAACAACTCATTTTGGAGCAGTGTTAAGTCGAACCCCGAAGCAATCAGCCAGCGGGGACCGGTGCCGGGCGCAAAATAAGTTGTGATACGATCCAGAGCAAAACCACCATCCTGAATGATCTCATAAGCCCGCCTTCCCGCCTTCACGCATATACCATCAACCATGCTTCCCTCTGTGGACAGAATGAACCACCCCGACTAAACGGATGTCACCCTCATGTTGTAATAGAAAAGAAAACGCAAATCGGCTTGACACTATTTTATACCTTAATGTACAGTGAAGTTCTCTCATAAGGCATATTGCGATTTCTAAATATAAAAGATTATGGCTTATATATGGACAGAACGCATTTGTCGATACATTATTGCTTATGTGAAAGGAGACCTTTGAATTTGTGATTAAATCGCCTTGCCGTCATTCCGTGCTTGACTTGAGCCTGCCCCGTACTCGATACGGGGGAATCCAGTGTTTTCAAGCCGTTATAGATTCCGCCCCGATTTTCATCGGGGTGACGCGTCGGAATGACGTGAGGGGCCGTTTTTCAAAGGTCTCGCTTATGTGAAAGGATTATAGCTGTGGATTTCAAATACCAAATAGCAAAACTTGCCCAAGACGCTCAAAACGCCGCCAGGATACTGGCAAATGTCCCGACTGACACAAAGAACAAAGCCCTGCTTGACATGGCGGATGAGCTGATCAAGCAAACCCCTGTTCTTACCGCTGAAAACCGAAAGGATATTGAACACGCAACGCAGGCGGGTCTTTCTTCAGCAATGATAGACCGTTTAACGCTGAAGGAAGCCACCATCAAGGGCATTGCCGCGGGACTGACCGAGGTGGCCGCCCTGCCCGATCCGGTAGGCGAAATAACTTCCATGTGGCGGCGCCCAAACGGTCTTCTCGTCGGTCGCATGAGGATTCCTCTGGGTGTTATCGGCATCATATACGAATCGCGTCCCAACGTCACAGCAGATGCGGCAGCGCTTTGTCTGAAATCGGGGAATGCGGTTATTCTGAGAGGCGGTTCGGAAGCCATTCACTCCAATATCGCCATTGCCGAAATTTTACAGAACATTTTAGAAAAGGTCGGTATCCCCAAAGCATCTATTCAGGTCGTCCCCACCACGGACCGCGAAGCGGTATATGAGATGCTACAGTTGGATCAGTATATCGATCTTATCATCCCGCGGGGAGGGGAAGCCCTCATTCGCACCGTTGTAAATCAATCCAAAATTCCGGTTATCAAACATTACAAGGGGGTCTGCCATATCTTTGTAGATGAGACAGCCGATCTGGATATGGCGGCTAAAATATGCATGAATGCCAAAACTCAACGGCCTGGCGTATGCAATGCCATGGAAACCTTGCTCATTCACGAAAACATCGCCCGTAAGTTTCTGCCGGCAATGGCGGAAAAATTCCGCAAAGCCGGCGTGCAGCTCAGAGGGTGCTCCCGAACAAAAGAGGTTATCCCGGATATAGAAGAGGCCACGGAGCAGGACTGGCATGAAGAATATTTGGATCTCATTTTATCCGTCCGTGTGGTAAAGGATCTCAGTGAGGCTATCAACCATATCGGCAGGTACGGCTCCTCCCACACAGAATCCATCATTACCAGAGACTATCAGAATGCACAGCGGTTTCTAAACGAGGTCAATTCATCAACGGTTTTGGTAAATGCGTCGACCCGTTTCAGCGACGGTTTTGAACTGGGCTTGGGCGCCGAAATCGGCATCAGCACCACCAAGTTGCATGCTTTCGGCCCTATGGGGCTGGAGGAATTAACCACAACAAAATTTATCATTTATGGAAACGGGCAGGTGAGAACATGAAATGGGGTCTATTGGGTGGAACTTTCGACCCTATCCACATTGGACATTTAAGATGCGCTGAGGAAGTCCTCGAAATCTTCGATCTGAACAGGATTATTTTTGTTCCCGCTTCCTTGCCGCCACACAAACTAGATGCTCAGATTACCCCTTTTTATCATCGGGAACAGATGGTTAAACTCGCCATTGAAGAGAATCCCGGTTTTTCTTTTTCCGATGTGGAAAATCAAAGGGGAGGGAAATCCTATTCCGTGGAAACGATCGAGTACTTTCTGGAAAAATATCTTTCGGAGCTGGAACTGTACATGATTCTGGGGCAGGATGCCTTTCATGCCATACAGACGTGGCGTGATTGGGAAAAACTTTTGCTGTTATGCAACTTCGTTATCATGACCAGGCCCGGTTATGTAAACCATGGTTTATCAGGAATCGTTCCTCCCGATTTCGCCGCACAGTTTCAATATGACGAAAAGGTCCAAGGCTTCAGGGCTTCCGAGAGGTATGCCATTTTTTTCCGAGAGGTCACATTTTTAGACATCTCATCAAGCAATATTCGCCAGAGGGTTTCTCAAGGGAAATCCATAAAATATCTGGTTCCCGATCCTGTCCGCCGTTACATTGTAAAAAACGGTTTATATGGAAATTTATAAAGGGATGTCGCCCTTCGGCACCCTTCGACAAGCTCAGGGTGACAAAAAAAGATCAAGGTAACATGAGCTGTCATGGTGAGCCCTTCGGCTGGCTCAGGACAGGCTCTGTCGAACCATGAATCATGCACTGGGGGTTTTCTCTCGACAATGACGCTCATGCGCAATTATTTATGACGTTGTGTATAAGAACAGTGCGTAAAAACTGACCGGTTATAGAAGATGGAACTTCGGCCACCTCCTCAGGAGCGCCGGAAGCCACGATTCGCCCCCCCCCCGGCCCGCCCTCCGGCCCCAGATCAATGATGTAGTCAGCGCATTTTATGACATCAAGATTGTGTTCTATCACCACCACGGTGTTACCCATAGCCACCAACCTCATCAACACATCGAGAAGTTTTTGAATATCGGCGAAGTGAAGGCCGATAGTCGGTTCATCCAGGATATAAAGTGTGTTGCCGCCTGTTTTTTTGCCCAATTCCCTGGAGAGTTTTATCCGCTGGGCTTCTCCGCCTGACAGGGTTGTGGCCGATTGTCCCAACCGGATATAACCCAGTCCAACGTCGTACAACATCCGCAGTTTATGTTTAATTGCAGGAATGTGATCGAAAAATTCAAGAGCCTGATTAACAGTCATATCCAAAATATCGGCAATGTTTTTATCCTTGTATTTTATTTCAAGGGTATCCTGATTAAAGCGCTTTCCATGGCAGGCGTCACATGTCACATAAACATCGGGTAGGAAATGCATTTCAATCTTGATCAACCCATTTCCCTCGCATGATTCGCATCGCCCTCCCTTGACATTAAAGCTGAAACGGCCCACCCTATACCCCCTGACCCGGGATTCAGGCAATCCCGCGAAGAGGTCACGTATATGGGAAAAGACGCCAGTGTAAGTCACGGGATTGGAGCGGGGTGTCCGACCAATAGGTTGCTGGTTTATCATAATGACTTTTTCCACCCCTCCTAGGTCCACAACCCTCTTTATTTTGCCCATACCCCCCTGCTGGCGATACAGGCGTTTCGCCATAGTCTTGTAAAGGGTCTCGATTATCATGGTGCTTTTGCCGGAGCCGGAAACACCTGTTATGGCACAAAAAACTCCCACAGGGATTCTGATATCAATATTTTTTAGGTTATGCTCATGAGCTCCTTCCAGAACAATGTAACGCCCTGACGGCGTTCTCCTCTTTTCGGGAATGGGAATCGAGCGCTTACCCGCAAGATACAAACCAGTAAGAGATTGATCATCTTGACATATTTCATCCGGCGTTCCCTGAAAAATAACCTCCCCGCCGTCCAGGCCGGCGCCGGGCCCCATATCAACAATAACGTCGGAAGACAACATCATGTCGGCGTCATGTTCAACCACCAGTACCGTATTTCCCAAATCACGCAGCCGTTTCAATGTGGCAATGAGCCTTTTGTTATCCCGCTGGTGAAGACCTATGGTTGGTTCATCAAGCACGTAAAGAACCCCGACCAACCCCGAACCTATCTGCGTCGCCAGGCGGATGCGCTGCCCCTCGCCTCCGGAGAGGGTTCCCGCAGAACGTTCGAGGCTAAGATAATCCAAACCCACATCTACCAGAAATCTTAATCTCTCCTTGATTTCCTTTAATATCCTCTCCGCAATGATGATCTCCTGATCAGAAAGAGGAATTTTCTCAAAAAAGGACAAACACTGCCGTATCGACATCTGACATATCTCGTAAATATTTTTGCCCGCCACGGTTACAGACAAACTTTCCTTTTTCAATCGCGCCCCCAGGCACACCGGACATTCCCGCAAGCTGATATATCTGGCAAGATCCATCCTGACAGCATTGGAGGTGGTTTCGCGATAGCGCCGGTCAAGCTGGTGGATTACACCTTCAAACGGGCGGTTGTAGAAAAGACGCCGGCTTCCCCTGTCCCAATAAAATTTTATCGTTTCATCTCCGGAACCATAAAGAAGAATATTTTTTATTTTCTCCTGCAGTTGGTTATACGGGGCATTGATATCAAAATTGTAATGCTGTGAAAGAACATCGAGCATCTGGTGATAGCGCATGGAATTCCGACCTGCCCAAGGGACAATGGCTCCTTCCCTGATAGAAAGTTCCGGATCGGGAACCACCAGATTTTCATCAAAATACATCTTTGTCCCCAATCCCCCGCATTCCGGGCATGCGCCGTATGGACTGTTGAAGGAGAACATCCTTGGCGCCAACTCAGGAAGACCCGTGCCGCAATCGGGGCAGCCATATCGCTCGCTGAAGAGGACTTCTTCACCACCCTCTAACAGTACGCGTACAAGACCATCTGAAAGTCCGGCGGCAATCTCCAGCGCATCTCTTAATCGCTTTCTGATCCCCTCCTTAATTACAATCCGGTCAATGACCACATCAATATCGTGCTTTTTATTCCTGTTTAAAATGATATCTTCGCTGATATCCCGAATCTGACCGTCAATACGAAGACGAATGAAACCCTCTCCGGCTATTTTTTTTAACTCCTTCTGAAATTCTCCCTTTTTACCCCTCACCACGGGGGACAACAGATTTATTTTGGTTTTCTCCGGAAGGGCGAGGATGATGTTTGCCATCATATCAATAGTTTGGGCTTTGATTTCCCGACCGCAGCGATAACAATGGGGAACACCAACCCTGGCGAACAGAAGACGGAGATAATCGTATATTTCCGTTACAGTGCCCACCGTTGACCGTGGGTTCTGGCCGACAGTTCTTTGCTCAATGGCAATAGCGGGGGAGAGTCCTTCGATGGATTCCACATCGGGCTTGTCCATCTGGCCGATAAACTGACGGGCGTAGGTAGAAAGCGACTCCACATATCGCCTTTGCCCTTCGGCATAGATAGTATCGAAGGCAAGGGATGATTTCCCCGAACCGCTGACACCAGTAATAACCACCATTTTATTGCGGGGAATATCAATGTTGATATCTTTCAAGTTGTGCTGCGAGGCGCCTTTTACCCTTATGTAGTCCATGAAACACAATGACCTGGCATACGTTTTTCATAAATTAGGCAATAATTTTAAAGCGAGACCTTTGAAAAACGACCTCTCACGTCATTCCGACGCGTCACCCCGATGAAAATCGGGGCGGAATCTATAACGGCTTGAAAACACTGGATTCCCCCGTATCGAGTACGGGGCAGGCTCAAGTCAAGCACGGAATGACGGCAAGGCGATTTAATCACAAATTCAAAGGTCTCAAAGCCTTATATCTATGTAAGATCGCTTCCGGATGTTTGCAACCCAACCTTCGAGCTTCTTGGACATTTTCTCTTCCTCGATTTTCGTCTGAATTTCTTCCCGGACCGACTCCAAGGTTTTTATGCCGGCGCCTCTTTTATCAATTACCTTTATAATATGGAGCCCTACCGGAGATTCCACAACTTCACTTACCTGCTCCAATCCCAATTTAAAGGCGACAGCTTCCACCTCGGGATACATCAGTCCCTTTTCAATAAAACCTATATCCCCCCCCATTGCCGCGGCAGGCCCCTGGGAATATCTTGACGCCAAAAGCTCAAATGATTCCCCCTTTTCCAAAGCCTCATGAATCGCATCTGCTTTGGCTCTTAGCTCTTTTTTTTTGCTTTCGCCAGCATTGTCGGGGTAGAGAAGGAGGATCTGTTTGATTCTGACTGCCTCCTTGCCCTCGTAAATGTCCCGGTGATCGCGGTAATAATCCCCGATTTCTTCTTCCAGCACGGCAATTTTCGAACCGATTTCCCGCCTGACGACCCGCATTCGCATCAACTGTTGTCTGATTTCCTTCTTATAACCGTCAAAAGTTATCCCGTCGGCGGCAAGCCTCTTTATAAATTCTTCCATTTTTAATCCCTTGTTTCGAAGCATATCCTTGAGCGACTCCATAACATCCTCATCCTTGACCACAATGCCCGCTTTTCTGGCTTCTTGCTCTATCAGCATGCTGTCAATCATGCTGTTTAACATAACCGTTCTGTTTTCTGCCACCACTTTATCTATATCTTGTCCCTGATAAGATTTTTCTATGTTTTTACGAAAAGGGCCAAAAGCTTCTTCCAGCTCGCGCATGGTGATAATCTCATTGTTTACGACGGCAACAATCCGATCGGCAGTATAGGCAGGCGCCCAAACAGGGAATAAAAGTCCAGCAACAAAAATCAGAATAAATGTCTTTAATGTTCTTTTCATCATATGTTTGTTCACCCCTAATTTAATTATGGAAATTCATAAAATCAGATTCAGTGGACAAGGGCATCAAGCAGGCCCTTTATATGAACAATCTCCTCATCTTCACCAAGCACTGGCATGGGAACGTCTAATCTAAAATCAGGGGTTAACTTTAAGCCCGTAAACTGCCGACGGGATAGTTCCAGCATCTTCATCGGCTCCACAGGGCTTTGCGGAGAAAAAGAGATGGACAGATTTTTCCCGTCATAACTCATTTTTTCCCCCTTGATTTCTTTTAAAAGATTACGAATGCTGATGACCTCAATAAGATTTTCAACTTCATGGGGTAAAGCGCCATAACAGTCAAGAAGCTCTTTTTTCATTTCGGAGAGTTCATCATCCGAAGATGCCATGGAAAGCCGCTTATACATGATCAGCCGTTCGGTTACATCTTCCATATAATCCTCGGGAATAAAGGCCTTGATGCCCAGATGAATTTCCGGCTTTACCTCCCTATCAGGAACCTTCGTCTCCCTTATTTCATTAATTGCCTTTTCCATCAATTCCGTGTAAAGCTCATAACCAACCGCAGAAATATGTCCTGATTGGGATACGCCCAAAAGATTGCCGGCGCCCCTGATCTCAAGGTCATTTGACGCTATCCGAAATCCGGAGCCAGGTTCGGAAAAATCCATGATCACCTGAAGCCGCCGCTGGGCATCCCGCGAGAGCATCAGCCCCTTGGGAACCAAGAGGTATGCGTGAGCCTCTTCTTTCGAGCGGCCAACCCTTCCTCTCAATTGATACAATTGCGCAAGACCAAAGCGATCCGCGCGGTTGATAATGATCGTATTGGCTGTAGGTATATCCAAGCCGGCGCCTACGATCGTGGTGCAAATTAAAATATTATAATTTTTTCTGACAAACTTTGCCATGGCATCTTCAATTTCTTTCGCGTGCATACGTCCGTGAACAACGCCGACAGAGATATTAGGGAAAAGTCTCTCGATAAATCTGGCTACGGAATAGATCGATTTTATTCTGTCATGGACGAAGAATATCTGGCCGTTCCTGTCGAGCTCTTTCTGAATGGCTTCACGGATAACATCTTCGCTGAATTCAACCACATAGGTTTTAACGGGCAGGCGATCTTCCGGTGGCGTATTGATAATAGATAAATCCCGAATACCAATTAAGGATAGATGCAGTGTCCGCGGAATGGGTGTGGCCGTCAGGGTCAACACATCTACCAGCGCTCTTAATTTCTTTAATTTTTCCTTGTGGCTAACCCCGAACCGTTGTTCCTCATCAATGATAACCAGCCCCAACTCCTTAAAGATGACATCCTTCTGAAGAATCCTATGGGTGCCGATAACAATATCCACAAATCCGTTTTTAATGCCTGAGACAATTCTGTGCTGCTCCGCCTTTGTTTTCAAACGGTTAAGAGTTTCCACACGAAGCGGATAATCATTCAATCGCTGGGTAAATGTACGATAGTGCTGCTCGGCAAGAATCGTCGTGGGCGCTAAAATGGCAACCTGTTTGCCATCCATGGCGGCGCGGAAGGAGGCCCGCAGAGCTACCTCCGTTTTTCCGAAACCAGCATCCCCGCAAATCAGCCGATCCATTGGTTTTGCGCTGTTCATGTCCAGATGAATGTCTTCAATGGCCCTTGTCTGATCGGGGGTTTCTTCGTACTCAAATCCCGAACAAAATTCCTCATAGATGCGGTCTGGGGCTGAGTATGCTGGCCTGTCCATAACCTCGCGTGAGGCATAGATCGAAACCAATTCTTCGGCAACCTCGCAAATAGATCTTTTTACCCGTTCCTTCACCGTTTCCCACGATGAACCTCCCAACTTGTCTATTCTGGGGACATATCCTTCCGGCCCTATATAACGCTGAATCATATTCAGACGATCAACCGGAATGTAGAGTCTATCCCCTTCCAAGTATTCCACGACAAGGAAATCCCCCTCCATCCCGGCAATGCCCAACTTCTTGAGACCTCGATACAGACCGATTCCATGCTCGGTATGAACCACAGGATCCCCCTCTTTTAGCTCGCCGAAAGACTTAAGGAAGTATCCGACCCGAGAGGGCCTTATGCTTTTTCGGATGACCTTCCTTCCGAAAAGCTGCTCTTCGCTGATTGCCACTAAACCAAGCAGAGGGAAATAAAAACCTTCCGTAATTCTACCCTCTTTAAGGATTAACCTTCCCATGCCGTCGTGTCCATCAATATCATCAAGGAATGAAGAGGCGCCGTTTAGCTTGACGGAAAGCCTGTACTGTTCCATCAAATGAGCCATTCTGAGCATTTCCTCATGGCCGCCACACAAAAAGATCACCAGATTTCCTTCGGACGTCCAGCGCTTGATTTTTTCAACAATGGGGCTCAATATGCCCTCTTGTTCAGCGTGGCTCTTTAGCGTCTCTTTGAACCCCATGTCTGTTTCTACAGCAAACTTCACCCCCACCGCAGACGAGTTCTCTTCTTGCGAGACCTCGTCCAAGCCCATGGCTAATGCTTCGATATCAATCTGTCTAAAGGCCTCACAGTACCCCTGAAGTTCTTTCTCATCAAGATAGGATCGACGCCTTTCCGGATAAATTTTCCGTTCGCCATAGGCTTTATGGAGAAACTGATCTATCTGATTTGAGATGCTTTTGTAGGCGCTCCAAATGGCCGGCTTGTCATTGAACACAAGAATTGTCTTAGATGGGATATAGTCGAAGATCGTTCCGAGAGGCTCTTTACTTGCCGACGCCTCGGAAAATCTCTCATAAAACAGAGACAAAAACAATGGATTGACGGAAGATACAAGGCCATTCATGAGCGTGTCGGTCAGCCGCTCCCTCGTTTGTCTCGGCAGCTCCATTTCATTGGCCTGAACTCTGATATTAGCGATTGCCCGGGCCCGCCTTGCCGGAGACAGGATAACTTCTCTTGCCGGAGTGAGAACAAATTCAGATACCGCCATGGAGGATCGCTGTGAACTGACATCAAACTGTCGGATGGATTCAATTTCGTCTCCAACAAACTCCATTCTGTAAGGACTGCGTGATGCGGAAGGAAAGATATCAATGATATGCCCTCTTACGGAAAATTCCCCTTTCCCCTCCACAAGACTTGCGCGTAGGTAGCCTCCTTCGGTAAGTTTTGACACCACAGCATCCCGATCCACCGTATCCCCTACAGAAAACATTTCTATATAATCTTCAAAAACCTGTTTCGGTATAACCTTCTGCATCAGAGCTTTTACCGGAGCAATAATAATCATAGGTTCGCCGTTCCATAAACGGCACAGCCCTTCCATCCGCAACATCTCAACTTCCTGCTGAAAGGCAAACATGTCTGTGGAGAGGCTCTCCCACGGCAAGTACAAAAATGCGCGCTCATCTCCGGCAAAGAAGGAAACATCCTGATGGATATTCCTCGCTTCCTTCTCCGTGGGACATACGATGAGCAAGGTATTTTCAATTTTGCGGAAGAGAATGGATACAAAAAGTGACTTTGCCGAACCTTTAAGGCCGCTGATATGGATTTTTTCTCGCTGGTCAATCAGCTTAAAGAAGTCGCGGAAAACCGAATCAACCAAGTACTCCTTTTTGCTTACAATCTTTTTCACCTATAAACAGCTCTCGTTGCGTCTTTTAAAATGCAAATCATGATATCTCAAGCATTCTGTCCAAGGCCTTCTTTGCGGGGATTCTTATATCCTCCGGCACCTTAATGACATGCTTCATTTCCAACAAAGCATCCCAAATATCATTCAGGGTGATTTTTTTCATCGTTTCACAGAGCATTTTTTTCGACGCAGGAATAAATACTTTCTGTGGATTGTGTTTTTCCAGCTGGCACAAGATGCCCATTTCCGTACCCACAATAATTTCCCTGACATCGGCTTTTTGGGCATATTTTAGGATGGCGCTCGTGCTTCCCACAAAATCCGCCGCCGATAAAACAGCCGGCGAACATTCCGGATGTGCGGCAAAGAGCGCATAAGGATATTTTGTCCTTGCCTGTTTAACATCTCCCTCCGTTAGGACCTGGTGAACGGGGCAATAGCCATTCCATGCTATAATCTCTTTATCGGCGGAAGCGGCAACATAACGGGCTAGGTTCCCATCGGGAATCATCAGAATTTTTTTTGCATCCTTTAACGCGTTGACCACCGTTAGGGCATTGCTCGATGTACAGCAAACATCGCTGTGCGCCTTAATAGCCGCCGATGAATTGATGTAAGTCACTACCGTCGCATCGGGGTGTTCTTTCTTTGCCATCTGCATCTGTTCTAAGGTAATTGTATCAGCCAGCGGACAACCTGCCTCCAGTTTTGGCAAAAGGACGGTCTTATTGGGAGATAAAATGGCGGCGCTTTCCGCCATAAAGTGAACCCCGGCAAAAACTATGATCTCGGCATCTGTTTTTGCCGCCTCCATACTCAGGGCCAGCGAATCACCCAGGATATCGGCAATTTCCTGAATTTCATTGCGCTGATAGTAATGCGCCAATAAAATGGCATGTTTTTCCTTAAGCAACTCGCGAATTTTCTTTTGCAACATCAACAGGCTCATTTTTATGTGCTCTCTTGTCCACTCTTCGGGACCTTTGAAAAACGGCCTCTCACGTCATTCCGACGCGTCACCCCGATGAAAATCGGGGCGGAATCTATAACGGCTTGAAAACACTGGATTCCCCCGTATCGAGTACGGGGCAGGCTCAAGTCAAGCACGGAATGACGGCAAGGCGATTTAATCACAAATTCAAAGGTCTCTCTTCGGGAGAGTTATCTAAATATGTTAATATATCCACTGAATTTATTCAAGGTATAACTTAAGTTGCGAATCTATGGAAATTTAGCCATTGAATATCATAATCATTTCGTGATAGAAATTGCCTTGAAAAGCTACGGTATTTAAGTTTACATAAATTGAGAATCCGAAATGACTTCAAGACGCGTGGCCTTCTTTATTTCCGACAGCACAGCCATAACTGCTGAAACCCTCGGTCAAAGCCTCCTTTCCCAGTTTGATCACATGCAGTTCGACAAGGTTACCCTTCCATTTATCGACAATGTGTGGAAGGCGGAAGGCGCCGTCATACAAATCAATAACACGGCAAAAAAAACAAGAAAACGGCCTATAGTTTTCAGTACCCTGATAAACACGGAAATACGCCAGCGGATTATGAACAGCGATGCCATCATATTCGATTTTTTTGATACGTTCATTGGCCGCCTCGAGAATGAGCTACATATGGAATCATCTCACGCAATTGGACGCTATCATGGCATTGTCAATGACAAAACATACCATCTGAGAATAGATGCGGTTAATTACGCTCTGAACAATGACGATGGCATGACGACAAAATATTATAACCGGGCTGACGTGGTTCTGATAGGTGTTTCCCGCACAGGGAAAACACCCACTTGTCTTTATTTGGCATTGCAGTTCGGTGTCTATGCCGCAAATTACCCCCTAACGGAAGAAGACATCGCAAAGACACCTATTCGGATGCCAGCTCTTTTGCTTCCATACAGGAAAAAACTGTATGGCCTTAGCATCAATCCGGAACGGTTGCATGTCATTCGTTCCGAAAGAAGACCGGATAGCCGTTATGCATCCCTCAGTCAGTGCCAGCATGAGGTGAAATCTGTAGAATCCCTTTATGCGTCTGAACAGATCCCTTTCCTGAATATTTCCTACATGTCTGTTGAGGAAATCGCAACCACCATCCTCCATGAAAGCGGGCTTCATCGCCGTGTGTTTTGATTTACAGATTTCTGACGCTATCCTTAATGAAAGCTTTGCATACTGTGGGCGCCGAGAAAAGCGTGATAAGCGATAATCAAGTTTAAAAACTCTTTATTAACACCAAGAAAATACAAACCATCGAAAGGGCCTCTATGATTATCAATGAAGAACTATTTAAGATAATTTGCAAACGTATCGAACATTATCAAAAAGACATGGTCCGGTTGCAATTTGACCTTACATCCATTCCCGCCATCTCTCCTGACAGCGGCGGCAGTGGTGAATATGAAAAAGCTCGCTTTCTTTTTTCCACACTTAAGAGTATGGGGTTTGAAAAAATTGAACAACTTGATGCTCCCGATGAAAGGGTTCCCTCCGGCGTCCGCCCAAACCTTGTTTTAAGGATTCCCGGCAAGGCTGAGAGTCAAACGGTTTGGATCCTTACCCATATGGATATTGTTCCCGCAGGGGAGTTGAGCTTTTGGCATCATAATCCCTTTGAGGCGTATATAAAAGAGGGTAGAATTTATGGAAGAGGCGTTGAGGATAACCAGCAAGACATGGTGGCCTCTATATTTGCTGCGAAGGCCTTTCTGGACGAGGGCATTACCCCAGAAAAATCACTAGGACTGGCTTTTGTAGCCGACGAAGAGACATCCAGCCAATACGGCTTATCTTCCGTGCTTGTGCATGAAATGAACCCCTTTAAAAAGAACGATATTATTGTAGTTCCGGACTCCGGCAATGAAGAAGGAAGCCTCATTGAAATTGCAGAAAAAAGTATGCTTTGGCTTCGTTTCAAAACGATTGGCAAACAAAGCCACGGCAGTCGCCCCTCTTCGGGAAGGAATGCTTTTTTAGCGGCATCACACCTGGTAGTGGAATTAAGCAACCTTCCTCACGAGTTTAACGCTTACGATAGCCTTTATGATCCGCCTATATCTACCTTTCAACCCACTAAAAAGGAAGCTAACATCCCTAACATAAATACGATACCCGGAGAGGATATTTTCTATATGGACTGTAGAGTCCTGCCCCAATATTCTCTCTCCAACCTTATGGACAGAATCAGATGCGTGGCCGATGCCATTCAAGCTGCTTTTGATGTAACGGTGGAAATAACGCCTGTCCAGAAAATCCAAGCCCCTTCTCCTACGTTGCACAATGCCCCGGTGGTTTCCGCTCTTCAGGAGGCCATTAGAGATGTTTATTCGGTGGAAGCCGTGCCGGGAGGCGTTGGCGCCGGCACCATTGCCGCTTTTTTGCGCTGCAAAGGCTATCCTGTTGCAGTATGGTCCAAGGTAACCCAAACAGCCCATCAACCAAACGAAAATTGTCTTATCGCTAACATGATAGGAAACGCGAAAGTTTATGCCCATTTGTTTTTACAAAAATAACTTTTGACAAAATCGTAAAAAGTCAAAATTCGCGGGTTTTGTCATGGTGAGCCCTTCGGCTGGCTCAGGACAGGCTCTGTCGAACCATGACGTAATATCAATTATTTATGTTCACCCTTCGACAAGCTCAGGGTGACAATTGGGACTTTTTACGAGTCCATCGCCGGAACTTGTCAATGGAAATGAGACACCTCCGACAAAAATTTAGTGTACCGCCGGATCGCTTTTTGGAAGCGCCGGTTTGTTGATCCAGACGGCCGGAGGAAGGGCCATTGGCTTTGGCATTTTCCCCTTGAACCGCTCAGGATGTTGTATAAAGGCAGCGTTCAGAACTGCCTGCCGTTCCTTGATGATTTGTTCAGCCTGTCC